>CABMEP010000045.1 GCA_902385155.1 uncultured archaeon | reverse complement strand
TGTCGCTGAACCAGCCTAATTTCCCCCACACACCCACGTATATATGGCCCGAAACTCGTATTTATACCTTAAGTTTCCGGCTACGTCAGGAGGCGTAGAAAAAGCGGTTTAAATGTTGGCTGGGGCCGCAAAAATCCCGGCGTGAGCGGAAGCGATCAGGCTACCTTCCATGTGGTGCCTTCCCTTGCGTCCTCGAGGATGATGCCCTTGTCCTTCAGCTGCTTCCGGATGGAATCGCCCTTCGCGAAATCCTTCGCGGCTTTCGCGGCAGCCCTTTCCGAGACCAGCTTCTCGATCTCTTCCTTCGGCATCGGCAGCGGCTTCTCCATGTAGTAGAGGAGGCCGAGTACCTCGTCGAACTTGTTTATCGCCATCCTGACCTCGTTGGAATTCTCCTTGCCGAAGTCGTTCGCGGCGATGAGCTTGTTGGTCTCCTTGATTAGCTCGAAGAGCGCCGAAAGCGCCTGCGGGGTGTTGAGGTCGTTGTCGAGCGCGAGCTCGAACGCGTTCGTCGCGCTGACCACAAGCTGCTCGACATCCGGATTGTTCAGCTCGCTCTTCACCTCGTTGAGCGAGCGGACGAAGTCGAATATCCGGTTGATCGACTGCTGCGCCGAGTCCAGCGCCTTGAACGTGAGATTGACCTGCTCCCTGTAGTGGGAGGAGATGAACAGGTACCTGATCGCCTCCGGCCTGTATCCCTTCTGCAGCAGGTCGTTGAGGACATAGAAATTTCCGAGCGACTTCGACATCTTCACGCCGTCGACGAGTATGTGGGCGTTGTGCAGCCAGTACCTCACGAACTGCTTCCCTGTCGCGCCTTCGGACTGGGCGATCTCGTTCTCATGATGCGGGAACATGAGGTCTATGCCGCCGCAGTGGATGTCCAGCGTCTCGCCGAGGTGCTTCATCGACATGGCGGAGCATTCCGTGTGCCATCCCGGCCTTCCCTTGCCGAGCTCGGTCTCCCAGAACACGTCGCCGTCTTCAGGGGTCCATGCCTTCCAGAGCGCGAAATCGGAGGCCTGCTCCTTGGTGTATTCGTCGGCGTTCACCCTTCCGCTGGCGCCCGCCTTCAGCTGCTTGATGTCGAAATGCGACAGCTTGCCGTATTCCGGGAACGCGCTGACCTTGTAGTAGATCGACCCATCGGCACCCTTGTAGGCCATCCCGTTCGACATCAGCCGCTTGGTGAGATCGACCATCTCCGGGACGTACTCCGTCGCCTTCGTGATGAGGTCCGCCTTCCTGATGTTCAGCTTGGAAAGGTCCTCGAAGAACAGCTTGGTGTATCTCTCGGTGAACTCCTTGAGCGACACCCCTTCCTTGCGCGATCCGTTGATCGTCTTGTCGTCCACGTCGGTCAGGTTCATGACGAACGTGACCTTGTGGCCCTTGTGATTCAGCGTGCGAAGGACGATGTCATAGAATGTGAATGCCCTCAGGTTGCCGATGTGGGCGTAGTTGTAGACGGTCGGGCCGCAGCAGTACATCTTGACGACGCCTTTCTCCAGCGGCTCGAACAGCTCGCTCTTCCTTGTGAGTGTGTTATGCAGGAGCATGCTCCTGTTTCCACGTCAGGATTAAAAATAGTCGCTGCCGCCGCAAAAGATCGGACATTCAGAACTCGACATCGAACTTCTGCGACTGGTTCGGATGGGACCCGTAGCCGGGCTGCCCCTCCAGCATCACCTGGACGTCCTCCACCACGATAAGGAAGTCGCTCCGGCCGATCTCGCGGACGAACTCGTCGAGCTGCTTCCTGTCGTCCGCCTCGCAGAATATCTCCACGCGCCCGTCGTCCAGGTTGCGCACCGTGCCGCGGATCCCGAGTTTCCTGGCGTCCCTGGCGACCTTGTACCTGTAACCGACGCCTTGGACGGATCCGCTGGCGAGTATTCGCGCCCGCACCACGTTCGATGGCATAGGGGAGATATCCCGGTTTATTATAAACTCTTTCCGGGATTCGCCTTATTCACATCGCCCGCGTCTGTTTTGTAGGGTCAGAGCCCGGCGTGCCCATCGGCTTGTATCCGAAGCACCCTCTGGTCTGGACGAACCGGTTCTTCGTTATGAATTCAGTTGTCATGCATTCGGTCTCAGTGCTTCTTGCGAGGCACGAGTAGCAGCGTTTTCCCGTATGGAATCTGCTGTTCGTGTTGAAGTTCTCGCACGTGGTGCACTTGCCCGCGTATGCATGGCTCCTGATTATTCGCATGGCATCGGAGTTCCAGACATCCATCAGTTTCTGCTCCTTGACGTTTCCGAGCAGGACGGTGGTGGAACCGACGCATGGGTGCACTGTGCCCGTCTTGCTCACATACAGATGCTGGTTGAACCTGGTGCAGGGGGGGCTCGCGATATAGTTGCTCGAGAACTCCCATACGTTTCCGAATTCCTCCGCATCGACCGTTCTGAGCGTCTCGATGGTCTCCATCATCTCATCGGACGGTATCCCGAGGCCGCATTCGGCGCCCCTTCCCCTGGGTATCAGCGAATCCGCATCGAAGATCAGGTTGTTCCTCCTTGAGTACCTGAGGAGATCGGCCATCTCGTCCTTGTTCGCGCCCATTATGCTCGTGACCATGCCCAGCCGCTTGCCGTCGTTGTATCCCCTCCGCATCAATCGTTGCAGCCCGGCATCCCTGCGTTCGGAGTATCCACTGCTGTTCACAAGAGCGTCCTGGACGTCCGGATTCTGGCTATTGAGCTTTATGAGCAGCACGATGTTCGGGTAGCCATCCAACCGATCGATGACCCCGCCGGTGATGAGGTCTCCTGTGGTGAATACCGTTGTCTTTACTCCCGCTGCTTTCGCGAATTCCAGGACAGCGAACAGGTCGCCTATGTTGTTCGGATGGAACGGTTCTCCGGCGCCGACCACCCCGATCCTCTCGCCGCCGTTTTTCACGAATTCGTTTAGGAAACCCATCGTCTGATCGATGCTCAGGTTGTCCTTGCAGCTATCCACTCCCCCCGAGCATGCGAAGCAGTACTTGCATCTCAGGTGGCAGCTCCCTCCGATCTCGAACCATAGCTCTTTCAGTGCGTTCGGCAGCGTTCCCAATGATTCGTGAGCCGAGACCGCGAGCGCCTTGCCTTCATCGCTTTCCCCGAATTTCCCCTCGTTTATGACGTCTACCATTTCGTCCACCTCTCACTAGTATATTAACTTTTCATTATGTTAAAGATTCTGAGGGGAAATTTTAACAAAAAAGGAATATTTATCAATATTCTGATATAATATTAAATTACTCAACATAACGGGTGAGACACCCTAGGGCAGAATGTCATGGCGAAGGCGACACAGGAAATGGAGTCTGGCGAGGCGACCGAAGTGAAGCTTGACTTCAAGAACAGGCGGATACTGCTGGAGCTGGAGAAGGACAGCCGCATCTCCCTGTCTGATCTCGGACGGAAAGTCGGGCTGAGCAAGGAAGTGGTCTTTCACCGGATAAACAATCTGGTGAAGAACGGGATAATACTGAGATTCCAGGCTGTGATCTCGACCTATCGGCTCGGATATCAGGCGAACAAGCTGTATTTCAAGCTGCAGAATCTCAGCCCCACGGTGAGGACGCAGCTCCATGACTTTCTCATGAAGGACGATCGGGTCTTTTGGATCGGATACTGCCAGGGGAGATGGGATCTGATCATCGCGTTCTGGGCGAAGAATTCGCAGGAGATAGGCGAATTCGAGGACGAGCTCCTGAATCGGTTCAGCATGTATATCCAGGAACGGGAATTCTCCATAAGCAGGAGATCCCTGCAGTATAACCGGAGATGGTTCGTCACCAAAGAGATGGCGGCCCAGTTCCCGGGATATCTCGAACCGGTCGAGATGACGTTCGGAGAGGATCTTGAGCCGATCAAGATCGATGACGTTGACACGAAGATACTCCGGCATCTCGCGGGCAACGCGAGGATCCGCATCTCCGAGCTGGCTGAGCTCACGAAACTCTCTCCGTCAACGGTCGGATACAGGATAAAGCAGCTCGAGAAGAAGAAGATGATCGTCGGGTACAAGTGCGGGCTGGACGCACATCGGCTCGGGAGGCAGACCTGCAAGGCATGCATCTCGTTCAGGAACCTTACGAAGAAAAAGAGGAACGCATTCATCGAGTACTGCAAGCTGAAACCGGAGACCCAGAACATAATATTGACGGTCGGGCCCTGGGACGTGGAGATTGCATTCGACGTCAGGAATTTCGAGGAATATTATCTGATCATGAATGACATCCAAAGCAAATTCAGCGACATCATAAAAGGTTACGAATCGGTCCTGTACGCGTCCGAGCCGAAGCAGTCGTTCATGCCTGGTGCAAGGTGATGTCCTCCTTACCGGCTGGGGCAACGATTAAAAAGACCAATTGAGTAGGTAATCCAGTCGAAACTAGTGAACTGTTTTCTTACTGATTCTGTCTGCCTCCTGTACAAGGGCGTGCTGGATGGAAAGTAAAGAAGCACGCAGGCGGAAGCCGCCGAAGTGATATACAGTTACAGAAATACGACGGAGGAGACACACATATGTCTTTTGAGAAGTTAGCCTTGCATCCGTATACGATGAGGGCAATAAAGGAAATGGGGTTCGCATCACCGAGCCCGATACAGAGGGAATCGATCCCCGTGCTGAAGAAAGGCGTTGATCTCATAGGTCAGGCCATGACCGGAAGCGGAAAGACCGCCGCGTTCGGGATACACATAATCGAGCACATCGACCGCAGGCACCACAAGCCGCAGGCGCTCATTCTGACGCCGACGCGTGAGCTGGCGGTGCAGGTGACGCAGGAGATCAGGAAGCTGAGCAAGTACCACCAGCTGTCGATCGTCACGATCTACGGCGGCGCGTCCATCAACAAGCAGATAGACGAACTCCAGAGGGGAGCGAACGTGGTCGTCGGCACGCCGGGAAGGGTGCTCGATATGATCGACCGCAGGGCGCTCCACCTGGAGGATGTCAAGATCGCCGTCCTCGACGAGGCGGACCGCATGCTCGACATGGGTTTCATCGATGACGTCAGGAAGATCCTCGACTGGACCATGAGGGACAGGCAGACGCTGCTCTTCTCGGCCACCATGCCGCAGGAGATCCGGGACCTCTCCCAGAGGTACATGAAGAACCCGCAGAGCCTCACGGTCAGCACGGACGCCGTGCCAATCGACAAGATCAAGCAGACGTTCATCCTGGTGGAGAGGAAGAAGAAGTTCCCGGTGCTGCTGACGCTGATAAGGACCAAGCAGCCGAAGCTGGCGCTGATATTCACCAGGACGAAGTTCGGCGCGGACAAGCTCGCCCACCAGCTGCACAGGGAGGGCATCGACGCGATGGCGATCCACGGAGACCTGTCCCAGAACAAGAGGGACAGGACGATGCAGGAGTTCAAGGCAGGCCGCATCAGGTTCCTCGTGGCGACCGATCTCGCGGCGAGAGGCATCGACGTCTCCAACATCACGCACGTGATCAACTTCGACCTTCCTGACGAGCCGGCGGTCTACTCCCACAGGGTGGGAAGGACTGCGCGCGCCGGAAAGGAAGGACAGGCGATAACGCTCGTGCTGCCGGAGCAGTACAAGGAGTTCTCAGATGTGCAGAGGATCAACGGCCAGCGCATAGAGCGCGAGCACATCAAGGGAGAGGTCGTGGGCGAGTGGTTCACGGACAAGAAGGACACGCACCACCAGCACGCCTACAAGTACAAGTTCGGGCAGAAGTACGACAGCGACTTCACGAACTGATACCGCCTTTGGGCTGAGAACAGGATACGCACGCCGGAGTCCCCGGCGCTCTTTTCTTTCTTTATCCGCTCACCTAGCCCTGGCTTTCCTGCGCTTCCTGAACGAGATCAGCACGAATATCAGGGCCGCTATGAACGCGATGGCGAGGATCAGGGTAGTGGCGGAAGCGGCGAGTCCGCTGGTCTCTATCACCGTGACCGCGGGAGAGGTGACCACCAAGGACAGCGGAGCCTCGAGGGAGCTCAATTCGTAGAATACCGCGGCCTTGCCGGGATACGCCCCCGCCGCAGCATCGGACGGGGCATTCACTTCGAACTCGTAGCTGGATGCCGACCTGGGCTGGATGTTGTCCGTGGCCTGCAGCGGTACCGCCATCCATCGCTCCGGCAGCGAGAGCCGGAGGATCACGGTCGTCGGACTGGTGCCGTGATTGATGAGTGTGATGTTCACTTTGCCCGCCCCCCCTGGCTGGAACGAGGTGGAGAAGACCGAGTCTATCCCGATTGCATGCGCCGGGTATGTCATTGTGCTCACCTGGTCGATCGCCCAGTTCAGGTAGATCGAATAGCTGTCGAACAGCGTGTCCAGAACGAACTCGTCGACACGCTTGACTCCGGAATCCAGGGGGAACGCATAGCTCACGACCCCGTCCGAATAGCCCGACGGCTCGGTGATGAATGTCACCTTGGAGAGCTGGAGCTCCGAAGGGAGCCTGTCGCTGACCTCCACCACGTCCGCCCTGGTCTGCAGCGCGTTCTCGGAGGATAGGGTGACTTTTGTCTCGTTGCGCGCCACGTCCGCGGTTATGGTCCTGTATACATACACCCCGTTCTCCCTGGGGCCGACTACCCTGAGGGCGGTGAGGATGCTCTTCTCGGAGTCGCCGAACATGACGTTTGTCAGCAGGGCGCTCTCCCCCGGCGTGGCATTCGACGGCACGAACACGATGAAGCGGACATTGAGCGTCGAGAATGGATCGACGCTGACCGTCCTGACCGGATCGACTATCCATTCGGACGGAACTCCGCTGAGGGAGACGGTGCCGGAAGAGGTATCGGCGCCCGGATTGGATATGGCGACCGCATGCGTGACCATCCTGCCTGGAGGAATCTCCTCCACCATCGGATAGCTGATGACATCGAACGGCTGGGGCGCCTCAGCCACTATAGCGAAATAGGAGAGGCCCGGCGATGACGCGACGTAGTAGAATGACTTGTCGTCGCTTCCGATGAGGCTCGTGGGCAGCCTGTTCCACTTGTTGTCCGCGAACCTGTAGAGCGCCACGGTGTTCTTGTCGAATTGCCCGCTCTCCCAGATCCGCGACACCTTGAACGAGATGGAGAGGCTCCTGATGCTGCCCGGGCCGATATTTACCGTCTCCACGGATATCCGCTTGTAGACCGAGGGCGGCGGCTCGGGCACGTTCGACGGATAGCCGGCCGGGACGTACCGTATGATGATGCGCGAGTCGGTCATCCTCTCGGCGAGAGTCGCTGCGACGCCGGTGATGCCAGTCAGATCGCTTCCGGACGGGTTGGCGTACGCCCTCACTTCCTCCCCGGGAGGATAGAACGAGACGGACAGCTGCTCGCCGTCAACGAGATCGAGGGCCGTGACAACAGGACGCTCGGCCACCGCAGCCTGCGGCGCGGAAGGCACAGACAGGAAGAACGGCGCTCCGCCGGCCGCCACCGGCGCGGACGGCGCCGCGTTCACAACCAGGCTGGAGGTCATGCTATCGGACAGGTATGCCCCATAAGACCCAGTGGCGAGGAGAGTGTAATTGCCCGGTGCAGCCGTTATCGCCGCTGACTTCGATGCGGAGGCGGACTCCCCCTCAAGGATCAGCACCGGGCTGAATGTGATGGTCTGGACTGTGACATTGCTGGAGTTGACAAGATATACCGTTACCGTGAAGCTGCCGCCGCTGTTGCCCGTGTTGTTGAACGCAGCTGTGAACAGCATAGGCCTGCCCTGGGTGACGCTTGAAGCGCTTATGCCGAACGAGTTGAACGAGATCGTGGCCCTGCTAACCACAGTCACGGAGACGGTGGCATTGACTTCGGCCGCGGCTGAGGCGAGGCTGATCAGCAAAAGAAAAGCGAATAGCGGCTTGTCCAGCCGAGCCGTCGCCTGTATATTGGAGCGCATGTGATGCTTCTCCATATTACCATCACTTCTTCCGTGTGAATAGGTACGCCACGGCGATGATGACGATTCCGCCTACCACGAACAGAACGGTGTTGTCGCTACCGGACTCCGGCTGCGCCGATGATGCGTTCTGCGTCGCGTTCTGCGAAACGTTGACGACCGGAGTGATTATCTCTTCGGTGAATTCTTCCGGCGAAGCGACGGATATGGTGTACACGAAGTCCCTGGCCTGGGTGAACAGCACCACCCCCTGGTCGCCATACCACTGCGCGACGCCTGCGATGTTGATGCGGCCGGAATCGCCGGATTTGGCGTCGGCCGGAACGGTGATGGTGACCTCAGCCATCTTGGCCTGGAGGAATCCCTTGCCGCTGGGCGAGTTCAGGTATGCGATGCCGTCCGGCTTCGGGTCCGGGATATCGCTCTCGTTGAGGATCGGTTTCGGCTCGACATATAGGGATTCTGTGATCGTCTTCTCCGCTCCGTTGACGCTGATGACGGACTGGTGGATCTCCGGGTTGATCGTGACATTCCAGCCGTCCGGAATATCCGTCGCATTCAGCGTGATGTGGGTGATCCTGTTGCCGTATTCGCTGTCTACGAAGAAGTATATCTTGAATGTCTGTGTCTCGCCAGGAAGCAGGCTGCCGCGCTCCCCAGACTGCATCGATCCGAACGACAGTTTTGGAGCGTCAGCTGCGGCCACAAGAGAGAAGAACAAAAACAAGGAAATTGCGATCGTTGTCGCTGTTGCGTTTCTCATGGATGAACACCCTGCTGCTGGCTATTTGACGGTTATGTTTATATAGCCGTATCAGTTCGGCGCCTGTCCATTCTTGACGCTCTTGATGGTGATTGTTCCGGTGTAGTCCGCAGCCTCCTGCGCCACAGGCACGTCGAGCTTGAAATAGAAGTCGGCTGTGCCGAGCTTCGCAACGTTCTCGTAGTATCCGTTGTCCGCGGAAACATTGCTCGCGAGCCAGTCTGGGCTGTTCACGAGGGATGCCCAAGCGGTGGAGTTGTCCTTCGATACCTTGAGGTTGCCTACTGGGATCACGAATGTGGTGTTGGTCAGGTTGGTGCTCTGTACGTAGACATCGACCGCGGTGTTGCTGTTGCCGGTATTGGTGATCACAGTCACAGCGGACGTGGCGTAGTTGTTGCTTGTGCCCGGGTCAAGCGCGCCGAATGTGATCGATGTGCCTCCGGAGATGGACGTGTCAACATAGGAATTCACTGATGCGGACGCCTGGGCGTTCTGCGTGGATGACAATGCAGCCGTCGTCATCCCGGGGCTGACGCCGAGGGACATCAACGCGACTAGCATCACGACGGCACCGATAACGGCGCCTGCGATAAGCATTTCCATTCCATTCTTCGCCATATGTTGATCACCTGATTCAATTCATGCATAAGATACTTATAAATGTTATGGAGCAGCCCCGATCTGCACCGTCTTTATCGCCACCGCCCCGGTATAGTCCCCCGAATTCTGGCCCGCTGGGATCGTAAGATAGAAGAAATACTGCTCGATGCCGTTTGGGGCGACGTCCGAATAGTACGGGGTGCCCGGGAACAAGTTGGTCAGGGCGGTCCTGGCGCCGCCGCCGGTCCTTGAGACGCTCATGTTGCCGGCTGCGATCGTGCTGCTCGCGTTCGCAAGGTCCGTCGCGCTGATGTATGTGTCGACGTTCACGTTGGTGTTGGAAGTGACCGTGATGTTGATCGGGTTGTTGGACGCTGCGTTGTCGCTGGTGGCCGGGTCGAACGAGCCGAAAGCGACCGATCCGGGGGAGATGGACGTCTCCACGAATGCGCTCGCCGTTATGTCGAACGGAGGCGTCGCCGAAGAGTTGGCAGGGGCGCTTCCGCTCACCGACCTGCACCGTATCTTGTATGCGCCCGGCGTCTTTCCGGCGACAGACCATGTCCTGTTGCAAGAGGAGCTGGCGGAGATGTCCCCGCATGTCTGCGGCTGCGCCGTGGACGTGTTAAGCTGCGTCGAGGCGTTCATGTCGAAGTAGTTGGCCCCGCTGTCGTTCGAGTACTGGACGGTCATGTTCACGGAAGTGCATGTGGAACCGGAGCATGACGCGTTGCAGTTCTGGAGGAATGGGGTGAACGGGTCCGTGACTGTCGCCGATGCTGGCTGAAGGAGCGCCAGCGCGACAACAGGGGTCGAAGCGGCGGTGATCGTCACATTCGCTGTCGCCGTCTTGTTCACGTTCGTATTGCTGAAGTTCAGCAGGACTTGCGGATTGCCGGCAGACTGGCTGGTGGCATTGAAGCGGAATGTGACGTTCTGGGATGCTGCTGCGGCGAAGTTGGTCGGGCAGGCGGTGGTGTTCGTCGCCCAGGTGACATTGGCGCCGCAGGTGATGTTCAGCGCCCGGTTGCCGGTGTTCGTCAGTGTGTAGTTCCTGTCAGCGTATGTGTTGTTGACAACGGAGAAGTTGTCGACCGTCGGGGAGACGGTGAAGTCGTAGACTGGCCTCGTCTGCTCGGAACCGAAGATCACGTAGCTGCTCTGGTTGATGACCAGCTGATATGACTGGTTTATCCAATTCGCCGAGCGGGAGATGTTCGAGATGCAGACCTCATCGATGGTACCGTTGAATTGGCTGTTGCTTGGCCACCTCTTTCCAATCAGGATATTGGAATTGGTTACTGAAGTTATGGATGTGGAATAAGATGTGGTATTGACCGCAGCCCCGTTTATGTAACCGATCACGCTGGTGCCGTTCCAGGTGAATGCCACATACGTCCATGTATTGTACGGGACTGAATTGGATGGCGTGCTCATCCTTGCCCCGTTGTTCAGGATCGTGTCCATTCTCCCTGCACCCGAGCCAGTCGTGGTGCGCGTGAATATGAATCCGTAAGGGACATATCCGGTGGTGGTGTTGCTTTCGTCCACGATGTATCCGTTGGTCCTGTTTTGGACTTTTATCCAGGCCGATATCGTCATGGAGGTGGACACCGATGTGGCGCTGATGTCCGAAGCGTTCACGAACTTCGATACGCCATCGAACTGCAGGCTGCCGTCGGTTTTGCCCGCCACCTGGTCGGAAGAGGTCAGGTTGATTATGGTCCCATGGTGGCCGTTCGATGTGCTGTCCTTCATCTGGGGCGCGGCCACGGATGGGTTCTCGTCCAGGTGCCATACTCCCTTGAAATTGGAATCCCATACGCCCGAAGCATTCTGCCCGGAACTGACTGCGGTGTTGTTCTTGTAATAGACCGCGATGGTGGTGTTCCCTGTAGGGAGAGACGGGAGTCTGACCCAGATGGTGGCGTTTGCGACGGTGTAGTTCTCTATCTCGTAATCAATCACAGTTCCGCTGTTGTCGCATGATGAATTGTAGAACCTGAGATCCGAATAGTTAGCGAGCATATCAGAATCGTATGTGAGGTTGATGTAGGCGGGATAGTTCGAAAGGGCGGAAGAGCCGGCATTCTTTATGGTTATGTTCGCGCACCTGTCGAAAGAGAGATTGGCCCATGCAGCGGCTACTATTGGGGTGAACAACAGGCACGCGAGGAGCGCGTATACCATCTTTCGCATGCGGCACTCTCTCAGGCTGTTTTTAAACATTATTCGGTCCGCAGGAGAGAAGATAGAAGGCCGATGCGGGCGTATGGGTCTGATACGCATTTATTCGAGGTATTCGAATTCTATCCGCGTGACTATCGTGTCATCGCTGAGTTCGTCAACAGATAAGTTGTAGATGAGCCCTAATTGGTAGATCAGGCCGTTCCTATCCTTCACATCGGGAGACGATCCCTCGAAATCCGCGATGGAGAGGTCCCCTATCCTCTTCGCAGTCACTTCCGTTATCTGTAGCGGGAATTCCTCGCCGTCGAGGAACACGGGCGGCACTTTCGCCCAGTCGACGCCGACGTTCTTCAGCACCCTCGCCGTGACCCTGTCGCCGACGGAATAGCTCCTGACGCTGTCCTTGATCATGTCGCGGGGCCTGAACACCGTGGTGAGCGACCTGCTCCTGAGGAGATGGAAATAGATCTGCCTGAACGCCATCTCGTCGCGCGGAAGGTTGACCATCACCGACTTGCTGAACATCTCGAGCAGCTCGCCGTCTCCGATCGAGACGTGCAGACCGAGGTGGGCCTTCTCTACTTTCCTGTACGCGGGAATCGCCTGGTACAGCACCATCGGCTTGCCATCGAGAAGGTACTCATTGCCGATGCCCTCGGATGACAGCAGCCTCAGCGAGCCGGACGACGTCCCGCCCTTGGTGAGCAGTATGTCCACATAGAGCGTCCGCGGGTTCTTGGCTTTCGCCAGCCTCACGACATCTCTCGCCGTCTCCATCGTGCCGCCGCTGAACATCGTGCCGTCCGGGAGGGAATCCCCTCCTTTGTCCGAAGTGTTGACGAACGCGTCGGGGACGGATTTCTCGAATATCCTCCCGATCTCGTCCTCGCCGTACGCATCGGCCGTGCCTTCGCCGTGCTGGGCATTCAGCGATTCGGCGATCGCGCGTGCCTTCTCCACGGTCCTGTTGACGATCGAGACGTGCTTGACCCCGCTGGCGATGAGCTGACGCGTGAACTGCTTCGCCACCCCTCCGGCGCCGACCACGACCACGTGATCCAGCGATATCTTGAGCTTGGCTGCCCTGTCGTTCATGCTCCGCATAAGGCCTTCGGCGTCGGTGTTGTATCCGACGAGCGCGCCGTTCTCGTTGACGATGATGTTCGATGAGCTTATGTCGGACGGGACCGTCTTGTCCAGGCGCGAGAGTATCGCATCCTTGAATCCGACCCCTGCGCCGCCGCCGAGGTACTTCTTATCCGACTTCAGCTGGCTGAATATCTCCTGTATGTCCTTCGGGTTGGCGACCACCATGATGTTCCTGATGTTGATGCCGTTCTTCTCGTAGACCGTGTTCCACATCTGCGGAGTCATGGCGCTGTAGTCGTGGGCGATCAGCGTGGCGAGGTATCCAGATAGGGAATCGAGCCGCGACAGGTCGACATAGCGCGACGGCTCGCTGTCCATCTTCCGGTAGAGCTCCTCCACCTCCACCTTGCCGAGCATGCCGCGGATGCCCCTGCCGTCGGATGTCAATAGGTAATCGTTCTTCTCCGGCAAGAGCGCGATCCTCGCCTTCCGTTGCTCCAGCAGTTCTTTTAGCCCCATAAATCTCACTTTGAGCGCATAATGCGCGATCGATCCACGCCGCATGATGATACGCGGATGGAGTACTGACCAGATAAAACAGCGGATGTATATAAATCTAATTTCGCCACGTCCGGAAAAGATCCAGTGAAAACTAATACAAATTGCGATAAGTCAGTTTATCTATTCGTACTATTTTTCTGATATATTCGATTTCAGTTCTTTGCCTTCCAACGTCAACATGTATTTTTCCCGTTCTTTCTTTACGAATCCCCACTCAACTAATAGATTCAATGTCCGCGTTGTTTGCCATTGATTAAATCCTTTCAGTTTCTGTGTTCTAGCGTGTATCTCATTGGACATTAATCCAACGTCAACTGAAAGTGCACTAATTACATTAGAATATTTGACATTTGTTTCTACACGATAAGTGTGTCTTGCTTCCTCTAACTTTTCCTTTAACCATTTGCGCCTCTTGCTTTTTAATTTCCAATTCGTATCGGACATGATAGCAGAACAAAAACGATTTGCCAAACCCCACGTTACATTTTCACTTTCTATCTTTCTCAAAAGATGTAACGCAGTCTCTGTTCGAGTTTGGAATTGACGCATAGCTTTGCCAACTGCGTGCCTTGCATCCCGATATTTCTGCATCGTGTTATGAAACTCACTCTCATAGTCTGATGCTTCATCTGGATACATCGCACCAACCATCAAATTGGCCATCTTTTTCTTGAGTTCATAGGAAACGTCGGGATTGATTCTCTCTCCTTTGAAAAAGTGTCCGTCCGATAGATAATCCATAATCAAGGTAATATCCTCGATGTAGCATGGGAGGTTATTTGCCTCGCTTACCAATCGACGTTTGTATATTCCTGGAAGAGCGTTCTTGTGTTTGATGTATTCCCTCAATTTAGGCGATAATATCCCATTCCGCTTTATACCAACCATATTACAAAGATGTAACAGTAATTTAAAAGATATCGCTTGACACAAAAACACAGACATGATTCAGCCGAGGAATGACGAATATGGTATGCATATCAGAAGTTAAAAAAAGACGACAGAGTACAGAAGTACGACAAACCAATCGAATATTATTAGACAACACAGGAAGACGATGGGATCATATTTTGAGTGCTCTTTCTTCGGAAAAAACCACGTCTATTCTATCCAATATTTTTACAATTATACTTCTATTAACCGTAGTGTATCTTCTAATTACAGGTCGAGCAGAATTAGTCATAACTTCTTTTGCACACTAAACTTACTATTAACATTTCAAGCCAGGTGAGGGAGTATAGACTGAGTGCAAGGTTTATTGGCTCAGCGCAATCGGAAAGAGTGTTTTGAAAATGGTTAGTAATCCGCTTCTTTCGGATCGATGCCTGAGTCTTCAAGGACGCGGTTTATCGCCTTTGTGTGGCTCTTTGAAGCTTCTCTGAATCGTTTTGCCAGATCTTCTGCCTGCTCTTTCTTTCCGAATACTGTGGATGGCTTTGGCCTATTGCCCTTCTGTTCAGTCGGCTTCTTGGCTCTCTTGCGATCGTCCGGCCCCCTCATCTCATTATTCATTTGCTCACTCCATTAAATCAAACGGTTTCTCAATATAATCCTTTGTTTTCTGTTGAAGCAACTCGAAGTTTGTCTTGAATCTCTTGCCTCTTGTCAATGGAAGCGGTTCCGCGTATGCCGTATTCACCGCCCACCTGTCAAGTTCCGGCCTGTACTCAAGCATTGCCTTGAACTCGAACTCTCTTCCAGCAACAGCCTCTGTTCGTCTGACACATACCTGTGCCCTCTTTATCCCTTCGATGGGTTCGTGGAAGTAGACAGTGGATTCGAGACGCCCGTTATTCACGTGGGTCTCAATCTCTTCGAGATACCACCGCCCAAGCTTCTGCTTGCCTTCAGGAGTCGCGGCCATCTCGTGGATTGACACTGTCGATGGCAGACTTTCCTTTCCTGCGGCCGCTCTCGCTCTGAATCTTTGCTCCCAAAACGAATATTCTGGCCAATCTAGAGTCTTCCCAGCTTTGTCAACTCTCGTCGTCCTCAAGACGTGCTTGTCGAGATTGAACTCCAACTTTGTCGCTCCAGATTCCACCTTGCGCGACAGGTCCGCTGCTATGTCCACGGTCTTGATTGCAGCCCTGTTGAGCCACTTACGTTCTGCCGTTTCCGTGACTAGCTTTAGCGTTCGTTTCGCGAAACCTTCGGCGGCTTCCTTCTCCCATTCCTTGGCGAGCCTCTTAATCGCGAACTCCATCGGCTTGGTCGCGATGTCCAATGGTCCAATGCTAGCAAGTTCCAGACCGCCAATTGAGAGTCCTGCAGCAACCAACAGGGGTTGTCGTTCTTTTGCGCCCTCTACTACGAGCTTCGTACTGTCGTATATCGATATCGGCGAAAACCAGATTAGACCCATCCCGATGTCAGCAGCCATCCTCGCTTCGCGCTTGATCCGCCCGTAATCATAATCGATCACCGCAACTGGAGTCGCGTAGCCTCTGGCGTTCGCGTTCCGCATGGCAACTTCGTAGCCATTGTTATCTGGAAGCACCGCTGACACTATGGCGAAGCGTTCGCCGATTTGTCGCGATGCTCCGATGTAGACTTCGCTGTTGAGTGATGCCCCGACCTTTTCTGCTGTTTTCGACCAGGCATCGATTATCACCCGTTTCTGGTCGTCGTCCTTTGCACTCAACCAGACTCCCCACGGATTGGCGGTTATCTTTCCTTCGCCATAAAGAGAGTTAGCGTATCGGAGGAACCCGACAAAGCCACGCGCCTTGCGTTCATCTACTCCAAGGCGTGTTAGCTCGCTGATTGCGGCAGTTTCGGTCTCATTCAGAGGTCGTGTCTGGACCTGCACCTTTAACCGAAACTCCGCTTCTGCCATTGACCTTATTTCGTTGCGTGGGTATTAAATTTATCCTTACTGTGGAAGAGATGAAGTTATACTCCCTTCTACGTCGATGGACAAATTTCTAACGTCGGTGAAAATGAAGATGAGCCAGGTGAGGGCAGATATACCCGGTGCTAAGCTTTTCTCAATCGAAGAGCGTTATTTCATCCACTTCAGAAGCTCTGAGAACGGAGGAATGTTGCTCAATCTCTCCCTGATGAAGCTCTTGATCCCCTTTGAGTATTCGACATTGAGCATTACCTGTCGGCCATAGTGAGCTGGCTTTTCAAGCAGCCATCGTTCTGCGATCAGCTCTTCTATTATCTCGTCCACTTCGCCTTTCTCATGCGGCTTGAAGCCGTGCTTAAGAGTATCAAGCGAGACGTGCTTGCCGCCGTACCGTTCCGTACGCGCCAGCTTGAAAAGGAGCTTGGCCTTGAGAAAATCATGGCGAGATAGGTCCATATAGATATACTTTGAAAGGTTATATTTATAAACATACATACAGAAAGATCAGCATGGCAAGCGATTCGAATTTCGTAAGATTCTTCGGGAAGAGCCCGTTCGTGCAGATCGTGGATGCATTCATAGACAATGTCGGAAGCGACTACTCCAAGAAAGAGATTCAGGAACTGGCTGGAATCAGCAAGGGCAGCCTCTTCAATAGCTGGAAGCAGGTCGAAGAGCTCGGCATCGTCAAAGTGACAAGGAGATACGGGAAGACGAAGCTCTATGCCCTCAACACCGACAGCCTCATCGTCAAGGATATCATGAGATGGGAGATGGACATGATCGACCTGAAGATGCCGGAGAAACAGAGGCAGAAGATTGCCGCAGTACAGCGCTGATAAAGCAGGATAAGTTCGTAAAACGATGGAAAAGAAAGGTTTTGGAAGAAACTTAGGGAAATTGAACCTCTCTCTTGCTTTTTGGTCTAAATCTTTTTATGTATTTTAGATTGTATTTACCAAACTTCTTCTCGTCTTGATCATCCATCTGATTTATCACAACAGCCAATCCTACAATCTTTCCACCTAGCCGTTCTATCAAAGAGATCGCGGATCTTATGTTTTGGCCAGAATCTATTCCATCGTCTACAAGCAGGATCCTATCTCCTTTCCTTATCGAACTACGAAAGATCTCCAGTGATTTTTTCTTTCCAGACCAGTCCTTGAACAGTCTTCCTTTGAGTATCAGTTCTCTTTTCTTTATCTTGTTTACCTTGACGAGTGGAATAAAAGGTAATTTCATTCTGTAGGCATTTGAAGGACCATAGCTCAGCCCCTTCATATCTATTGCCACGACCTTGTCCGCATGGCAATCTTTGAAATCCTTGGACAATCTTAAGATTATCCCGCGATAGGTCTTTGCGTCCGAAGGGATCAGGTACTCGCTGCCTTCTCTCTTCAGGACGTCTCTTATCTTGTCTTCAAGTCTGTTCTTGAGCTCCATAAAGAGACTTAGCTGCGATTCTTATAACTCATTCGCTACGAGTAACGATCTATAACTGCGTTTTAGCGGGGGTTCGACTCCTGTCCACGTCGGTGGACAAATTTCTAACGTCGGTGAAAATGAAGAAGAGCCAGGTGAGGGAATCGAACCCCCCTACTCCGCTCTGCAGGCGGATACATAACCTCTCTGTCAACCTGGCGACCTAGACTGCACGTATTAGGAGCACGTTTTATAATATTATAACTAGTGATAGGCCTGCGGCAGGGCAAGACCGCGAAAGAAGGTGCGATTATGCAGATAGACCCGAGGCAGCTCCAGCGGATGATGCAGCAGATGGGCATCAAGTCCGAGAAGATAGACGCCAACCGCGTCATCATAGAGAAGGACGACGAGAAGCTCGTGCTGAACAACCCGTCCGTGGTGAAGATGCAGGCGCAGGGCGAGACATCGTTCCAGATCACGTGCGACAACATCGAAGTGAAGCCGGTCATCCCCGCGGAGGACATCGAGCTGGTCATGGCCCAGGCGAATGCCCCCAGGGAGCGGGCGCTCTCGGCGCTCGATGAGGCGAACGGAGACGTCGCCGAAGCGATAATGAAGCTGAAGAAGAGCTGAAGTCGCAATCGGTCTGTTCCCTATTCTGTTTCCCGCTCTGTTTCCTGTTCTTTCGTCTTTTCTTTTCCTTCCTTTTCGTTTGCTTTCGCCTTTTCCTGCCCTTTCACTTTCTTGAGGATGTCTTCCTCGTCAGCTTTTATGCTGAATTTCCTGAAGAACCTGACCACGTTGGCCACGTCCCTGCGCAGGAACTCCTCCGCCATCGGATGGTCGAGCAGGACTGCCTGGCCGACATCGATGATGACCAGCTTGTCCCCCTGGACGAGGATGTTGAACTCGCTGAGATCCCCGTGCACCAGCCCGACGTCGTACATGCGCTTCATGTCCCTGACGATCTGCTGGAAATTCCTCTTCGGATCAGGAGGGCCGACGTCCTTGAGGAGCTTGGCCGGGGATTCCGGATTTCCCGCGTCCCCGATGAACTCCATCGCCAGGAGGTTGTTCCTGAAGAAATACGGCTCCGGCACGTGCACACCCGACTCGTGCATCAGCATGAGGTTGCGGAACTCCTTCTTGGTCCAGGCGTAGACTATGTCCTTCTTGGTGCCGCCGATCTTCCTGAACCTCGGGTCGCCGCGGATGTAGTCGTGCATGTGCTCGAAGCGGCTGGTCTCTATCATGTAGATCTTGACCGCAACGAAATCGGACTTCACCTTCCTTCCTGGCTTCGCCCTGAAGACGTACGCCTCCTTGCCCTTGGAGACGGGAAAATCAAGAGAGTCGATCAGGCCGCGGTTCATCATGTAGGCGATGACCATCAGCACGGATCGGTCGATCACTTCCGACTCGATCTTGCGCTCGACCTTCATCCGCGTCCTTACTTCCGAGAATTCGTCATCAAGCGCCAATCAACCACATTCCATGGATATCTGTAACAGGATAAAACAGGGAGAAACGGAAAAGAGAGCCGCAGGTCACGGGAGGTCCCTGAGGAATCCGTTCCTCCTGAGCCAGTCAGCCTGTATCCTCGTGTAGCGCCAGATGATGTCCGCCTTCTTGTCGCCCTCGATCGACCAGGGCTGGATGATGACGTAATCGCCTTCCCTCACCCAGATCTGGTGCTTTATCTTGCCGGGGACCCGGCACATCCTCTCCTTCTTGTCGTTGCAAAGAACTGAGAACCTGCTTCCGCCCGACCTTCCCATGACCACCCCGAGTATCTCTCCCGTCCGGGGCGTCCTCACTCTCGTTATCGGTGCTGCTTCTTCAACCAATCAATCACACTCTCATGAATATCATTTATGCCAACTGCAGGTTCCGGCTCAGACCTTCGGGACTGCTGTCCTGGCGCCGCACGCCTCGCACACCATCACGTTGAGCCCGCGGTCCACTTCCACCAGCTTGGTGTCCGGCAGCTTGCACTGCGCGCAGTAGAGGAACGTCTCGGTGTAGCTCCTCATCTTGTCCGCGAGGACGCGCTCCATCACCTTGCTGTTGAGTATGAGCCTCCCGCCTTCCACGTTGCCGCTGGTCGCGAGCTCCTTCGCCAGGAACTTGGCCAGGTGCCTCGGGTCGCGCCTCAGCTTGTTGGTGATCGCTTCGAAGTTCTTGATGATCGTCTTGTTGCCCTGTATCAATGTCTCGGGCAGCGGGATCTCCAGTCTCTCCTTCTTCGTCGTCTTCTCCGGGAGCCTGCTGTACGCCCGTGCTAGGAAATCGTCGTACGACCCGAGCTTCTCGGCAGGTTTGCTTTTGTCCGCTGTCATCAGATCACGAATAGGCAGGTTCGTCCGCCACGAGATAGATTAGTGCTCCAAGCTTTATAAATAGATACAAAAGCTGACGGGGACGTCAGAACTTCAGGACGGATGCGAAGACCAGCGCAGCGGCGACAAGGATCAGGGAGAACGACACGATCATCGGCATCGCGGGCATCACAGCCCTCTCCTTCGCGGCGCGCTCCATCACGAGATAGAGGCCGATCGCGCTGCCCGCCATAGCAGCGAGCGGGAACAGGAACCCGCCGAGCTTGTAGGACACCACGGTGATCGCGGACGCGATCGCCATGTCGCCGCTCCCGAGCTCTATCATCCACGGCTCCTCCCTCACCACCGGCTTGCCCCTCTCCATCACGCGCTTCCTGCGCACGCCCTCGAAACCGACCGAGAACGCGGTCTTCTGCTTCATGAAGTGCTTCGCGAACTCCACCATGTGGCCGGTCCACTTGACCGCGAGCAGGTCGTATATCGCGACAAGTATCGCGAAGACTATGAGAGGCAGCGGCTCTATCGAAAAGCCCAGGACGGCGCCTATGCCGGCGCTCGCGACCACCGCGAGGACGTTCCTGAACGGTATGAAGTACAGCCTGATC
>CABMEP010000044.1 GCA_902385155.1 uncultured archaeon | reverse complement strand
GTCAAGAGGATCGACGGCAAGCGTTTCGCGCAGAGGTTCACGCCCAGGAAGAGGACCAGCGCCCTCTCCCACATGAACCTGGAGCGGATCAGGACGTTGATAAAGGAGAGACGGATGACCCGGGCGGGCCTCGATGCGGTCTCCCATGCGTTCAAGCCGCATCTCGACAACGCCGACGATTTCAGGATACCCGTGCGGATACTCAATGCTATCAAGAAAGACAAGTCGGCATGGGTCCATTTCCAGGCGCTCCCGGCGCGCTACAGGAGGATACGCGTCGCCTACATCGTCGGCAGGAAGCGCCACAGCGAGGGGGCGTTCAAGTCCAGCCTCGATCATTTCATCAGGATGACCGCGGCAGGCAAGAGGTTCGGCTTCGTACGGGAGTGAACGCTCACATTTATTAGGGATGCGGTCAATCGTCGCTCAGGTGATGCCATGAAGGGATACTCTACGCTCATTGAGAAAGAGACGCTGAAGAACACCGACTTCCGCCGCGTGCTCTACACCGGGAAGAACAGCCAGCTCGTGCTCATGTGCCTCCAGCCAGGGGAGGAGATAGGCGCCGAGGTGCATCCGCACATCGACCAGTTCTTCAGGTTCGAGAAGGGGGAAGGGCTCGTGACCATCGACGCAGAGAAGTACAAGGTCAAGGACGGCAGCGCGGCGATAGTGCCCGCGGGCGCGAGGCACAACGTGATCAACACCTCCAAGACCGAGCCGCTCAAGCTCTACACCATCTACTCCCCGCCCGAGCACATCGACAAGACGGTCATGCGCACAAAGGCGGACGCGATCGCCCGGCCGGAGGAGTACGACGGCAAGCCGACCGAGTGAACGCGTGAGGGCGGGCCGGATTCATCCTATCTCGCCAACGAGAGCCCTCGTCCCGTCGGCGCAGGCGGCGATGTACTTCGTGTCGTAGCTCACGATGTCATAATAGCTGTAATCGGACGTCACGGACGGCCTGTCGTAGTACTTGCCCCCGCTGCCGTAATCGATGTTCACCGACTCGCTTGTCCCGTCGTCCACGAATATCTGGACGTAACCCGGCCCCCTGTAGCCGAAACGGGTATCGACGAGGTGCGTTATGTTCCCGGATATCCCGCGCGTCACCCCGTTCTCGCGCGTGGTGTTCCCTGTGGTCGCGACCTCGACGGGCACCCACTCCCCGTCATAGAACTCGGCCCACTGGTGGCTCGTGTAATCGGTGGAGCCCTCTTCCATGGCGTATCCCCTGACGAACCTCGCCGGTATCCCGACCGCCCGGCACAGCGAGACGTAGAGGGACGAGAGCTCGTCGCAGTCCCCTTCCCGGCTGTGCAGCACCTCTATGGCCGATTTGGTGTATGCGCCGCTCTCGGGGCCATGGTAGTATTCCGTGTTGTTCTTCAGCCATACGAACATCGCTTCCGCTACGGTCCAGACATCGTCGCTTTTCGTCCCGTCCCTCACCTGCTCCGCTATCGTCCGTATCTCGCTGTCGTATGGATCGATCATCGTCCTTCCCGCCTCGACCATGTTCCCGCTCGCCTCGCCTTCCAGCGCCTCGCTTCCCAGGAAGGCGGGCTGGCCCGACGAGGCGTCCACGATCCTCATCTCTCTCCTGTCGAACAGCCGCATCGTCTGCGTCCCTCTCATGTCCACATAGACGTATCCGTCGACATAGGCGTAGCGGTTCGCCAGGTTGTCGAGCGTCCATCTCAGCATCCTGTTCCCCGCCTGGGAGGACGTGCTGATCCGGGACAGCCCGCTGTCGGTGCCCGGGAACACGCTGTATGTCGCGCCTTCGGGATACATCACGACATATGTCTGGTCCCCATGGTAGACTGTCGTGTTGTATCCGTATCTCAGGACATAGTTCGCGGTCGTGTTGACCTCGTAATACACGCAATCCCTCGTGATCGAGATGTTCCAGGAGTAGGGCCACCTCGCATTGATGGTGAGGTTGCTGTAGTTCACGGTCCGGTATCCCCGCTTCTCCACGACAATCTCGTACGTGCCGGCGGGCACTCCGGTGAGATTGTACTTCCCGTCCCCGCCCGTCCTGCTGCTGTAGTTGGATGAATCGCCGATGAGGGAGACGGAGACGTCCTCCACAGGGGATTCCGTCCGGTTCATGATGGTCCCGTACAGGCCGCCGGCATCGGGCGCGTCTGTGGCGCCGTCCCCCGGGATATGCATGCCGCCCATGGGGCTCAGCGTGATGTTCCATTCGTACGTGTAGCCGTCCGAGACGGCGAAACCCGGGAAGGTCACGGGGTCGTATCCGGCCTTTATCGCGAGGATGTCGTAAGTGCCGTCGGGGAGGTCCGTGATGCTGTACATCCCGTCCTTGCCTGTCCTGCCGCCGTAGGTGGACGGCTCTCCGATCAGGGAGATGGAGACCCCGTTCAGCGGGGTGCCGTCCGCGTCCGTGACCGTGCCGTGCAGGCCGCCCGTCCCCGCCCGGCCCCCGTAGTCAAAAAAGCCATGCGTGTCGACGCAGCCGAAAAAGAGTAGCCCTGTCAGCATGATCCCTACGAAGATGACGGATCTGGCCACGCCCTCCCTTCGATCCCGCCGTTTAAAATGATATCATCAGGCGGGCGCCTGACGGAAGAACAAGGTTTAAGAGGCGAGGGGAGTACCGATAGACGGGGATGATTGCGATGGAGAAGGGAAGGTCGGGGCACATCGTGGCTCTTGCGTTAGGGATACTTATCATCGCGGCGCTCCTCTGGCCGAAGTCCAACGGCTGGTGGGGAGACGGCGCCGTCGCGGAGCTGCAGGGCAAGTCGGATTACGAGAACATGGTCTGCAGCTGCGTTGGGTTGGCCATGCCTGCGGACGACTGCAGGTCATGCGTGAGACACTCCGACTGCTACGGCATCCCGCTCTCCTGCCATATGGTGTGCTTCAAGAAAGTGGACGGGGCATGGCGGGAAGTCTCCTGCATCAGCAACGCCAGCGCCCAGAGCTATCCGACCGATGAAGCGTCATGCGCCGCCAGGGGCGGGGCATGGGGTCCGATAGGCCTGTTCCCAGACCCGGTATGCGTCCTGCCGACCACGGACGCCGGGAAGAAGTGCATGGACTCCAGCGAATGCGAGTCCACCTGCGTCGCCGAACTGTCCGCTGCGGATTACGAGAAGGTGGTGAAGTTCCACATCCCGGTGTACACTTCAGGCACATGTTCCGCATACTATTCGGGCGTCGGATGCCACGCCTACGTGGAGAACGGGGTTGTGGGCCAGGTGCTCTGCGTCGATTGATGGCCGTCCGCCCGCGCAGCTAGGGCATCGTTGCGAAAAAAATGACGGAAAAGAAGATATGTCCGAGATCACTGCGGTTCCTGCGGCAGTTCCGCGGTCTGCTCGTTCGAGAACACGGTCGGCATCGAGTCGTCAACCACTATGAAATCCGACTCGTCCAGCCCGGATGCGTTGGCTGTCACGGTCTGGTTGGCGGTCCCGGACGGCGCGCATTCTCCGCGGTAGTACGCCCATTCGTCGCACTGCGATCCGTCAGCGAAGGCGCACATCCCGCTCTGGCTCCCGTCAGCGGCGGTCACTATCGTCAGCGTCCCGCCGTGCTCGACGCAGTACACCGAAGCCGGATTCGCGATGGTGGCATTCCCCGTCGTGTTGTTGGCCTGGTCCTGCAGCGCAGGTTTCGTGCATCCGAACACGAACAGTCCAATCAAGCATACGGCCAGGATGGCCGTCATATTCCTGTGTTTAGATACCATAATCATTCACCTTCTAGCTCTTCAACCGCTTTCTGGAGCGTTCTGCTCCCCTTTGACTGTCACGAACACCTCGTGGAGGTCCTTCGCCGCGGATGTTATCTGGCCCCATGCACTCTGGAGGTCCGCCGGCTGCACATCGCCCGTCCCCCAGGAGGTTATCCTGGTGTTAGCGATGTCTAGCAAGTTCTCGGCATCACCAAGGAGAGTCCTCATGGCGGAGCTCATGTTCTCCTTGGCTATCATTGTAAGGAGGTGCGTCAGCCTCGCGGTCTCGAACTTGGCAGCGAAGTGGAAGTTGGTGCCGTTCAGGCATCCGTCGTAGAGACAGTAGGTGTCCATCGCGAGCTTGAGCTGCTGGCCGTCGGTGACTCCTGTGGTGGCCGCCTTCAGCGGCTCCACGATAGTGGATCTCGCGCCGGTGATGAGGGCATTGAGGTCCTTGGTGTCTATCCCCTTCGCCGCGAGCTCGTCCGCCCTCTTCTGGTAGTTGGTGAGAGAGTCGGTGTAATAACCGATCACGAGAGTCACGTGCTTGTTGGTGTCAGCGCATTTGTTCAGCGTCTCTATCAGGGCGTCGTTCGTCGCCTTCACTTCACGCATCCTCGTCTTAGTCTCGTTCTTGTCCAGTCCGCCGTTGTTCGTCCTGAGGCTCTCGATCGCTGTCTTGACAGCGGCGTTATCTAGCTTGAAGTGCTGCGTCAGGTTCACCTGCAGATAGCCATGGAAGCCCCTCATGTCTCCGTTGTCCGCGAATTTGCTCATCTGGGTCAGGTCATCCTGGAGGACAGGTATCCTTAAGCTCAACTGAGAGGATAGGAAAGGGAATTTCTCAATCACCGCGTTCATGATGCCGGTGTCGTATGTCACCCTGCACTTCATGTCCGCCACTCCGGCGGCGAGCAGCGCCTTCTGCGCGCTGGTTGCTTGCGGCTGCGTCGGCTCGGCGCTCACGATAGACATCATCACTAACGAAGCGACCAATAGGGTCGCGAATAGCATTTTCTCCATGCTACTCCTTTGAACGGTCGCAATTTAAATATTGCTGTCGCCGGGCGGCCGGTCCGATGCGGCGCTTCCGTGCGGAGAAGTCTTATCCGTATTTTTAGAGGATAGAGAAACAAAATGAGAACTAACTCCGCTACCCCGGCTGTACGATCTCTGTGCGCTCTCCCAGAGTAGCGGTCCACGCACTGTACTTATGCGGGCTGTCGCTCAGTAGAAATAATATTGCAATCCAGCGGAATCCGTGCGGAAAACCGCGCAGGTTCATTTCCGCCTGTTTCTCATGACCTCGTAGATGGAATACAGCATCGCCAGCACGATCAGGAGGCCGAGCGCCGCGAGCGACAGGAACACCGTGCTGAGGTCGTTGGAAGCGCCGTCGGCCACCGCTTTCGGGGCGATGGCGGGCCCCTCGGCGGCCGTAGCGAACGTCTGCAGGACGCCGCTGTCGCGCGACATCTCGCCCGCCGCCGGCCCGTTGGACTGGGGCTGCAGCAGGGAGAAATTCCACAGGCTCACGCCCATCACTACGAATCCGATCGCTAAAGAGAGTATGAACTGGAACGGTATCCTGGGCCTGAATATGTTCTCGCCCTTCTCCGTGAGCTCGTAGTATATCCACTTGCGCCGGGTCTTCTCCTTCCTGACCAGGCCGGCGGATTCCAGCTCCTTCAGGTGCTCGACCACGGTGGACGGCGCGATCCCCATCTCCTTGGACAGCTCGGACGGCATCCTGCGCCTGTCCGCCAGCCTCTTCAGCATGGACACCCTCGTGTCCGATGCCAGGGATCTTATCGCCTTCCTGTCTATCGCTCCCGCGTTCTCCATGCGACATCCTCGCAGCCGCTGTTTTAAACGGTTTCCAGTCGTTCGGTTTCTTCCTAACTATCCTGCATCCCGGCTCGCGCTGGGGGCCAGAGATATCCCCTTGGAGGGGAATCAGGCCACCTGGTAGGTGACCTGCACTGTCGCGGAGACATCCACGTTCGCCGGAGGCAGGTCCGTCGCGATCTGCTTCACATCCGCGCTGGGAGCGGATCCTGTCGCCCGTTCATCATACACCGCGTACGGCATGTAGTTGTAGTTGGATGCGGAGACCGATACCAGGTCGCCGAGGCTCTTGCCCAGGCCGGCGACTATCGCCTCCGCCTTGTTCCTCGCGTCCTTGGACGCGTCGGCCAGCACCAACGCCTTGTACTCGTTGGTCTTCGCGGCGGAGAGCTCGTAGTTTATGTAGCTGATCAGAGCGCCGGAATCGACAGAGACGTCGACTATCTTCCCGACATCGTCGAAGTCCTTCGCGGTCACCTTCATGGAGTTGGTGGCCACGTATCCCTTGAGCACCTGTCCCCTGTCCTGCAGGTAATCGTATTCGGGATACACGCTGAATCCCTGCGTCTCGATGTCGCCCCTGTCCACGCCCGCTTTCAACAGGGAGGTCAGGACCGCGTCGGAGACCTCGGCGTTCAGGCTCTTCGCCTCTTCCGCCGAATCGTTCGATCTCGTGACCGCCTGCACGTACACGACGGCCTCGTCCGGCTGCACGGTCATGGATGCCGTGCCCGTGACGCTGATCGTCCTCTCCCCGCCGGGCCGCGGGACCATGTATGTTATCGCCAGCAGCACCGCGGCCGCCAGGATGAGCACTACTGCGATCAGCGTGTAATCGAATGGTGGTTTTGCCATGCGTGCCCCTCGCAGGCCGGGATTTTAAACGCTGCGAATTCGTTAGGCGAGCGCCGGACGTGCCCGTGACCATCAAAGAAAAAAAAGGAAAGAGCGCGCGTTTCTCTCGTTTCGCGCGCGAGACATTCTTGCTCCGCCCGCCCTTGCCGCGGCGTCTCCGGACCTACATGCCGAGCATCGAGTCGTACTTGGAGTACACTTCCTCGATCAGCTCGCCGGACTTCGGGTTCATCCAGTCGTGCATCCACTCGGACACCAGCGATATCAGGGTGATCGGCACCACTCCGATCTGCATCATGCGCTTGATCCCGTACTTGTGCGCGTCCTTCGATGCGTCTCCAGCGGCGTCTACCAAGGCGTACACCTCGTAGCCCTCGCGCATCGCGTGGATCGCGGTGTAAGCGAAGCACATGCTCGTCCACAGGCCCGATATGACTATCTTCCTGCGCCCCGTCTTCTTCACTGCCGCCCAGACCTTCGCGTCCTCGAACGCGTCGAATCCCGGCACCTTGCGCGGGATTGCCTCCTGCTTCGGGAACAGGCTTGTTATCTCCTCGAGGAAATTCCCGTTCATGCTGGGCGTTATGGACGTCATCACCACGGGCACGCCCAGTATCTTCGCAGCCTTAGCGGCGCCCACGGCGGCCGCCTTTATCGTCGTACGGTTCCCCGAGCTGATCCCCTTGAACATGCCCGGCTGGAAATCCACCAATACCAGCACGCTGTTCTCGGCGGTCAGGAACTCGAGCTTCGGATCCTTCATGGCATCACACTCCTTGCGGTGAGTTCCACCCTGGCTTTTTAAATTTAAGGGTGAACGCCCTGCCGAACCGCAGGGTTAGGTTTAAGAGCCATCGATTCCATCTCAGCACGGTTGGTATCATGCCTGGAAGCATCGTCGCCAATGTGAGGGGATACGTGGAATCCGAATGCAGGAAGCCGTCCAGCAAGTACGGCTACGAACCGTTCCACGACCATTTCGTCCCGGTGCACCGGTATGCGAAGGCGCTGGCCGGGAAGCTGGGCGCGGACGTGGAGATCGTCGAGCTGGCGGCCTGGCTCCACGACATCGGCTCCATCATCCATGGAAGGGAGGATCACCATCTGAGCGGCGCGCGGATAGCGGGCGAGAAGCTGAAGGAGCTCGGATATCCCCCGGACAGGATAGAGCGCGTCAAGCACTGCATAATGAGCCACAGGGGATCGCAGAAGGTGGAGCGGGAGAGCCCGGAGGCGAGGATAATCGCCGAGGCCGACGCGATGTCCCATTTCGACGACATCACAGGGATACTGCAGGCCGCCTTCGTCTTCGAGAAGAAGAACAGGGCGGAGGCGAGGGAGTCCACGCGGAAGAAGCTGCAGCGCTCGTGGGAGAAGCTGTCCCCCTCCGCGAAGGAGATCGTCAGGCCGAGGTACGACGCCGCGATGCTTCTGCTGAGCAGGGAATGATGATATGGCAACGAAAGACAAGCCGGAGAGGCCGCTGAGATGGCTGTGCCCGGTCTGCAGGAGCGTCATGAAGCGGGTCAGCGAGACCCCGGAAGTGTGGTACTGCATCAAGTGCGGCGCGAAGAAAGCAGGGCAGAGCTGATGATGCGGTGATCCGTGTGGGCACCATGAATCGGAATCCGGCTTGATCGGATGCCCATCCCAGGCAGTATCCTTGGGAAGCGCCCTGGACTGCAGTTTAAATAGCCTCATGGGGTAACTGGTGCATGGGTAATTTTTCTAGAGGAAGCAGCGGAGGGTACAGGGGCGGATCCGGCGGATTCAGGGGCAAGCCCGGCGGTTTCAGGGGAAGGCCTGGCGGATTCGGCGGAAGGTCCGGTGGATTCAGGGACAGGGGTCCGGGCCAGAAGTTCGACGCCGTGTGCTCGAAGTGCGGCAAGGACTGCCAGGTGCCGTTCAGGCCGACGGGATCGAAGCCGGTGCTGTGCGCCAGCTGCTTCAGGGAAGGCGGAATCCCATCAAGGGGCGGCGGATCGGGCGGATCCGGAGTCTCCCAGGAGCAGATCAAGCAGATTCACGCCAAGCTGGACAAGATACTCAAGATCCTCGGGGAATTGGAGCTCCTCGAGGACACCGACGAGGACAAGGTTGAAGGCGCCGACGACGAGGGCACGGAAGGCGACGCCGACATAGACGTGAGCGCGGACAAGAGGCAGGGCAAGCGGAAAGGCAATGCCCCCGTCAAGGCGCCGGACGAAGGCGCCGATGACGATCCGGACGACGAGGAGGGCGAAGAGGACACCGACGACGAAGACACCGAGGAAGTGACGGCCGAGGAAGAGGAGACCAAGCCCAAGGATTGATCAGAGAACCCCCAGTATCCCGGTCCGGCGGAATCGCATTGTTTTTTTCATGACCCCCAGCAACGCTTGCGCTGATCAGCAGGACGGGGCGGGGCGATGATGGCGCCCGCGGTGCCGATCGCTCGAGCGGCGCCTGAATATCCCTTCCGATATCGTGCGCGAGCCCTCATCTCCGCTTCCGAGCCTGTCCCCGCGGCGCTCCGATGCCCAATGGATGTCTGACTTCCTGTATTCTGCTGTCTCCTCCCTGACCGCTGCCGTTTCGGGCCTCCGCATGCGGGTCGGCGCGCTCATTCCGACGTAAGTCGTTTCGATGGCTCCGATGTCTATCTCCGCCCTTAGGATCTCCATCCCCTTCTCCTCCATCTCCCGGTCATAGTCCTTCCTGCACAGCGCCCTGCCGCCTATCTCCTTCATGGAATAGAACGAGAAGTGCTCCCCGCAGTCGTGGCATGTCACCACGTGCTCGGCGTCCGAGCAGGGGCCGCAGAGGTAGCCCTTGTCCGGGCAACGCACGCAGTCGTTCTCATGGAACTCGGCGTAGCACCTGGCGCACATCGGCATACGCCCCTATGCGTGACACAGGGCGTTAGAGACAATGTTGCACCGTTCCGCGGCGTCCAAGAGAGCGGCGCCAGGCATCGGCCTGCGGCTAGGGGGCTTTTGAGTAAAAAAACAGGAAAAAGAAGAAAAAAGGAAAAGAGAAGTCGAGAAATTAAAGCTTCTCCACTTCCTCTGCCTTGTCGCCCTTCTCGCCCGCTACAGGCTTGAAGGACACGCGGTCGCCTTCGTCGATCATGGCGCCGCCCTTGATGCCGGTCACGTGGACGAAGTAGTCCTTCCCATCATCCCCGTGGATGAATCCAAAGTTCTTCATTCTGTTGAAGAATTTCACTGTTCCTTCTACCATATTTCATTTCACCTTGTACAAACGGCCGGTCCAACTACGCTATGCAGACCGGGTTGTTGTCATTACTAGGATTGTGGAGCTTAATAAATGATGCATTGCGCGCGCAGACGCGTTCCGAGCGGCGGAATCGCCTTCCGATGCCTGCGGAAGCGCCGTCACGAGAAGCCCATCTCCATGAAGTCCGATGTCCCGTCGTTGCGGGTGTATATTCTTCCGATCGCCGTCTTGCCGTCGTTCGCGTCGGCAGGGATGATCACGAGGGACGCCTTGCTGTTCGAGCTCACGGATGACGGGCATTTGACCATGTTCGTGTTCACGAGGTTGTTGTCCATGGCGCCTACGGAGATCCTGTGGTGTCCGGGGCGGACGATCACGCGATAGACGGTGCCGTTCGCCATGATCGCCCCAGGCTTCCCGGTCGGGGCCGTCACGCAGTGCTCCGTCCCTATGCATAGCTGCGAGGCCGCGGCCGCATCGAAATAATTCTGGGATCCCGCGCCCACTTCTGAGCTGACGTTGAGATAGATGTCGACTGCCTTCTCCTTGGTCCCCGTGTTCGTTATGTCCAGGGCGATATATGCGTTGTCCGCGTAGCCGACATAGCCGACCATGTAGTAGTCGACGTTGTATCCGCCGGGGAATGACTCCTTCCCGCATGCCGCGCCGCCGTCGGCCGTTATCGAGATGACGGTGTCGGTCGCTGCGACATCCAATCCGGAGGATGAGCCTGCGCCGCACCATGCGCTCGAAGCGCATCCTGACGGGGTCGGGATCGTGGATGTCACTTTCTCAAACGAGAAGTTGGAAGTGGGCATGTATCCGGTCTTCACGTCCTTGGAATCCTCATGGCCCGCGAAATCGCGCGCGACCACGATGGAATTGAGCTTCAGCAGCAGATCATGCGTCAGAATCCCGTCTCCTTTGACGTTTGCGACGTCGGACATGATGTAGAGCGTGGTGTTCTCGCATATCCTGTCGACCGGGTCGCTCCTGTCGCTCGCGCACACTTCCAGCAGGTACTGGCCTACATCCTTTGTGGTTGGGGTGAGATTCAGCATCCCCTTCTCGGAATAAAGCCCCATGACGAACCAGTCCGCGCTCCTGGACGGGTCCGCAGTCCATTGGCGGACGGTGACATCATACGGGGCGGCACCGCCTTTCGGATTCACCGAGCCGGGATTCTGGCCGCAGCCACTTTCGAAATCGCCTGTCGCTTCGGACTGCGGGTCGCAGAAGGAGTAGAAGAACGGCTTGCCGACATGCGCTGTCGGGAGCTCGGACGGGACCGTGAATCGGAAATCGGATGTCACGTTGGTGATCGCGGCATTGTTGTCGGATGTATCGTTGGTGTAATTGATGGCGTTATGATCTCCACCACTGGAGATGCAACCGGACAGCAGGAGTCCCATCAGCAATGCGGATACTATGAATACGGCGTTTTTCATGCCTCGCACTGGGATGCGCCGCTTAAAATGGTATCTTTCCTTCCGCCCGCATGCCGCGTATCCCTGAGCCCAGGATCGGGGGACGGAATCATGTTCCCCAATACCTGTCCCCGAAATCCCCGAGCCCCGGCAGGATATAGGCGATGTCGTTCAGCCCCTTGTCTATCCATCCCGTGACGAGCGTCACATCCGGGTGCCTCTTCATGATCTCCGAGATGCCTTCGGGGCAGGATATTATGTTCGTGAATATGATCTGCTTCTCGCTGACTCCCTTGCGGAGGACATGGTCTATCGCCGCCGACGCGGAGCCTCCCGTCGCGAGCATCGGGTCCAGGAGGACGACGGTCATGCCCGCCCGCATCTTCGGGAGCTTGTCCAGGAGGAATCTCGGTCTCGCCGTCTTCTCGTCCCTCTGGATGACGACATGGCCTACGGCCGCGCTGGGCATGTATTCCCTCAGGACGTCCGCCATGGGCAGCCCCGCGCGGATTATCGGCACCGCGCATATCTGCGCGCTCATCCTCAGGCCGGAGATGCGCTCGCCGAGCGGGGTCATGATCTTTTCAGCCCGATAGGGCACGAGGTTCAGCGCCTCTCCGACGAGCAGCATCGAGATGTCATGGGTGGCCGTCGCGAAATCCGCCGTGCCCGTGCTCTTGTCCCTCAATGCGGTGAAGACGGCCTCGACGAAAGGCGTGTGCTTCAGCTCGAATGCGTTCGGCCATTTCGTCTTCTGGAGGTTCGTCTTCCCGAGCACTTTCCACGATTCGTCTTCCCGGCGCCCGCGCCCTTTTTGCATCTTCATCGGAATCACTGCATCATTGCCGGGATCTTTTCTTAAATACCTTCTCATCGCTCCGGCGCCGTCCGCCCCGTACGACACTCACCAGATCCCGGGCACCAATCTGTATCTCACTTTCCTGCGATACGCTTCGTATCCCGCGAGGCTCTTCGACAACAGTCTCTCCTCATCGAATATCCTTACGAAAAACACCGCCATCACAGGGAGCATCGGTATAAGCGCGACAAACGATCCGAGCGCGATCGGCATGCAGACGTACATCAGCATGGTGCCGGTGTACATCGGGTGCCTGACTATGGCGTAAGGTCCTGTCGTGATCACTTTCTGCTTCTTCTCGACCTCCACTATGCGCGAGGCGTAGGTGTTCTCCCTGAACACCCAGAACACGAACATGTAGCCCAGGAACATGAGGGCGTCCGACAGCACGGCAAGCCATGCCGGTACGTTGGACCAGCCATACCTGTAATCGAAACCGGGGATCAGGAAGACCAGGAAGAACAGCAGCTGCGCGTACCTGACCACCCCTTTCTCCTTGGGCTCCTTCTCGTTGATCCGCATCCTTCTCTCAAGCAGTTCAGGATCGTTCTTCCAGAGATAGCTCACCACGAGGAGAAGGGGCACGATCAGCGTGGCCAGGAACAGCCAGGCCTGCCAATATCCCAATGATCCGGCCGGCAGGAAAAGGAGCAGGCCTATTATCGCCGCCCCCAACGGGACGGTCATCAGCGCTTTTTTCTTTATCGCATCCCGTCTGGACCTGCTCATCGCCATGATCAGAACACCTTCACTTTCCCTTTAACGAATTCCATCGTCAGCTCCGGTATGGCGTCGAGATGCTCGTCGAATATCCTGCGGATGCGCGGCGCGTCCCTCTTGATCTTCTCCTTGTCCCAGATGATGTCCGCCGCGGAGAAAGACGGCTTGTCGATCCGGTCCCCTATCCTCGACTGGAGATAGGCGTCGCATCCTTCCGCCCCCAGGCCCACGACGTCCTGGGCGATCCTGAACGCGAGCACGGAGTATATCTTGCCGACGTGGTTGACGGGATTCTTGCCTGCCGTCGCCTCCAACGACATGAGGCGCGTGGGCGTGATCAGCCCGTTCACCCTGTTGCCCCTCCCCACGCTGCCGTCGTCCCCCATCTCGCAGCTGAGGCCCGTGAGCGTCAGGTAGATGTCCTTCCCCTTGTCGGCCGAGTTCACGGAGACGGATACGTCGTCTCCCGCGAGCCTTGACGCCATCTTCCTGGCGTTCTCCTCCAGTCTCTCCTTCTTGTCCCTGTAGTCGCTTAGGGAGGAGACGTAGCGCGACACGAACGCCGCAGCCACCGTCAATTCGATCCCATCGCCCGAGCGGGCGCCCATGATCTTGATGTCCTCGCCCACTTCAGGGCATCTGGCCTTGAACGAGGGCGAGTTCAGCTGCCTCTCCGTCTCCAGCACCGTCCTCTCGAGCCTTGACATCGGCGCGAAGCCGACCGAGACGGAGGTGTCGTTGGCCCTCGGCATCCCCTTGATGAGTGACGTGAGAGATGCGGCGCCCTGGGATATCTTTGAGTCCACCGCGTAGTCCCCGTCCGCCAGGAACCTCGTGCTCTTCCTGATGTGCCTGCGCGTCGCGTCCACCGCTATCTGCGCGACAGGGACATTCCTCTTCCCCACGCTGCCCGTGGCGCGTCCGCTGAGGGTGATGAATATGGGCTTGTCAAATCGTCCTCCTCCGAAACTGACGGAAGTGGACCCTCCTGTGATGAGCGCCTTGTCCACGTTGTGGTGCCGTATGCTCCCGAAGGCGTCCAGATACTCTCTGCAGAGGCTGCGGCTGATCTCCTCCACCGCCCCGTCTATCAGGGTGTCAGGATGCCCCCTGCCCTTGCGCTCCACGAACTCGAAGTCCCTCTCGTCTATTGGAATGGCGTTGGACCGGTCGATCCGCATCATGAGGGCGTTTCTGCGGGGTGGTTATAAACCTGACCCTTCGCAACTCATCGTATCGCCGCCTTTATCCGTTCCGGAAGGCGCGATGCGCCTACGACGCATGCGCATTCGCCGCAGGCGAATTGCGCCTCGATTCCCATTCCCGCCATATTTTCATCAGGCCCTTCGGGATCCGCCTCGACTGCCAATCATGCTCCCTGGCCATATCGGCTTCCGCATGGGCGGGATCGGCGGCCGCGACCGCCTTGAGGGCGTAGAATGAGGGTCCGAACGCGTGAGTATGGACATGCGCGGTAGCCACCGAGTGGCCCGCCGCGCGGGCCGCGAAGCAGGCCGCGTCATGCCCCTCAGCCTTCGCTTTGCGTGCGGCCGCGTGCGCAGAAAGCGAGGCCTTCCGTATGTCAGCCATATGGAACACGCCGGTCCTGGCCCATCTCCTGCATGCCGCTATGGCCTTCCGCGGCCTGTCGTCTTCCGGATATTCCTTCTCGAAATGGTCGAGCACGTGCATGGCGCAGTCCGCCGCCAATATCGCCAATCGTTCTGCTCCTTCTTGGCTTTGCTCTCCATTCAGCCATCCTCACATAAAACTTTAAATGCCGGATGATTATCCCTATCGTGCAGAAACTGATTCATAGCAAGGAGAGCCTGGATGCCGAGATCAAAGGCCTAGAGAAGAACGGCCTTGATGGGCTCAAATCCTATCTCAGGCCAGACAAGGTTGAGGGATTGATCTCCCTTCTGAAAGACAAGCGAGGCTACGCTGCGGTGAAGAACGTCTTGACGGGGTCCAACGAGTACAATCCGGAATGGGGTTTCAGCGACCGGCTCGGAAGCCTGTTCTGGAAAGAAGAGAAGAAGGGAGGAAAGACTGTATTCGCGGGGGACGAAGGTGCGGTGAAGGCGCTCGCGAAATTGCTGGAGACCAATGAGGGCAAAGAGCTCTTGAGCGATCTCCTTTCGGTCAAGGGATACACATACGAACTCGTGCGCATCGCCAAGGATAACGGGGTTTTCTTGAACGGATTGGTGGGTTCCACCGGTCCGATCGTGGAATGCATGGTCAACGCGACGCGTCTGCCGTTGCAGAAGGTAAGAAAGACCGGCGGAGATCTGATCGAGGAGTCCTTGAACCTGGGCCGGGATCCCTCCGAAGGTCGCGTCTCATTTTTTAATGAAACCGAGATCGGGGTCGCCAAGGATTTCTGGACCGAGATGCTCCGCAAGGGCGCCGATCCCAAGCGCGCATACAAATCCCTGCACGAGGACGTCAAGGAGAAGATAACGCATAATCGGGAAGAGGTGTATTCCAACGCGCTCATACAGGTATTGGCATCCGATGAGAGCGGATTCTCCGCTCTTATGGAGAAGAAAGACGGAGCAGTCTACTTTGTCCGTGCGCTGTCATTGGACGGGATATTGAACCTGTGGGACACAGAGGAAGGGAAGACGCTGGCCAGGGGCCTGCTCTCTACGGAGAAAGGCAGGAAGTTCGTCGTGGATACAATCTATTCTGCCGCCGAAGAATACCTGCCCCTGATAGCCAAGACGATAGGGCAGGGCTTCGTGAAGAAGATGATCGCCAGGGAGCTCGAGAGATGCGTGGCGCAGAAGACATCGGGCTGACCCGAGCGCGCATCATCGCACATCCAGCTCCCCGAATATCTCCGGATTCCCTATGGCGGCTTGCCCGATCATCGCGCCGTAGAGGCCTTTCTCCTTCAGGTCCATGACCTGCTCTCTTGTCCTAATCCCGCCATTGGCCACTATCCTCTTCCCCGTGGCGACGCACTTGTCGTAGACAGTGAAATCGGCGGGATCGCTGTCCTTCTGCGCCGCGGTTTTCGCATGGACCACGAAGAAGCTCGCGTCCGCGCCGTTGATCAGGTTGAGATAGACTCCCTTCTCCTTCTCATACCGGTTCAGCCCGAGCCTCATCTTGACGGAGCATTCGTACCCGTGGTCGTTGATGATCCTGATTATCTCCTGCACCCTCGTCACCCGCTTCATCATCGCGGCGCCGATCCCCTGCCTGATGAACGACGGCCCGGGGCAGCCGAGGTTCAGGTTGAATCCGCGGAACCCTTCCGAAGGCTTGAAGACCGAAAGGAACCGTTCGTACTCGGCCAGCTTGGAGCCCGCCAATTGTATCTGTGTGGGCGTGGAATCAGTAATGTCAATCCTCGCGAGCTCCTTCTTCCCCTTGGCAAGGTTGGCGACCCTCGCCATCTCCGTGAACGTGAGGTCCGCGCCGTTCTTGCTGGCAAGGGTGCGGAAAGCGGCGTCGGTGATGCCTTCCATCGGCGCGAGCATGAGCTGGAACTTCATGAGACTAATCTAGCAACCGGCGAATAAAAAGATGATTGAGCGCGTGGCCACATCTTATCGCTTGAGCGATTCGAGTCTCACCCTACACCCAGCATCCTCGCAAGCTCCTCGAACGAGTAGGAGAAATCGCCCGCCTCTATTGATCGGAGAACGCAGCTGTCCGCGCTCCTGGTGCATTCAGCGCTGAACGGATGCATGCCGTCCATGGCGCTCACGTTGCAGCCGTACGTCTTCTTGTCCGGCGTCACGCTCTCGGTGCAGCCGCAGTCCAGGACGGCCCAGGAGTTGGATCCCGCCTGAGCTTTCGCCTCATCCAGGCAGAGCGACTCCACATTGGATTCCGTTATCAGGCCCCAGTAATGGTCCGTCATGTTGGCTGTCTCGTTTGACGGGAGAGTGGCGTTCGGCGCGGGGGCCGGCGTCCCGTTCACGGGCTGCGCAACGGATCTGTTCTGCAGAGGTAACGACGCCTTAGGCATGTCGAACCGCGGGATCAATGAAGGTAGGAACAGCAACGCCGCGAACAGTACGATCACGAAGAACACTATAGCGATTATGTACGGCTCCATCATGCAAGATCACTCCTCGACGTTGCTCGATCCTGCCGGAGGCTCGCCGCCTATCGATGTGAGCACGATGGCGAACGCCTCCTTCTTCGTGAACCCCGCCTTCATCAGGGCGTCGTAGCGCGTCTTGAGCAGCGCGGCGTAGAGCTTGGCGTATTCAGGGTCGCTGATCAGCTTCATGTGCGCCATCTCCAATTTCACGTTCTTCTTCATGCTTTCTTGGAACACGTCATCCATACCATCACCGTCTAATAGTCACTGTCAGGCTGGTTTTAAGAACAGAGCGGTGGAAACGGGGTCGGTGCGACCATGGACATATACGAGTACAGGATGTGCCCCGCCTGCAGGGTGCAGACAGGCTTCAACCAGGAATTATCCAGGAGCGGCGACGAGTTCGTCTGCCCCAGCAACCCTGAGCACAGGTTCAGGATGGGCGACGACGGGTTCCTGAAGTCGGTTTAGACTAGAGATGGATGAAAAAACGTCAGGCATCCGCCGGGTCCTAGTCCTTCCCGTCGACCTCTACAGCCGTCCCGTAGCAGATGACTTCTGTTATCCCCGACGCGATCTCTGTCGCATCATAGCGCACGCCTATGACCGCGTTGGCGCCGGACTGCTCGGCCTGCTTCACCATCATCTCGAACGCGTCCTGCCTCGCGCGCTCGCAGAGGTCGGGGTAGATCGTGATGTTGCCGCCGTAGAGCGACTGGATGGCGGCCCCGATGTTCCCAATGAGGGAGCGGGACCTCACGACGATCCCCCGGACCACTCCGAGGCTTCTCACGGTCCTGTGGCCTTTCAGCTCGAATGCAGTGGTAGTCATATCCTGATCCATATCATCGCCCCTATCGATTACAGTTATCCTCTGATTGAATATGTGCATCAGTTTTAAGAACATATTAGTGGAAGTGGGGTTAGTGCGACCAATAGTCATACGCAGAGAGTGATTACGATGAGCGAGGCATATCGTGTTTCGGGACATGCGGCGCAGGCCGGATCCGGCCAGAAGTCCAGGCTGAAGAGGATAGCGGTGATCGCGGAGAGGATAATCACCGCCCCGCATCGGGCGCTGGACGCCGCTTTCGACGCCGCATGCGAGGCGACGGCAGGCATCCCCGACCGGACCGAGCCCAAGGAGCGGAAGGTGGACCGCCGCAGGCAGCGGTTCAGCGATCACATGACGCTGGCGAGCGTCATCAACACCATCAATCAGATACCTGCCGACAGGTGGTCCGGGTACTCCAGGAGAACGAAGACGTCGTCCGCCGAGGGGATGTCGGCCCCCATGGAATCCACCATGAAGGTGAGCCTGGAGATGAGGACGATCACCGACCGGAGGGACCGGCGCAGCGTGTACGGCACCACCATCAATACGATATCCACCTATCATTTCGAGGTCAGGAGCGGAATGACCATGGTGTTCGAGTCATCTGACGCGGAGGTCATGCCGCTGTTCCACCGCATCAAGGAGAAGGTGGAGGCGTTCGAGAAGCTCCCGGAGACAGAGAGGGCCAAGATCACGGAGCAGAGGAAAGCCGACCTGATGAGGGAGCTGAAGGGGCCGGATGGACAGGAGAACCGATGATCCACGGTCAGAACGGCAGGAGGAATCCAATCGCGAAGCTCGCCAGGTTCATCAGCAGGCTCAGCGTGAGGGCGTCCTTGATCGGCATCTCTTTCTTGTTGACCAGGTGTATCGCGTATCCTTCCGCGACGAATACCGCGGCCTCCATTATCAGAAGGGAGATGCCGTTCCCGGACAGAAGGACGACAGCCCACAGCAGCGGAACAGAGACCAGGTTGATCAGCGCCACCCATGGGAGGATCAGCATCGGTTTCTTGGTGATGAACAGGTAGGCGAACGAGACGACCAGTTCTATGGCGAGGGTCATCGCCGTCGCGATCATGGCGATGAATACAGCATACAGGCCCGATATCAGGCCGACGGCCGGAGGGACCACATAATCGTATCCCAGCATCACTTCCATCCCGTCGTCGTTGACCACCACGTAGTAGCTCTCGCCGTCGTACGCTGGGAAGACATTGCTTTCCCTCGTCTTGTCCGAGAAGTTGATCACGAGCTTCTGGTAATCCGAGTATCCGTAGGCGACAGAGCGGCAGGACGTGTCGTCCGAGCAGCTGAATCTCTGGGGCCCGACCTTCATGAGAGGGGTCGCGTTCGCGCACCGCGCATCATCGCACCCGTATTGGTCTCCGCTGATCAGGCTGATGTTATCGGACATGTTGTAATGGAGCGAGAAGCTCATGTACGGCTTCGGCCCTACATCCGCGAAAGCCGCGGGGACCAGCAGCAATATCAACGGTATGACCAACGCCGTCGTGAGTCCTATCCTCATAGCCTTCCTTCTTTTCCCTTGTTTATAACGTTTGCATCAGGCTTTCTCGCGGCTTGGATGGCGGGAAAGAGGCTATTTTGAGCTTTAGAGGCTGAAATGCAGTATTATCTCTAATGCGCTAACGCCCGCATAGGTACAGTGCGCATCGCATTATTCTGAAAGGGATATGCTCTCAATGCGCACCCGACCAATTGAAGGTGAATGCTCATGGACCTCAACGTAAGTAGTGTCGTAAGGGAGACGGACAAGGACCGGCTCATCAGGGCCATCCACGCGAAACGGAAGGTGAGGGTCAGGTTCTTCTCGAAAGAGGAAGGGACGTACATCACGAGAGTCTGCGCGCCGATGGACTACGGCAGGAGCAGGCATGCGATGGATTTCAGGAACAAGCTCCACGTATGGGACTACGAGACGTCCCAGCCGCTCGCGCTTGACCAGAGCCACGTGGAGGAGCTCACAGTCCTTGACGAGACGTTCGATCCCGCGGAGTTCGTGACGCCTGAACTGATGGCGTCGCCGTGGACAGTGAAGAGGGACTGGGGAACCCGCTCCTGATGCAAGGCCGGCATGATACTGAATGGCGGCAAGCCCGCACCGCCGTTACTGCATGTTTTATATAGCGGGGCCGGGAGTGCATCATCCATGGCTGAAGGGCACAAGCGCGGAAGGGGCCGTCCGCCGTCAACGCGACCGGCGTCGGGCCCGCCCGACAAATTGGCGGCCCGGGAGCTCTTCCCGGTCCTCCTGGTCTTCCTGCTGGGATTCGGGTTCTTCCTGTGGATTTTCTCCAGGGACGCGCTCATCCCCATGGTCGATGGCCCGTACTACCTCATCCAGGTGAGGAGCATCCTCGCCACAGGGGGCCTCGCCTACGGCGCCCCGCCCCTGCCGTTCTACCTCCTGTCCGCTTTCGCATTCCTTCTGGGGGATATCACATTGGGAGTGAAGGTCGGCGTCTCGTTCTTCTGCGCGCTCTCCGCCATCCCCGCGTATCTCCTCATGAGACGCGTCGGAAAGAGCCGGTCCGCGGGGATCCTCGCCATGCTGCTCGTCATATTCTCTGCGCCGTATGTCAGGATGCTGGCTGATTTCATGAAGAACGCGGTCGGGGTGTTCTTCCTGTTCATGTTCATATACTACCTGCATGAGCTGGCGTCCTCCTGGCACAGGAGAAGGAGCCTGGCCCTGGCATCCCTTTTCCTCGTCCTCACCGGGATGTCCCACAGCCTCGATCTCTTCGCCGCCATCCTCTTCTTCGCCGTCTATGCCGTGCTGTCGTCGGCCCTCAATGCCGATAGGAGACGCTTCATGGGGGCCGCGTGCGTATTGGCGCTGGTCGTCTCGGCGTTCATGCTGGTCTCCGCGGTCTTCTTCAGTGCCATGTTCAGCGACTTCGGCCCCGCGTTCTCCCTCATCCAGAGGATATTCCAGCCGGACGGGGCCGGAGGGGCGGCTGTTTCCGGCTCGTCCGGCTTAGGGCCGCAGGCCGGAGCGCCCCCGTTGAGCGACGGGATCGGCATCATCGGCGGATGGGCCGTCGTCATGCTGGTGTTCATGGCCGGGGCGTTCCTGTCCTACCGCGCCTGGAAGGAAGGGAAAAGAGAGCAGCTGTCTTTCCTGCTGGCCGCGACAGCGATGGTCCTGGTCATATGCTTCCCCCTCATACCGGGCGAATGGCTGTTCAGGACGTCCCTGATGTTCGTCGTCCCGGCATCCATGATACTGAGCTACGGGATATCCAGGCTATGGGCCCCGGGCGATACTCCGAAGGCGGTCGCGATCGCAGTGTCCGCCGCCTGCCTCCTGGCTTCCGCCGGCCAATGCCTGCGCGTCGCCATGGACATAGGCCCCACGATAAGCGACGAAGGGTACCTGGACCTTGTCGGCATGAAGGGCAGCATCCCTCCCGGCTCTATAGTGTTCACCGAGCACAGCATCGTCTATTGGGTCAGGTATGTCGACGGGGCGGACGTGGCGGGGATCCCCATCCAGGAGCTGTCGCCGGAGACCTGGGAATCGTATCCGCATGTGCTGTTCATATTCCCCAAGGACGGGATCCCCCCGGTCGCCCACGAGCCCCTCTTTGTCGGGAAAGATCTCCTGCTCGCGGAAGTGCGGCAAGCCGGCTGACCGGGGCATTTCGGATCGGTCCCGGAGACGGGACGGCCGCATACCTTCCCGCACCACTCACAGCTTTCCTTCGGACACTCGCCGTCTATCCTTTGATTATACAAAATTCACCCATATCTTGCCTTTGTCTGTCTCGATGAAGTATCCCTTATGGACAGGCCTGAATCCTGCCTTCCTCTCGCTTTTTATTTCCATCCCCCCAACCGACAGCATGGCTGACCTATCAAGATACAAGGATTTCATCGAGAAGGGCGTGCTGTACCTGGCGACGTCCGGCCCGAAGGGCAGGCCCAACCTGGTCTGCGTCATGGGCTGCAGGCTCGTGGCGAAGGACACGATATGCGCGACCGACAACATGATGGGCAAGACAAGGAAGAACATCGCGCGCAACAGCAGCGTCGCTGTCGTCTGCGGCAAGGGCACAGAGTGGTACCAGCTGAAAGGGACCGCGAAGCAGCACAGGAAGGGGAAGTGGATGGGATTCGTCAGTAAGCTGCCGATAAACAAGGGGGCCGACCCGCATGCGGCTGTGCTGATCAAGATAAGGGAAGTGTACGACCTGTGGGAAGGGAAGAGGCTGGCCTGATCCCATCTCAATACTATTTTAAACGGCGGCCGTCAAGGCTGTGCATGGCGAAGAATGGCATCGGGATCGTCTGTTTCCTTTTCCTGTTCTCCATCCTCATCCACATCAGTGCCGCGGCCGGCGACATCTGCGCTCCTTCATCCACGGACGCATCACCGGACAAGATGAAGATCTTCGACGCTCATGTCCACATGACACAGGACTACACTTCGGATTTCGTGATCTCTGAGATGGATCAGGCGGGGGTGAGCATGGCCCTCCTGTATCCGAATGGGAAGAATGATGACCAGACATCGCTGGACTATATCGCGAAGTATCCGGGCAGGTTCTCCGCCTTCGTCGCCTTCACTAACACCAATGACCAGCATCTCGTCGAATATACCAGGACGCAATTGGGCACTGGAAGATTCACCGGGATAGGGGAGATCAACCTGAGATACTACAGCGGTCAGTCTTATACTCCTCCCCCAACAGCTTACATCCAGCCAGACACGCCATTGATCCTTCAGCTCGTTGATCTGTCTGCGGCCTATCATGTCCCTCTCTCCTTCCACTTCGTGCCCGATGACCCTTCTGCGAATGCCGCCCTGGAACGGATGTTCAGCCACAATAAGGATGCGATTTTCCTCTGGTGCCATCTCGGATTCAACAACATGCCGCTCGACGCGGACGCGCTCGATGACTATCTCCTGCGCTACCCCAACCTGTATTTCGATACGGCCGGGATCCAGAACATGATGAATGATCCGGGCGAGCTCAATTCCAATTGGCGCGGAGTATTGGTCAACCAAAGCGACGGCCACCTCAATGCGCGATGGGAGCAGTTCTTCGAGACCTGGAACGCCCGGATCCTCTGGGCCAGCGATGCCGGAGGGGGCAATGACAAGAACAGATGGCTCAACTACGCGAGCGACACGGTCCAGAACGCCCCGCCCAACGCGGTGGGCCGCTGGAGATCCGCCCTTGCAGATTTGGACTCCAATTCGTTCCGCAACATATTCATCGCCAACGCCAAGGCGGTCATAATGAAGGAAGCGAGACCCGATTACGATTATTCCGTCGCGTCCGATGGCCAATGCTTCCCGCTATCCATCCGCTCAAATTCATCCGTCTCCGCTCTCGCCTTCGATCAGACGGCAGGCACGATCACATTCAAGACCGCCGACTCCAACGGAACTACGGATTCCGCGGTGGTATCCATGCCTGCGGGGCTCCTGAACGGGACGTTCACGGTCCAGGTGAACGGCCAGGGCGCGCAGTTCGGAGAGACGTCCAACTCCACCCACACCGGCATAAGCGTAGGATATGGCGGCGGCATAAACACGATCGCGATAACGGCAACTCCGTCAGTAAATCAAACTCCATCAGTCAATCAGACCCAGTCAGTCAACCAAGCTAGCCAGAACCAATCATCGACCCAGCAACCGGCCGTTGCGACCGAATCTGATGCGCGATCCGTGCTATCCGCGGCCCGGACGGCGATCTCCGATGCCGATAAGGCAGGCAAGAACGTATCGGCTGCGAAAGACAAGCTCGCGGACGCGAATGCCGCGTTCGTCGCAGGCGATTACGACCTGGCGAAAGAGCTGGCGAATGAGACCGAAACCCTGGCGTTGGGCGCCCCGAACGTTGTCGCCGCGAACCAAACGGCAACTGCCGAGCCAGCAGCGAACCAAACGACAAACATCACTCCGGCGAATACAAGCCCGGAGACGAACGTATTCGACTGGGTTCCGGCGATCGGCGCCGTCGCAGCCATAATCGTGATCGCGGCGGCGTATCTCGTTACGCGAAAGCCGCCCAAAAGATGACAAGGCTGAATTAGCAAGAAAAATCAAGAGACCGGGGCGGTCGCTGAAGAGAGAGATCCGTTATCGCACATTACGGAAGCAGTCTCACTGATGCCCTTTCAGCCCCTCTATCAGGCGCCTCAAGTCAGAGATGCTGTCTCCGCCGCCTTCGCGCTCCATCCGGGCCTTGACCTGGTCCATCATCTCCTTCACCTTGTCCATCTCAGGCACGGTCATCTGGTTGTTGGCGTAGTGGTTGTAGGCGGGCAGGAGGATCTCGTTGTGTATCCTCTCCAGCTGCATCGTGCCATGGTCCAATTCGGCCATCGCGAGGTATCTCAGCAATACGCAGTGGTACCTGTTGAGCGCTATCGGCTTGTCCTCGTTCCCCCTGTAGTAGAACAATCCTCTGCTCTTGTACAATTCGTTCGCTTCCCTGAGCTGGCGCAGCGCCTTCGTCTTGCTGCCCATCTCCCAGTACAATTTGCCTAACAGTATCTCCTCGATCGGCTCCTTGCTCACTATGAGCTCGTCCCTCTCCCTGCGTATCCACACGGCGTTCTTCAGGAGTGTCTCGGCGTCGGGGTAGCGCTTCTTCTCTACGCATTCCTCAGCCAGGCCGAGGCTTGTCGTGAACGCGTTGCTTATGACGAGGTAGCTCCCGGAGCCTTCCTGCGCCATCCTGAACATCCTGTTGTATATCCGCACCTTCAGGCCGATGTCGTCCTCCTTCTTGGCGTAGTCGAGCAGGCCGACGATTATGTTGGCGCGCATGTCGTCCTCTATCATCCTGGTGTCCGTGAGAGTGAAATGGAGATTGGCCGCCTTGATGAATCTCTCGGTGGCGACGATGCCGGCATGGACTTTCTGCTTCTCAAAAGTGGTGAAGAACCCGTCGCCTATGCCCTTCCCTGCGTAGTTGATCGCGTCTTCGGTCTCCTCTATCCTCCTGAACTGGGTGGGCTCGATGACGTATCCTGTTCCCTTCTCCTGGTTGCTCTCCACGAACAGGTACATGTGGCTGGGCCCGTCAACGATGTATGTCCTCAGGTCCAGCCTCCTTCCGATGTGGCACATGAGGTAGGTGAGAAGCTTGCAGTCAAGATGGATCAGGTCCTCCTTCTCATGGAGCTTCGGATTGAATGAATTGGAGAGGAAGCTCTCCCTCGCGTAGAATATCCCTGCGTTGGCCATCTCGTCGGCGATGACATTCATCAGGCTCTCCGATGTCGCGACCTTGGAGACGTCGCCGACTTCGTATGTGTCCATGGCCTGCAGCATGCGCTTGGCGACGTTGTCTGATATCCAGTTGGCCACGGAGATTATCCTTTTCGTCTGGCGTGGGATCTTCGCCTCTGGGATGTTGAATTCAGCAAGAAGCCCCTCTTCTATCTGGGCGTATCTCTCCCATGGGCTGAACTGGTAAGGGAATTTGGACGGAGAGTCAACCTGGAGCTTGAAGTGCCTGAATCCCACGGAGTCCAGCGCGCTGCGCCGGTAGTATCCCGCGTTCCTGCTGGAGTCCACTACGTATCCGGTCGCGAGGCTCAGTCCGAGGAATCCGGTGAGCGCCGCGGCAGCCAGTACCTTCTGTTTCTTAGTGAACGGTCGCCCCTTCTGCTCTTGAGATTTCTGTTCCTGTGACATGGATTTATTCGTCGTCCAAGGTATATAACTATTTCTTACGATTACGTCGCTTCCTATCTCTGAACTTGCTCTGAATCTCATTTTTAACCCTATCCGACCAATGGATGATATGGGGCGAATCATATTACTGCTCGCGTCCGTGATGGCCGCTATCCTGTTCCTGATGGGCATCGCGCATGCCCAGGGCGAGGTCGCCATGACCTGCTCGAATTTCTTTTACTGCTTCAACGGCATCGATGACTACAACCATTCCGACTGCATGGCGGCCGCGAAGGACAGATACACTGAGAGCATGGCCTCCATGTACACTTATTACTGCTTCGACGGGACGGAATCGGGATGCGGCGCGATAAGCACCTACTGCTACGACATACCGGATCCCTACGGCAATAAGGCCGGATACGCCCAATGCTACAATGCCATGATGTCGCTGCACGACGGCGGGAAGATGCCTTGCCAGAGCGAATGCAGCGGGTGCAACTGCGACGGCGAAGTGACACAAGGGATGATAGACTACTGCAAGAGGGTGGAGATCCCCGCATGCCAGGCACGGTGCACCGAGGCGTACAACAAATGCCTGGACGACACGGCGCGCGTGGATGCGGGATACAAGGAGAATATCGCATGGTGCGACGAGAACAAGCTCCATCAGGATCTGTGGGGCACACCTCCCGCTTCCAACGACAAGGAGCTCGGAGAATCCTGCTCCGCCAATGGCGAATGCGCGAGCGGAAGCTGCTGCGGGACATGCGTGGACAACAGCGATGACCAGAACAACTGCGGCAAGTGCGGCAACATGTGCCCGTACGGATCCGCTTGCCAGGCCGGGAAATGCCTGTCTGAAGGCGGCAAGATCATCGCCTGCCCGGAAGGGTACACCAGCCAGTACGGGACGTGCGTGAAGAGCACGGCTCCGGACATCACCGGGAATGACAAGGTGGAGATAAAATCCGATGGAGAATCGTGTGGTTACGGCCCTGATTGCCTCAGCGGCAGATGCGTGGACGGCGTATGCGCGCCATCAACCCTCGCCGATACGGCCGTCTTCAACAAGAATGTGACCATTGACGGCAAGGCCGTGGCGATAATGGTGGATGACACCGCCACATACATCAACGGCCAGCTGTACAAGAGATCATGGGAAGACGTGACCGAGATGGACATCTCCGACCTCCCGGAGGGGACGCCGATGGGCGGGACGGGGATAACGTTCGGGACCAACAACGAGCGCGTCGCGATCTACATCAACAGCACGACAGCCATCGTCTTCAGCAAATCGCTCATTGACGCGAGCCAGGCCAGCCAATCCTGCGGCGCGGGCGAATGCTATCTGGACGGATCATGCTTTTCCACAGGCACTCGGAAGATGGTTGACTACCTGGAGTCATACTGCGACACCAACGGCACATGGTCCGGGCAGCATTTCGGCGGCGCATCATGCCAGAACGACTACGCATGCAGGAGCAACATATGCGACGACGGGACATGCGCCAGCGAGGGCGAGGGGACGCAGAAGATGGGCGTGCTGGAGTCCATAATCAAGATGATAACCGACTTCCTGGACATGCTCTTCGGCCTCTCACAATCCGGCTCTCTCAATGGCCAGACGGACGGAGGATACATCTCCTCCGGCCAGACCGGCAGCGTGCACGGCACCATCCAGAGCACCAAGAACGTCACAGTGGAGGACGCGTTCATGACGCTGACCGACGGGACCAACGAGTACACCGGCAGGACCGACCGATACGGGGAGTACAGCATCACCGGCGTCCCGGCCGGATCGTACACGGTCATCGTAGGCAAGCAAGGATACAAGAACACGACCTCCGCGCTCGACATGAACGCCGGAAGCTCATTCTCCTGGAACTTCACCATAGCCAAGGACTGCATGTACTACCCGGTCAACACGACCGCGAACTACGTCCTGAGGTACGGATACAACACCACGGTCTACAACGGGTACCAGAGCTACGTCGTGATGTATCCCGAGGGGGCGGAGGTCACCGTGTATCCCGACGCGAGCAAAGGGCTGACCCAGTCCAGCACGAGCTACCAGGCCGGGAACCGGATGATGACATGGAAGCTTGACAACACGGCGAAGAAGTACTCCTCCGTCACCGGATACATCTACATGGACATGAAAGGGACGCAGGCGCTGCAGCTGTTCAACCGGAGAGAGATGAGGATATCCGATGCGGCGGCGAGCGAATCAGGCCACGGCTACCTGGGCGGCGAGGAGCTGCAAGGAAAGGCGAGCGGCGGCACCATGATGGCGAGGGCGATGATAGACCCGTACGACAGCGAGATAAAGGCGATAGCGGAGCGGGTGAGGGGCGAGACGGGGGGCGATGATGTCTGGACTGTCGCCAAGGCGCTGTTCGTATGGCTGAAGAGCAACACGGAGTACTACCACGGCCCGGACAGCGACACCTACACCAAATCTGCCGTGGAGGTGCTGCATAGCGGGAACGGGGACTGCGACGAGCTCGCGTCCCTGTATCTCTCCCTGTTGCGATCCGCGGGGATACCCGCGAGGTTCGTCAGGGGATACTCCATAGAGAAGAGCCCCAACGAGTACATCCCCCACCAGTGGGTGGAGTTCTACGATGGGGAATGGGTGCCTGTTGAGGTCGCCACATCGGAGAACAGCACGTTCGTGGATGGGATCACGCGCGGGGTGACAGGGAACGTCACCAACATCGTCAACACCCGTTTCGGCTACAGGGGGCCGGGATACGTCCAGACGTTCGTGGATGACGGTACGAGCGACTCGATCAACATCGATTACGGCAGCGGAGGGGCGTACTACGACAAGCCGTCCGTGTCGTCTGAAATCACATACTACGACCTAGTGGGATACGACCAGATGTACAACGCCGTCTGCGCGGACGGTACGAGGACGCTCGTCAAGGACATGGGATGATCGCATGAAACGGAAATATCTTCTGATCGGGATCGTCGCGGTCCTGCTCATCGCGGCTTTCTTCTGGCCGAAGGCGAGGGTCATCGGCGGCAAGAAGGGATTCGCATCGCCTATGTACACCGAGGAATTCAGCTGCCTGGGATTCGCTTACGACCACTGCCCGGACATGCCTGATTACGGCTGCGACAAGATGTGCCTCGGGTGGACATACAACAGGCAGTGCTACAACAGCACGTTCGTGAACAATGAGCTTGAGAAGATCACGGTCGAATGCGGATAATCCCGAGAGAGCGTTGATGCTATGGCGGACCTGACGAGACGCAAGGGCCTGATCAAGGCCGATGCCCCAAGGAATCACCATCATTTCAAGGAGAGCTCATGGAGGTCGCTGGCGAAGACCGCCACCTACAGGCTCGCCATACTGATAATGGACTTCGTCGTCATCTACTGGCTCACGGGCAAGACGGAAGTCGCGTTCGGCTTCATGGTCGTCAGCAACACCTACAGCTCCATCGGATACTATCTCCATGAGAGGGTCTGGGACAATGTCAAGTGGGGCAAGATCAGGAACAGCAGGAAGAGATGAATGTTGATCGGAGATGATTGGTATGGCGAAGAAATCAGGGCAGAAATGGGTTTTCAACATCAGGGACAACAGCACGAAGAGCGGGGCGGGCGGAGCGCTGTACGGGATAGGATTCCTCGGCGCGCTGTACTATTTCCTCACCACGGCCACGAGCCTGACGATGGGCGTCGTGGGCCTGATCAAGGCGATATTCTGGCCCGGCGTGCTGGTCTACATGCTCTTGAAGTCCCTGGGGGCGTGAGCCAGGAACACCGGCGCCTATGCCGGGGCGCAAGAGCGGTCGCCGCGGGTCCACACGGTCCACAGCCTAGAGCTTGACGTGGACATCACGAGTCCCACCCTCCTCAGCTCTGCGTCGTCGGAGTCTGTATATCCAGATATGATTATGATCCCGTCCCGCTTGACGACCCGGGCAGCCTCCCGTATCATGGCATTCACCACGATCTCGTCCGCCTGCGGGCAGTTGAGGACTGATCTCATGAGGACCGCATCGAAGCGCTCGTCGTTGAACGGAAGCGCGTAGTCGTTCTCCTCTATCGCGACCAGGCCCTTCACTCCGAGGAACTTACCCAGCTTGATCGCGTTCCGGTCGATGTCGACGCCTACAGATTCCGCGCCGTACGTGCGCCTCGTTTCGTGCGTCAGCGCTCCGACACTGCTGCCGATGTCAAGGAGGTGCCCCCCCAGCTTTTTGCCCATGCGCGGAGACGACTCCACCAGGTGATCAAGGTATTCCATCTCCAGATGCAGATCCGTGTCGCCAACTCCCGTCAGCATCGCTATCCCGTTCCTTGCGGATTCCTTGAAACCGATCCCTTCGCACAACATGGAGACGTGCCGTATGTCCAGCATGCTTGTGACCTCATCGAGGAAGTTCCTTTCCTCCATGCCGCATCCGGCTGTATATGCGGACGCCTCAAGATACCGGGTCATCACGCCGACGAGCATCCTCCTTGTGCACGCGTCCTTTATGTCATCGATCGTCTCTATCCTGGGAAGAGCTCCGGCAAATGGTTTTGCGGCTGCGTCCTGAGCCACGCATTGCGGTCTGTTCGACGTCATCATTGTCGGATTACGTATTTCTTATATTTAAATATTTGCATTTACTCGGCGCAGGTGGCGACGGGCTGCCGAGTTTTTCCTGATCGAGGGCCAGTCCTCGTCTCGGACCCCAAACGCTCGAGAGAGCGCAGCAGAGCATTGCGTCTGGCGATAGGGAAGGCGTTTCGAGGAGAAGAGCTGGGCAGATCGGACAAGCGTTTCGGAATGGCATTCCGGCAGATAGAAAAAGCCGCTCTTTTATTCCTATCTCGATAGCTAGAAGAGCTGATGCCAATGAACAAGAGACTCATCATCAAGAAGACGATGGAGCATGTCAGGAAGAAGATGGAAGACGACCGCTCCGGCCATGACTGGTGGCATGTCTACCGCGTATGGAGGGCGGCGGTCCACATAGGCAAGAAGGAGAAAGCGGACCTGTTCGTCGTCCAGCTCGGAGCCCTGCTCCATGACATAGCGGACTGGAAGCTGCACGGCAACGACATGGCTGTCGGGCCGCGCGTGGCGAGGGAGTGGCTGGAGTTGCTGGACCTGGACGGGGAGACAGTCTCCCACGTCTGCGACATCATCGCGAACACCTCGTTCAAGGGGGCCGGAGTGAAGAACCGCATCAGGACGAAGGAGGGCATGGTGGTCCAGGACGCGGACAGGCTGGACGCGATAGGCGCCATTGGGATAGCCCGGGCGTTCGTCTACGGCGGGATGAAGGGCAGGATCATGCACGATCCCGGCGTGAAGCCGCAGCCGAACCAGACGTTCGCGGCCTACAAGAGGGACAAGGGGACCACGATCAACCATTTCTACGAGAAACTGCTCCTGGTGAAGGACAGGATGAACACCAAGACTGCGAAGGAGATGGCCCACGGGAGGCATGCGTTCATGGAGAGGTACCTCGAGCGGTTCTACAACGAGTGGGAAGGGAAGGACTGAACCGCGCTGGAGGCAAGAGGGATGCATATGGAGAAAACATCGAAGAGAGAACCGAAAGGCAACAGGACCATGTTCCACATCGGGATAGCGCTCGTCATATTCGCGGCGGCAATGATGCTGGGGAATTTCATGAGCGATAGCGCATTCCCGATCGTGCTGGGCATACTGGGCGTGGTATCCATCGGGGCGTCGAGGTTCAGGCTGCTGAAATAGTATTGGAATGCTAAGAGAGTTGGAAGTGTAATCCATGGATGTGAAAAGCATTGCGCCCTGCGGGGTGATCTGTGACCTCTGCTTGGGTTTTCAGCGTGAGAAGAACACATGCGCGGGATGCAATAGAACGGGGTCCAAGCTTAATCATTGCAAGGTGTGCAGCATAACGATGTGTCCAGAAAAAAAGGGAAACAGCAGGAGATTGTGCATTTCATGCAGCAGATTCCCTTGCAAGAGGATCAAGGATTTAGATAAAAGATACACTACGAAGTACGGGGAGAGCCCGATCCAGAACCTGCGGGCTATCAGCAGGATCGGAATGGCGTCATTTGTCAAGAAACAAGGAATCAAGTGGAAATGCCCCGAATGCGGGCATCTGCTGTGCGTCCATAGGGATGTTTGCTTGAATTGCGGAGCAAAGAACAAGCATTTTCCAAAGCTGAAGAAAAAATAGTTGAAAATGCTAAGAGAGTTGATCATGAACACAATCTACAGGAAGATATGGGACCTTGCAAAGCCGTACTACGAGAAGGGCCGCCCGATGGACATCGCCCATATAGAGTGGATGATGAAGGACGCCATGCTGGTCTGCAGGAAGGAGAAGATCGACGACTCCCTGCTGCTCCCTTTGGTCATACTTCATGATGTCGGCTATTCGGCGGTGCCGAAGGGGAATCCGTTCAATCTCGATCTCAGGAAGGCGCACATGGAAGCCGGCGCGAGGATCGCGGGGCAGACATTGGAGACGGTCGGCTACCCGAGAGAGAAGGTCATACAGATCGTCAAGTACGTCTCGGTCCACGACAACTGGGCGTTCGGAGAGAACAATATCTATACAGGGGATAGGGTCCTTGGGACATTCAATGACCTCGACTTCGCGTGGATGGCCACGAAGGAAGGATTCCCCGCCTTGATGAAGATCCTGAACAAGGGGCCGGCCGAGATGATCAATTACCTGGAGACCGACAGCAAGCTGAAAGACAGGCCATTCTCCACGAAGACGGCGAAGGGGCTGTTCGAGAAGTACGTCAAGGAGAGGAAGACGGAGTACGGGCTGGCGAAGACGAGATAGCATTAATGCTGAGAGAGCTGGTTCGGATGAAGCGCCGCTTTCTGTGTAGTTAACAAAACTATTGATTTTTGTTAACTACAATAGGAAGTGTTGGAAGCGTTGCGAGCGGGGGTGTTCAAGAACCGGCTGTGCGCGCTCCTTTGTTGAATCTAGCGCGCATGTACGCTATGAGCTGCTCCGCGACGAACAGCACGAACGGTTTCTCATCCTCTTTCTCGGCGGATCTGATCAGCGCATCGAAATAGCTCTGGGTCTCCTTCGATATGTTCAGCATCGGGTAGCCGGAATCGAAGAACGCCTTGTTGAAGAGCAGGCGGGACATCCTCTTGTTCCCGTCATCGAACGGATGGATCATGTACAAGCGGAGGTGCAGCAGCGCGGCCAACTCCACCGCGTTGAGCTTCCCCATATTCAGATTGTACCATTCGACGAGCTCGGCGATCTTGCCTTCTATCTTGCTTGGAGCAGGGGGCCTGAACCTTATCTCTTCGGCCCTCTCGTGGCTCTTGAGGTATATGTAGGCTTGTTTAGTTCTGAACTTCCCAGGATTCTTGTCTTTGTACGCCTCCATAATGATTTTATGAAGGTCTAGTATGAACCCTCTTGAAATCCCCTTTTTGCTTTCCTTCAGGTATCTCAGCCCGTTTATCATGTCAAGCGCAACGTTCAGGTTCTCGTCTCTGATCCCCCTCACGTTCTTTCCGGCGAACCGGTAGGCCAGGTCGGCGTCTTCCCTTGTTACGGGAACACCCTCGGTGGTCAGGGTGGTGTAGACGAAATTCACGGTGTCTATCTCTTCCTTCTCCTCCTGTTTCGCCTTGCCTAGTCCCTTCACTCTCTGGAGATACCTCCTTCTCTGCTTCTCCACCTCTATCAGTTGCTCTTTTGTCAGGTACCTGCGCTCGGCATTGTCCAGCAGATTCGCGTAGATCTTTTCCAGGAGCTCTTTTCTCTTCTCCTCAAGCGTGCGCTTCGGAGGTATCCTTTTCCCAAGGAACAGCGAATAGACTTTGGGCGTCTCTAGCCTTATTGTTTCCTCCAGATAGTAGTATTCCTGACCGTTCACTGTCTTTTTCCTTATCCCCATAATAATATATTGTGCGATGACCTTTATTAACTTATCTTACATTTTCTGTTCTTAATGTATGCCTAAAAATAACGACGATATAGTTTATAACACAAAAAGCATAATAAATGTAAGATACTAGTCAAAAAAGAATCTATTTTGTGCTTTTGCTTCGGATCCGCGAGGACGGTCGGGAGGCCGCCGGAACCTGGGTTCCGGCTTCGGGAAGAGGGCGTAAGCCCTCTCCTTTTACTTTTTATTCCCATCTCTCCAGCTAAAGGAGGGAGATATGCAGAACTACAAAGCGAAGAACGTCAATGAGTACATCGCCAGCATGCCGAAGGAGGCGCGCCCGAAACTTAAGGAGGTCAGGAAGATGATAAGATCAGCAGTCCCGGGCGCGGAGGAGAGCATAAGCTGGGGCATCCCATTCTACAAGTACCACGGCCTTCTCGCTGGTTTCGTCGCATTGAAGGATCACGTCGACTTCGGCCTGGCGTTCCACCTCAAGAGCAAGGACCGCAAGGCGCTCGCGGAAAAAGGATACAAGACAGGAAACAAGACAATACAGATCAGGTTTGACCAGAAGGCGCCCGTCACGATCATGAAGAGGATGCTGAAAGAGAAAGCGAGGATGAACGAGGAGAAGAGATAGAACGAGTTAGGGATGCTGTTGTGATTGAAGCATAAGAAGGGAAAACATGGCCAAACGCATATCCAAGGAGTCCGGATCCAAAGACGTGGACGCCTACATAGCGAAGTGCCCGAAGGATGTCCAGATCAATCTGAAGACGATCAGGGCGGCAATAAAGGAAGCGGCGCCCGGAGCGATAGAGACCATGGCTTATTTTCAAACACCGGGGTATTCCTATCCAGGTTATTACTACAACGGGATGTTCGCCTGGTTCGGTCTCCGGAAATCGTACATAGTGCTCCTGTTCCCGCCCCCGACGATAGAGGACCACAAGGATGAGCTCGCGAAGTATATCACCACGAAGGCATCCGTGCAGATTCCGCTGGACGAGAGGATCCCGGTATCATTGGTGAAGAGGCTCGTGAAAGCGAGCGTGAGGATAGCGAAGAGCAGGCCATCAAAGGGCTGAATCAGAGAAAGTGTTGGAAGTGCTAAGAGAGAGCCGACTTGATCCATTTGTCTTACCTCTACATTTCATCTAAAATGGTTAATTTTATAAATATGTAGGGGTAAAGATTTCCATGGTATCCATAAAGAAACGCGTTATCGGGAGCCAAGAGTACTACTACCTGGAGCACAGCATAAGGGAGAAAGGGAAAGTGCAAAAGAAGGAGCTATATCTTGGGAAGACTGTCCCGAAGAACATCGCCGAGCTGCAGCGCGAGTTCATCTACCACATCTACAAGGACAGGTGGTTCATGCAGCTCGATGGGATCAAGCGGGGATACGAAAGGGAGCAGAAGGGGATGCCCGTCTCCTCCAAGAACAAAGAACTAGAGCATTTCATGATCAAGTTCACCTATGATACGAACAGGATAGAGGGCTCGAAACTCACCTACAGGGAGACCGCGGACCTGCTAGAGCGAGGAACCACTCCGAAATCGAAACCGCTGGACGATATAAAAGAGGCGGAAGCCCACAGGAAGGTTTTCTACGAGATACTGGATTACAAGAAGGATCTCTCTCTCCAGATTCTTCTCTTTTGGCACGATATGTTATTCAGTGGCACGAAACCAGACATCGCAGGCAGGATAAGGGAACATCAGGTAGGGATAACCGGCAGTAAGTTCATGCCGCCTTCTCCGGCTGAAGTGCCTGTCCTGCTGAAGGAGCTTTTCAGATGGTATGACAAGAGCAAGGCGAGAACGCATCCGATTGAACTAGCGGCGCTCATCCATCTGAAACTGGTCACTATACATCCGTTCGGAGATGGTAACGGCAGGATGAGCAGGTTGCTGATGAATTTCGTCCTGAACAGGCATGGATTCCCTATGCTTAACATACCGTCTTCGAAGAGGAGCAGCTACTACACTTCGCTGGAGAGGTCGCAGGTGAAGGGCAACGACCTGATATTCCTCCAGTGGTTCTTCAAGAGATACATCAAGGAGTACGGAAGATACCTGAAGACAAGATAGTGTTGGAAGTGCTAATAAAAAGTTTGTAAAATGCCGAAACGCGTCTTCATAATCCATGGATGGGAAGGATATCCCGAAGAGGGATGGTTCCCGTGGCTCAAGAAGGAGCTGGAGGCCAAGGGGTACATTGTGGAAGTCCCATCAATGCCTGAATCCGAGGCGCCGGACATAGGGAAATGGGTCTCTTTCCTCGCTGGCGTCGTGAAAAAGGCGGACAAGGACACGTTTTTTGTGGGGCATAGCATCGGATGCCAGGCTGTGCTCAGATACCTACAGACTGTAGATGCGAAGATAGGCGGGGCGGTATTCGTGGCCGGATGGGTCTCATTGACTCCCATGGCCACCCGGACGAAAGAGGAGAGGAAGATAGTGAAGCCATGGTTCGAGACTCCGATCGACTTTGACAGGATAAGGAAGACCACCCGCAACTTCGTGGCGGTGTTCTCCAACAATGACCCTTATGTCCCTCTTGAGAACGCGGAGACTTACAAGAATAGGTTAGGGGCCAGGATCATAATAGAGAAGGACAAGGGCCATTTCAGCGGAAGCGATGAGGTCACCAAGCTCCCGGTTGTCCTTAAAGAGCTGCTGGGGATGGCGAAGACGAAATAGTGTTGGAAGTTCTGAGAGTGTATTAGTTATGTCAAACAAATTTGGAATCCCGGATAACGAATTGCTAAAAATCCGTGAAAGGGACCAGAGATGTGTATATTGTCATAAAAAAATGATTTATCCGTACGACCGTAGCAACCGAAGAGATTCTGCGACAATTGAACATTTCAATTCCAATGGGCCGTTCTATTGGAAAGACGGGCTGCAAATGAAGGATGTTGCGATTTGTTGTGGGAGTTGCAATTCGAGTCACGGTAAAAAAGAGTTATCTGATTGGTTCAAAACAGAATATTGTATATCCAACGGTGTCAAGGGTATCAATGAAAATACTGTGGCAGATCCGGTTAAACAATATTTAAACCGCAAATAATGTTAGAAGTGCTAAGAGATGGTTGGAATGACTGGTAATCTACCTGATATCAAAATCGATTCAAAGGATATCAAAGATATCCTTGGTCTGTTGAAGAAACAGGACGCTGCGACTGCGTACCAAAAGATGTATGATGTTGCTAAAAAGATTACACAAATGGAATACCAAGACTGGGTGTTATATCGGCGAGGTAAAGTGCTTGAGGATCAAATCAATAGTGAAGGAGAGAATGAAAAGTTTGATTTGGTCACCAGCAGTTATGAGTTTAGAAAAGCAAGGATGGAGCACCATATGCGTGAAATGAAAGAATTACTAATACTCGCCATACGCGAGTTCAAAGAGAAGTAGAGAGTATTGGAAGTGCTAAGAGAGTTTGAAACATATTAAAAATAGGGCATGTTGATGATGAAACTATGGCAAAAAACCAAGTTAGTCTAAGTCAATTGAATGTATACTCTCAATTAGGGATAGTTGTAATCGTGCTTGGGGCACTCGTCAATATCCAGCCAGTTGTGTATCTTGGTATTTTGATCCTGGTGGGCAGTTTGTTTGTTAAAAGGTGAGAATATGGCAAGAAGTCCTTTTAGTCTGAGTAACACAAAACCACTTAGTGTTTGGGGCGAATCTAAAACGCAGTATGAAAGAGTTAATCCCACCGCTTCGCAAAAAAATGAGGTTCTACAAAGACAAAAGGACAAGTGTGCCTGGCCGGGATGTAAAGTACATTTTAATCGCGATGGTGTTACCCCTCATTTTGACCACATAAAAAGAGTTGATACGGGCGGCCGTACAAGTGTGAAGAATTTACAAGCATTATGCCCAAATCATCATGCGAAGAAAACACATAAAGAAAACGTGCAAAAAATTGAAAAGAAAAGGAAACATGCGAAGGTAAGAAACACAAACCCATTTGCATTACCCCAACCTAAGCTACCTCGCTCACCTGGATTTGGTTTCTAGGTAGCTATTCGCCCCAGAAACGTCCGTAAGAGGGGCGACGAAATCTTGAACGTAGCTTACGAACAAAGAGGAGTTTGACGGACAGCAACTTCTGAGTTCAGGTATGGCTAAAATGGGATTTTGCTGGAAATTCTAACATATTCCTATGATTTCTTGGTCTGTAAGCCGGATCCAATCAAAGCCTGCCTGACTGTCTCCTTTGACGCCCCTAGCGCCTTGGAGATTTCCCTGAGAGACATACCCTGTTTCTGCATTTCTACTGCTTTTTGAGTGTCTATCTGGATCCTAGGCCTCCCTACGCTGATTCCCTGCCTCTTCGCCTTTTCGATTCCTGTTTTCATGCGGTCGCTCACTAATTTGTTCTCATCTTCCGATATCCATCTCATCATTGGCACCAGCGCGCTTGACCCACTGTTCAAAGTGTCAAAGAAAGTCTCTTGGTAACTGACAAATCCAATCCCAGCATCTTTCAAGGCCACTACATGCTTTAAGTCCCTGGCCCCGGCAGACTTACGGAAGTTCTTGAATGACCAGACTACAACAATGTCGAACTTCTTGCGGTTGGCATCTTTCATGAACTGGACGAACATTGGTCTCTGCCGGCCATCTCCCTCATCGGCATCACGGTAGATCTGAGTGAGCTCGAAACCGCGTGTCTTGCAGTATTCCTCAATTTCTTTGAGCTGCTTGGCTGTCTCTTCAGGGGGGGTGCCTTTCTCGGCGTGATGGTAGATCGCAGCCCTCATACCTGTCGTTCATTTTGACGATTTAAATAGATTGCCTAGGTGGATTTCGCCTGATTCGTGTCTC
>CABMEP010000043.1 GCA_902385155.1 uncultured archaeon | reverse complement strand
GTGGAGTATTCCGAATAGACGCCCGCTTCCTTGCAGATCTCGCAGAACGTATCTCCGATCTCCGAAGCCGGCGTGCCTGGATAGGTGCTCGAGAAACCGATGCCTGCCTCTAACGCGCCCCGCACTACAGCCTCGTCTCCGAGGAGGAATAGCTTTCCTTTTGGTGTGAGCAGCCTGTGCATCCGTATCCCGTGCCTAGCTGCTCTCAGTTTGTTGGCCGCCTTTTAAACTTACCGTATTGCGGCGGTTGTATGGTTGGTTATCCATCCTTCCCGCTCAGCCTACGGTGACGTTCGTCATCCTGTCGCCCTGCCTCAGCTGGAGGACGATATTCATGCCGTCCAGCACCTGTCCGAACACGGCGTAGTCGCCGTCCAGGTTATGGATGTCGGCCAGTGAGACATAGAACTGGCTGGTCGCGCTGTTCGGATCCATGGTCCTCGCCATGCCGAGAGAGCCCTTGACGTGGGTGAGTCCCTCGACGACCTCCAGGGGAATCGTCTCGTTGCTGCCCCCCGTGCCGTCTCCCTTGGGATCGCCCCCCTGGATGACGAAATCCTTGACATAGCGGTGGAATGTGATGTTGTTGTAGAATCCGCTCCTGACGAGCTTGAGGAAGTTGGCCGCCGAGATCGGCGCCTTGTCCTGGAATATCTCCGCCTTGAACGTGCCTTTCGTTGTCACGAACGTGACGACCGGGTTCGATGCGTTGTGGTATGCCATAGATTCACCTGACGTGTTTGATTGGGACGATTGCTGTGCGGCTTGGGTTTGCGCCGACTGGTTCTGCTGCTGAGCTGACGATGCGTTTGAATATGGAGAGGCCATGCCGCTGCTCTGCCAGTTCGCCGGCTTGCCGGTGCATCCCGATAACAGGGCCGCCAGCAAGAGCACGGAGGTAATGATCAAAATGGGCTCCGAAGTTACTCCGATCTTCATAGGTCTCCCTCCGACTGGGACAGTGTCGTCATCGCCTGTGATATGTCTCAGATTGTATTTTTATCCTTGCCGATGGGCGGTCTCATCTCGTGCCTATCATGTCGAAGCCGGTGACTATCCTGCCTATGTGGCTCGCGTTGCCGAATATGCTCAGGTTGCCGCTGCCACCGGGTACGTCCGCGGCGTTCAGGAAGTAATCCATCTGCCTCGCGCCCGACGAGACGAGCATCTGCTTGCCGTTGACTTCCATCGTCTTGTCTATCGTCAGAGTGCATCCGCGGAGCTCAGTGATGACCGCTCCTTTCGATGATATGAACTCGATCGCTTTGCTGAATGAGGCGTTGTCCTTTGACCCGACCGTTATCGGCGAGTACGGGAACGTCGGGGTGACGTTGCCGAACTTGTCTGTGAACACTCTGATGACGGTTTCATCCATTATGTCGGTCAGGATGCTCGCGTTGAGCTCTGCGATCTCTTCGCTGGTCAGCGTCCTGCTGAATCCGACCGTATCGTTTCTGGTGTATGATATCGAGCTCGGAGAGATGTTCAGCTCAGACGCGATCGAGGAGATGTTCAGGCTCCTGTTGCCCCATGAAATAGCGCCATCGACCATGTAATTGTCGCTGCATTCCACGGCTGCGGTGGTGGCGCTCTCTTCTACGTCTGGGACGGCCGTGGCCTTCATGTTCGTGATGCCGGTGTCGCTGATGTCCGCGGTGATGTCCAGGCTCAGCTCATCGCCTACCCGCGAGAACGGGTCGAGAGACAGCCTGACGCTTCCCGGCGCATGCGGTTGCGTCGTCCCGTTCTGCAATGTGAAATTGACTACCTCCGTGACGCTGCATGACGCGTCTGCAGTGGCGCTCGCCCCGATGTCCATGAACGCAGCCCTGACATCGCTGATATTGCCTCCGCTCGGGAGGATGAGGACGCCCCTTTTTCCTACGAGGTTGACATAATCTATCTTCTTCTGCGCCTTCAGGGACTCCGCGATAGCCGCAGTCCCGTTGGTCCATGGGTCGATCGTCATCTCCGCTGAGAACGCAACGATCTTGCACTTGGCGGTCCCCATCCCGATAACGGTCGCAGTCGTGTTGCCTGTTGTCGTTCCCGACTGGTTTCCCTTGCCGAACTGGGAGAACATAGACAGTACGAATATGACGGCGATGAAAACGACCAACAGCTTTAATAAATCCGACCTATCCATAGTATCACTATCACAGACGTATACGAACACAATTCAGAACCAGCTTGTTCTGTCATTCTGTTTGTTGTTCTATAATAGCGTTTACGTCGATTAGTTTTAAAAAACGAGGGGATTGGCATGGCAGTAAAAACTGGAGACTTCATCAGGCTCAGCTTCACAGGGAAGCTCGAGGACGGCACGCTGTTCGACACCACCGAGGCGCAGGTCGCCAAGGACGCGAAGGTGTTCGATGAGCGGATCAATTACAAGCCTGTGCTGCTCGTTGTCGGCAGGCAGCAGGCGATCCGCGGCCTCGACGAGGCGGTCATAGGGATGGCGGTCGGCCAGGAGAAGGACATCAACCTCCCGCCAGAGAAGGCGTTCGGCCAGAAGAATCCGGACCTCATCACCGTCGTTCCCGCATCCCATTTCGACAAGGAGAAGGTATCCCCTGTTCCAGGCATGATCGTCAATATCAACAACCAGGACGGGATGGTCAAGTCAGTCGGCGCCGGGCGGGTCATAGTGGATTTCAACCACCCGCTCGCAGGCAGGGATCTCACGTACCACATCAAGCTGGTGGAAGTGCTCGAGACCCCGATGCAGAAGGTCAAGGCGCTGTTCGACGACACAGGCATGACCGGCACCGCGTCCCTCGACAAGGACACAGTGCTCGTCAGCGCGAAGGCCGATCCGACAGAGACCTACATATTCAAGAAGCAGACGTTCCTCGCGTGGATGAGGGAGATCCCAGACGTGAAGAAGATCAGGTTCACCGAGGAGTACGAGCTCACCAGCACCAAGCCAGCTGGGGGCCACGACCATGATCATGACCACGCGGGCCATGACCACAGCCACGCGGCTCCTGCGCCCGCCGAGAAGAAGGCGGAAGCGAAGCCCAAGGCATCCAAGCCGAAGAAACAGTGAGGCGCGGACCAATATGGTCGTATCCGAGCTCAGCGATAAGGACCTGGACTCGGCTTCTTTTCTCTATTCCACGGCGGTGCGGGTGCAGAACCCGCCCGGCGAGCTTTCGCAGGAGGAAGCGAATCTCCAGCTGCGGAAGAACTTCGTCCATAAGCGATACCATGTCTTCGTCCACAAGTGCCGCGAGACTGATTCTGCTGTCGATGGGATCCTCATATTCCGCGCCTTCGGCAAGCGCGCCAAGATATTCTTCATAGGCGCCAATCCGCCCGGCAAGGGCGCGGGCAAGTCCCTCCTCAGGGCGCTGGGCGAATTCTGCCTGTCAGAGGGAATAGGCACGGTCCAGACTGTCGTCAGCTCTGTCGACGGAAGGGCATGCTCATTCTACGCTCACTGCGGTTTCAAGGAAGTCAAGCGCAAGCAGAAGGAAGGATCCGGTTTCTATGAGATAGAGATGAAGGCGGACGCGGAAAGGCTTAAAGGGCTGTAGCCCAATTCCCGCCATGGCAATCCCGTTCAGCGAGATCATCAGCGTATTCGTAATCCTTTTCGCCATCCTGGATCCGTTCATGGCGGCGCCGCCATTCATGGCGATGACGCGGGGAATGAAGGAGCCGGAGCGGAAGGGCATTCTCAGGGAAGGAATACTCATAGCGGGCGCCATCATGCTGGTCGTCCTGTTCGCAGGCAATCCGATACTCGCCCTGTTCGGCATATCCATCGAATCGTTCAAGGTGGCCGGCGGAATACTGATGTTCATAGTCGGAACGCAGATCGTCCTCGGCTACGAGATTGTCAAATCCGGTAGCAAGAAGACAAAGACAGGCACCATCGCCCTGCTGCTCGGCACTCCGCTGCTTGCCGGTCCGGCCGCGATAACCACTATGATACTCATGGGCCAGGAGCACGGCTTTGTCGCTCCTGTCTCCGGGCTCGCGCTGGCCCTCATCGCGACATACCTGGTGATGTCCGCAGGCAACACGATCGTGAAGTTCTTAGGCGAGAACACCATGGGGATATTCTCCAGGACGATGGGCCTGGTGCTCGCGGCATTCGGCATAGAATTCATAAAAGCGGGAGTGCTGGCGATGCTGCCTGGCGCCGTAGTCTGAACGGCCCCATCCCATCTCTGCGGCGTCTCACTTGAAGATGCCCGTGCTCAGGTAGCGCTCCCCCCTGTCGCAGAGCACAGTGACGACATTCTTGCCCCTGAATCCTCTCCCGCACCCTATCTGGAGCGCCGCGAGAACGTTAGCCCCGGACGATATGCCGCAGAGCATCCCTTCCTCCCTGGCGATGCGTCTTGTCATCGCCTTCGCATCCCCGCTTTTGACCCTGATTATCTCGTCGATGAGGTCGTAGTCCATGAGCTGAGGCACGAATCCTTCCCCGATCCCTTGGATATCATGCCGTCCGGCCTTCCCTCCGCTCATGACCGCCGACTCGGCCGGTTCGACGGCGATGATCTTGACGTGTTTGTTCTTCTTCCGCAGCGCTTTCGCGACGCCCATCAATGTCCCGCCTGTGCCGACGCCCGCTACGAACGCGTCCACCCTGCCCAACTCCCTTAGAATCTCATTGCCGGTCTTCACGTGTGCGGAGACGTTATCTGGGTTCTCGAATTGCTGGGGGAACCATGCGTTCTTCGCAGTCCTTTTCAGCTGCTCGAATTTCTTCATCGTCCCAGCCATATCCTCTTTCGCCGGAGTCAATATGATATCTCCTCCGAATGCGGTGATCATCTGCCCGCGCTCCGGTGTCATCCCCCCTGGCATCACCGCCGTGAACCTATAGCCGCGCGCAGCGGCTATCATCGCAAACGAAATTCCTGTGTTCCCGCTGGTCGCCTCTATGATGCGCATGCCAGGCCCGAGGTCCCC
>CABMEP010000042.1 GCA_902385155.1 uncultured archaeon | reverse complement strand
GTTGAATACGTTGTTGTAGAACAGGTTGTTGGAGCTTGAGAAGACGGAGATTCCATGGGTCGTCGCGTTGAGCGCATTGATGATGTTACCTGCGACAGTGTTGTTTGAGAAAGTATCGAGATACAAACCGCGCGCCATGTTGCCGTACGTGGTTATGTTGTTGTTCGTGATTAGGTTGCCGTTGCTCGCCGAATAGAACGTCATGCCATATGCCTGCGGGGCCGTAGTGTGTATGACATTGCCCGAGAACGCGTTGTTAGAGCTGCCAAACATCAAAAAGCCGTGCGAGTTGTTGGCGGCCGTGGTGATGTTATTGTTTGTGAAGTTGCAGGAAGTGGCATTGCTGAGGGAGATTCCGTGAGACTGGTATCCGCTGGTATTGATCTTGTTGTTATAGTATGTTATATTGTTGAAATTGTAGACAGAAGAAGTTGTGATGGAGAATCCATACGAATAGTTGCCCGACGTGGTTATCGTGTTGTTGATGAACCGGTCGTTGTCTGCCGTAGCAAAGCCAGAGTAGACGTTCACGCCGGATCCGTAACTGTAGGCGCCTCCTTGCGTGATGATGCAGTTCTTGACCGTGACGCCCGAAAGCGTCGATGAGAAGTCTATGGCGTATCCGGACGAAGTCCTCGAATAATTGATCGTGTGGCCGGCGCAGTCGAGCATCACGCCGTTCGCGGAGACGACGAAACAGCCGGCATTGGAGCTCACGTCCTGCGTCAGGATATACAGCCTATTGGCCTGATTGAGCGTCCCGCAGGCTGCGAGCGATACCGGCGGCTGCAGCAGCGTCAGGGGCAGGTAGTCGATGTTGCTGCCGTCGATGGAGTATGGTATGGTGCAGAACCCGCTGGAGCCGTTCGCGATGCAGTAGTCTGGGTTCTCGGAGTATCCCGTGCCGGACGGGTTCGCCCAGAAGTTGCCCCCGATGTACGGGCCGTTGACGATGTTGGTGCCGGCGGCCATGGTGGTGTTCCAGTAGTTCAGCGAGCCGTCGCTCTGGACGTTCTGGGAGTTGTTGAGGAAGTTGTTGTAGAAGACGTTGCTCGAGCTGGAGGCGAGGTTGATGCCGTGCACGCTGTTGTTGATGAATGTGTTGTTGGCGATCGTGTTGCTGTTGGCGTTGGTGTAGAGCCGGATGCCGTACTGGCTGTTGTTGCTGACGTTGTTGTTGGCGATCGTGTTGCTGTTGGCGTTGTCATAGAGGTAGATTCCGTTGCTGTTCGAGCTGACGGTGTTGCGGGTGACGTTGTTGCCGTTGCAGTTCTCGAGGCGGATGCCGTCTCCGCTCGAGCTGGCATTGTTGTTGTATATTGTGTTGCTGGAGCTGGAGGAGAGGTAGATCCCTTCGTTGCCGTCTGAATTGACGGTATTGTTGGAGATCATGTTGTTATTGGAGGAGGAGATGCGGATGCCGTATCTGGTGTTCGAGTTTACGGTGCAGTTGATGATGGTGCTGTTCCCGCTGGAGGAGAGGGCGATTCCCCAGTAGTTCGAGTTGGCGGCGCTGTTGGAAATGACGGTATTGTTGCTGGATATGACGTAGATGCCGTAGTGGCTCGTGCCCGAGTTGTTGTTGGAGGTGCTGTTGGTGATGACGTTGTCGGGGCTGGAGAAGAGGTATATGCCGTGTTGGCTGTTCGAGCTGACATTACTGTTGAAGATCGCACTGTAACGGGTTCCGTTCGCGAAATTGATGCCTATGTTGAAGCTCGTGATGGCGCAGTTCTGCACGGTGACGTAGTCGAAGCCGGCGCTGTTGTTGATCCCGTAGCCCGAGCTGCCCGGGCCGGTGATCGTGTATCCGTTGCAGTCGAGGGTGACATTGTTCGCCGCTATCGTGAAGCAGGTATCGGGGCTGGAGACGTTCTGCGTCAGGATGTAGATCGTATTGGCCTGGTCGATCGTCCCGCACGCTGCGAGCGGCGTTGGCGGCGATATGAGTGTCAGCGGCAGGTAGTCGATGTTGCCGGCCGCAAGAGTGTAGTTGCTGGCGCAGAGGCCGGAGGCGTTCGCATGGCAGAGGCCGTCGTTCTGCGAGAAGGCCGTTCCCGCGGGATTCGCGTAGAAATTGCCTCCGATGCAGGCGCCGCCGACGATGTTGGCGGGGCCCGCGCAGTTGAGCGTGGTGTTCCAGTTGTTGGCGGCTGCGCCGTTCGTGAACACGACCCCGTCGGTGGAATTGAGGTTGTTGTTGAACAGGCTGTTGCCGGTCGTCCCCTGGTCCATCGCTATGGCTGCGGTGTACGGCGAGAGTATTGTGTTGTTCGCCAGGAGGTTGCTGGTGGTGGAGCTATACCTGATGTACGCGCCGTAGGAACCGGATCCGTTCGTCATTATACGGTTGTTCGTGAAGTTATTGGACGAGGCGGCCGATTCCACTTGTATGCCGTATGCGCCCGGGGAACCGCCGCCATACGTGGTGATGTTGTTGTATGCGAAATTGTTGGACGAGCTCGACCATATGTACATCCCGACAGCGCCGTCGCCGCTCGTGGTGATGCTGGCGCCCGTGAAGCTGTTGCTGCTCGAGCTGGTCCCGAAATTCAGGCCGTTGCTGTAATTCCCGCTCGTGATTATTGTCTCATTTATGAAGTTGTTCGAAGTAGAATAGGAGAGGTACCACGCAGTTTGGGCGTAACCGGTGGAGACCATCCTGTTGCCGGTGATGTTGTTGCTGGCGGACCTGAAGACATTGGCGCCGTAGGAATAGTTCCCGTTCACGGTGACGTTGTTCCTCGCCACGACGCTGTTGGCGAGCCGATCCAGCCTGAATCCGTGCGAATTGGTCCCAGTCGTGTTGATGCGGTTGTCTGAGAAGTTGTCGTTCAGCGCCATGCCTTCGGTCGATCCGCTGAAGTAGATCCCGTACGCGCTGTTCCCGAACACGGAGATGTTGTTCTTCATGACAAGGTTGTTCCCGGAGCCCGAAGAGGAGAGGTATACGCCGTGCGCGCCGCTCACGGAAGAGCCTTGCACGATGTTGCAGTTGCGTATGGTCACGTTCGGGCTGCCTGGATTCTGAACCCCGTATCCGGCGGCGGACGTGGCATACGAGACCGTGCTCCCGTTGCAGTTCAGGTCGACGTTGCCAGAGAGGATGTTGAAGCAGGTGGTCGCGTTGCTGACGTTTTGAGTGAGTATGTACCTGCCTGTATAGGAGATGTTGCTGCAGCTGGAGATCGGGGTCTGCGGAGTTGCGAGCGGGAGATAATCGGTGTTATTCACATCACCGGAGAAGAGAGCATAGCTGCTGTCGCAGACGCCGTTGCCGTCCAGATCAAGGCACATCGACGAAAACCCATACCCCGAGGGGGGGATATAGACGTTACCACCTATGCATGGTCCGCCGATGATGTTGGTTGCGCCGCTGCAGTTGAGGGTGGTGTTCCAGTTGTTTGTGTATCGCGTACCGCTGAAACCAACTGAACTAATCATATTATTGTAAATGGTATTATTGGCACTGGACTGGATTATCACGCCACTCCAACTGAGTGAGCCGTTTAGGGTGTTGTTGGTGAATGTGTTGTTATTGGAGTTGGAAAGGATGTATGTCCCATAACCGTTCTTGCTGTTGACGATATCATTGGTGAACGTGTTGTTGATAGCGTTGGAATCGAGGCGCACACCATTGCTGAATGAGCTGTTTACTGAAACATTGGTGTTTTTGACTACGCTGTTATTCGCATTTTTAAGATAAATTCCGTACGAGTATGCATAAGATGAATTTTGTATGACATTGCAATTCTGTATGGTAGTGGAATTGTATCCTGTGATGTTGATGCCGTATCCCGCCGCGGACTGCGAGTAATTGATCATATATCCATTGCAGTCGAGCGTCACGTTGTCCGCCGCGATCGTGAAGCATGTGCCTGCGCTGCTGACGTTCTGGTTCATGGTGTATGTTGTGTTGGGCTGGTTGAGCGTGTTGCAGTTGAACGGCACAAGCGGCGCGGTGAGCGGCAGGTAGTCGATGTTGCTGCCGTTTATGACGTAGTTCGACGTGCAGATTCCGCTGGTGTTGGCGTTGCACGCGGTGGCGTTCTCCGAGAATCCTGTGCCGGACGGGGTGGCCCAGTAATTGCCGGCCATGCAGGGGCCGCCTATGATGTTTGCTGGACCGCTGCAGTTCATCGTGGTGTTCCACAGGGCGGTGTAGCTGTCTGTGATTGCATTGATACTATTATTGAATTTATTATTGTAGATATTTGTCCATCCGCTGTACGAGCTGTAGATGAACCCGAGACCATAGCCGTTTGAGGTGACGGTGTTGTTCGCTACGGTGTTCGCCCAATTGTATTCGGATACCACCGAGATGAGGCCTATGCCGTACTGGCTGTTGTTGCTGGCTGTGTTGTTGGCGATGACGATGTTGTTGGTGTTGCCGAAGCTCCCGTTGAGATCGATGCCGAAGCCGTTGTCGCTGAGGGTGTTGTTCGTTATCGCGCTGTAGGTGATCCCGGCACCGAAATAGATCGCATTGCTGAAGTTCCTGATGACGCAGTTCTTCACCGTTAGGTTCGTGTAGCTGCCTGTGCTCGTCATGCCATTGCCGGAACCGTTGCCGGTGAGGGTGTTGCCCAAGCAGTCGATCGTGACGTTGCTCGCCGCTATGGTGAAGGCGGTGCCGTTGCTGCTGAAGTTCTGGGTCATGTTGTAGACGAAGCCAGGGGCGCTGAACGTGCTGCCTGGCGAGATCGGGAGCAGAGTCAATGGAAGGTAATCATTGCCTCCGGAGCTCGGTACGCCGTACGAATAGGTGCATATGCCGCTTCCGTTCGAGTTGCATGAGGATTGTGCCTCTGAGAAGCCAGTGCCCGCAGGCGCGGCCCAGTAGTTGCCGCCCATGCATGGGCCGCCGACGATGTTGGCCGGACCGGTGCAGTCGAGGGTGGCGTTCCAGACGTTGTTGGTGCCGCTGTAATCATTGGCATTTTCGCTGTTGTTGAAGATGTTGTTGAATATCCTGTTGTTAGAGGAGGTATCGAAATAGATGCCCTTGTTGTAGCCGCCGCTGGCAAGGCTGACGGTATTGTTTGAGATGGTGAGGTTTGAGGTGTGGGCAAGTGAGATTCCAACATTACCGAATTGGATGGTGTTGTTGGAGATTGTGCTGTTGGAATCGTAGACAGAGTATATTCCCCGTGGGTTTAAGCCTGAACCAGTAATTATAGTGTTGTTGAAGATGGTGTTGTTCGAGCCAGTGTAATAGTTGAAGACGTAGATGCCATAATAGCTGTGGTTGCCGATGTAGTTGTTGGCGATAGTGGTGTTGAAGGCGGCGCCGAGATAGATTCCCTGGCCGTACATATTGCTGCTTGTGCCTGTGCAATTGAGGTTCGAAGTGGCGTTGTTATTGGAGACGTTGTTGTTGGTACCGTTGTTGATGTAGATGCCGTAGCCGGTGCAAGAAGCGTAATTGGCGGTGGTGTTGCCGCCGTTGTAGGTGACATTGTTGTTGAAGATTGTATTGTTGTTGGAGCTGTTAAAGAGATAAAGGCCGTAACCGAATGGCTGCGCGTAGACGCTGGTGTTGCCTCCGCCGTTCCAGCTGACAGTGTTGTTGGCGATGAGGTTATTGGAACCTGAATCGAAGTAGACACCGTAACCGCCGTAGGGGTTGTTGCTGCCGCAGCCCTCGAAACAAGTGCCGCCATTCCAGCTGACGTTGTTGCTTGTTATGGTGTTGTTCGAAGAAGCAGAGAAGTACGCTCCATTCAGCAGGTTCCTATAGAGTGTATTGTTGTATATAGTGTTATAGCTTGAGAGGAGGTAGATTCCGCTTGCAGTACTCCAACTGGCGGTGTTGTTCGCGATAGTGGTGTTCGTGGCAGTGACATTGAGGTAGATGCCGTTCGTGTTCGAGACGAACGTGTTGTTAGTGATCGTGTTGTTGTAGCCCGAGTTCACGAGGATGCCGTTCGTGTTCGAGGCCAGCCTGTTGCCGGCTATCGTGTTGGCGCTGGCGTTGACGTAGATGCCGTTGACGCTGGAGCTGATGTTGTTCGCGGCTATGTTGTAGCCCGAACCGGACGGCATGTATATCCCTGTGGAGAATCCGGCGAACGCGCAGTTGGATACCGTGATGTTCGACCTGCCGTTGAGGTTCACCCCGTAGCCGCTGACGCCCGTCACGGCATGGCCGATGCAGTCCAGCGTGATGTTGTCGGCCGTGACGGTGAAGCATGTGCCTGCCCCGTAACTGATGTCCCTCATCAGGATGTATCCTGTATTGGATTGGTTCAGGTTCGTGCAGGAGGCCAGCGAATTGGGGGCCAGCGTCGTCAACGGCAGGGAATCGACGTTCACCCCGTCGCCCAGGTCGTAGGATGCGGTGCAGAACCCGCTGGAGGCGTTCGCGGTGCAGGCCTGCGAGAAGCCGGTGCCGCTCGAATTGGAATAGAAATTCCCTCCGATGTATGGCGCGCCGATGACGTTGGGTCCGAGCGCCATCGTCGTGTTCCATGCGTTCGCGCCCGCGGAGCTCAGGCCGACCGGGCTGTTGTTCCCGTATAACAGGTTGTTGAATATTCGGTTGCCGGAGCCGGAGACGAGATACGCGCCATAGGAATTCGCGCTGGCGAGCATGTTGCCGGTGATGTTGCTGCTGTTGGAATTCGACAGGTAGATCGCATTCGCGTTGGTGCTGTTGACCGAGACGTTGCTGTTCTGGATGGCGCTGTTGTTGGCGTTGGCGAGATACACCGCATGAGCGCTGGAGACTCCCGCATTGGACTGGACTATGTTGCAGTCCCCGACGAGCGTCTTGTTGTAGCCGGTGGAGTTGATCCCGTAGCCGAACTCGGATGCCGAGTAGTTGATGGTCTTGCCTGCGCATTCCAGGCTGACGTTGTTCGACTTGATCGTGAAGCATGTGCTGGAGTTGCTGACGCTCTGATTGAGATAGTAGGCGCCTACGTAGGAGATGTTGGTGCAGCCGGACAGCGCCGTCGGCATCTTGAGCGGGAATGAATCGACGTTGTTCGACCCGTTTATGGTGTAGCTGGCGTCGCAGATGCCGTCGCCATTGGTATCGGTGCAGGACGAGCCCTGGGAGTACCCTGTGCCTGCTGTGTTTGCATAGTAATTGCCCCCGATGTATGGTCCATTTACAATATTGGCTCCGGCAGACGTGGTGGAATTCCAATTGTTTTGAGAGCCCGAGGGAACATAGACCGGGGTGCTGCCGTTAATGCGGTTGTTGTATATCAGATTGCCTGTTCCGGCCACATAGGCGCCGAATGAGCTCGCGCTGGAGAACGTATTGCCCGTTACGGTATTGTTCGTTCCGGATGAGATGGAGAAACCGTAGATTGTGGTGCCGCTTGCGGTCGCCCTGTTGTTCATTATGCTATTCCTGTTCCCGCTCACGCCGATTCCCGCGGTGCCCCCGACAGAACTGCTGATCACCGCCGAATTGTTGACTATATTGTTGTCGTCTCCCCCTACCGCAATGCCGTACCCGTCGCCTGCGGTCGCGTTGTTGTTCGCCAGGGTGCTGTATGATGTTGACGCTGTGTTGATGGCGGCTGTTCCGAACTGGCTGACGGAAATGTTGTTGTTTGATGTATTGATGGCACTGCATGACGAGATGTACAGCCCATAGCTGGCATAACCGTTTGTGGTTATCCTGTTCCTGGCGATCGTATTGTTGTTGGAACTGGAAGCGAGATAGATCCCATACCCGAAATTGTTCGTGCCTGTCGTGATGATGTTATCCGAAAGCATGTTGTTGTTCGAATTCGAAGGCAGGTACACGCCGTAGCTGCTTGCGCCGAACGTGGTCATCGTGTTGCCTAGGATGACGCCGTCATTGACCCCCGAGAAGTATACCGCATATGCGCTTCCACTCGTCGAATTCTGGAGGATGGTGCAGTACTTGACCGCCGTATTGTTGTAATTGGTCGAATTGACACCGTATCCTGTCGCCGACTGCGAGTATTTGATCGTGTGTCCCTGGCAGTATATCGTAACGTTGTCCGCCAGGACATTCAAGCACGTGCCTGCGTTGCTGATGTCCTTGGAAAGAACATATACGCCAGGGGAAGCGAGGTTGCCGCAGCCCGTGAGCTGGACGGGAGAGGCGGATGCGGTCAGCGGCAGGTAGTCGATGTTGTTGGAATCGAGGACATAGTTGCTATCGCAGATTCCGTCGCCGTTGGCATCCGTGCAGTTCGCCGGGTTCTGCGAGAAACCGCCGTTGGTTGAATTGGCGTAGTAGTTGCCCGCGATCCACGGGCCGCTGAGTATATTGATTCCGGCCGTGGGCACGCTGTTCCAGTAGTTCGTCCCGGCCGAGTTGAGAGAGACCGGATCGATGATGCCAGTTATGATGTTGTTGAATATGCGGTTGCCTGAGCTGGACGAATCGATGTATAGGCCGAAGGAATTCGAGCTTACGAAGAATCCGCCCGTGACGTTGCTGTTGTTGGTATTGGACAGGTACAAACCATAGCTGCCCGAACCTGTCGCCAGCGCATTGATGTTCTGGATCGCGCCGCCGTTGGTTCCAGACAGGTAGATCGCAGGGGAATCGGGGTTGCTGGAATTAGTCTGCTGTATGTTGCAGTTCTTTATGACGGTGCCGTTGACGCCGTTGGCGTATATCCCGTATCCTGTGCCGTTCTGCGAGTAATTGATCGTGTAGCCGTTGCAATCGAAGACGACGTCGCTCGCAGTGATGTTGATGCATGTCCCGTTGCTCGCGAGGTCGCTCCTCATGGTGTAGGTGCCGGAGGCGTCGAACACCCCGCAGGTCGGCGGTATGATCGTCACGGGTGCGTAGTCGATGTTGTTCGTGGCGATTGGGTACGTGCTCGTGCATAGGCCGGTCGTCATGTTAACGGTGCACGCCTCAGAGAACCCAGTACCCGTCGGATTCGCATAGTAATTCCCGCCAGTGCAGTTGCCCCCGACGATGTTCCGGATGCCCGCGCCGCAGGTGAACGTGGTGTTCCAGCGGTTCAAAGAAGTATCGGTGATTGTCGCAGGCGGATCGCCGTAGATGTAGTTGTTGTATATCAAGTTGTTGGTGGAATAGGTGTCGAGCTTTATGCCGGATCCGTTCCCTATGGCGAATATGCGGTTCCCGGAGATATTGGTGGAGTTGGAGTAGTAGAAATAGAGAGCGGAGTAGCTGCTGGAGGAGCCGTTCGTTATCGATATGTTGTTATATGCGATGGTCATGTTGTTGACGCCATACGAATAAGACGCAACTTGAATCGCGCGGCCGTTACCTGTCACCGAGATCGTATTGTTCATGAACGTGTGGTTGTCCGTGTTGCTGGATGAGGTTGGAGAGAGGTAGATGCCGCCATAGCCTCCCCCGGAAGTCGAGATGTTGCTGTTCATCACCGTGCTGTTCTTGCTCGCGGTGATGTACAACCCATTGGAAGCGGTTATGTTGCTTGCATTGATGAACACATTATCTGAGCTTGCCTCGAAATAAATTCCGAATGAACCTGCGTTCATATTGCATTTCGTAATGTTGACATTGTTGGATGACGATATTAGATAGATTGCGTTGCTGTTGCCCCCTGATGCGTTCATGCTGCTGTTTGTTATCGTTACATTGGAACAGCCGGAAAGATAGAATGCGCTCGATCCGTACGGATAATTTCCCCCGCCTGTAGTGTTAACAATTAAGTTTGAGAATGTAGTGTTAGATACTGACGAAAGCTGCACTCCGTACGTTGAGGAGGACGCAACCGAAACGTTAGTGTCCTTGATCAGGTTGCTGTTGGATCCAGACAATATGATGGCATAGTTGCCGCCGCCGTTGGCAGTGTTCTGGACGAGGTTGCAGTTCTTTATCGTGGTGTAGTTATACCCGGAACCGATCGCGCGTAGGTTGTTGGAGTTTTGGGCGTAGGTTATCGTGTAGCCTTTGCAATCTAATGTGACGTTGTTCGCCATGATGTTGAAGCAATTCTTGGCGGAACAGCATGGGATGTCTGCCACAGTTATGTTTCCCGTCATGTTATAGACGGTGTTCGGAGTAGTGATATCGGTGCACATCGGCGACGGAGCTACGGCAGGTGTGGTGGACTTATCGTAAATTATGAAATTCGTGCCGGAGGTTGAATTGTAATACGCGTGGATGATATGGACATAATTGGACGAATCGATTGCGATCGAATCAGTGGATCCTGCGCCGGCCAATGGGTCCACTAGCTGGGCAGTCCATTGCGGCCCCCAGGAATTCGGAGTTCCGTTCCCATACCAGAGATACTGGTTGGTCCCATTGTAGTACTTGAAGCTCATGTGAGGTATGCCGTAGGAATCAACCGCGATGGACGCGTCGCTCAGACCGGATCCGGCGCTATAAACCGAGGCGAACGACCAGGTGCCCCCGCTCCGTGCCGCATACTTGATTCCGTCGTTATTGATGTAAAATCCGACACGCGGGACATTGTCGCCGCCTATCGCTATGGTCGGCCTGTTTTGCGCGCCTGAACTTGAGTTGAGGACCATGTACGACCAGGAGCCGCCGGACTTGTTGGCGTATTTCAGCTGCCCTGTGGAGAAATCCCCGTACACGACATGAGGCACATTGGAGTTGTCCAATGCGATATGACATTTCACAAGACGATTGGCCGATGATTCTATCACTTCCGATGACCAGGATCCGCCTGTACGATTTGCATATTTCACGGACCAACTCGAGTTCGAGTAACATACGTGCGGCACGCCGTTGGAATCAAGCTGGATCGAGTTACCTGCATCGGTGTTGTATGTGATATCGTCCGAATTCTCAATCACTTCCTTGGTCCAGGATCCGCCGCTCGGCTTGTACGCGTATTTCACTGCGGTGGAATTCCCATATATGATACTGACGTCGCCCGTAGAATTGACCGCGATCTCGGTGCCACGGCAATATGAATCGATTAGAGCGTCGGACCAGGAACCACCGGACTTATTGGCATAGTGAAGACCGTTGCCGGCGCAGTAAGCGATATGGGGAACGCCGCTACTATCTGTGGCTATAGATGTCCCATACGTGAATCCTCCGGTATTGCCTAAATTTTCAGATGTCCACGTTAAAGCGGAGACTGTCCCGAAAAGGAATAGAAACGATAGCGCCAATGAAATAACGTATGGAACAGTCTGGCATTGGGGCCGCTGCGGCCCTCGTATCTGACCTGGCGCTAAGGACATCATTATGATAACTCAAACGTGCTTTTAAATATTATCTATTTCTAGTATGGCCAAGGTTCCGATAAGGAAGCGGGCGCGCAATATAGATATGTAGATTAGTTATCACCCGTGGAGCGCAAGACACCGGCCGGTTGGAAGGCTGAATCGGACAACGGACGCTTGATCCGGGAATGCGGAATGATGATATTATGAAGGATGCGATACGGCCTGTCGTCCTGATCGTGATGGACGGCTGGGGGATCCGCAAGGAGAGGAAAGGCAACGCGATAGCCATGGCGAGGCCGAGGAATTTCCTCTCGCTGTGGAAGGAGTATCCGCATGCGACGCTCAAGGCCCACGGGGAGTTCGTCGGATTGCCGAAGGGAATCCAGGGGAACAGCGAGATAGGCCACCTGAACATCGGGTCCGGCAGGATCCCGAACGTCCCTCTCGTCAGGATAAACAAGGCGATCAAGGACGGCTCCTTCTTCAGGAACAGGACATTCGTCGGCGCGATAGACCACTGCAGGAAGAGGAAATCGAGGCTGCACCTGATGGGGCTTGTCCAGGACCAATGGGTGCACGCACACCAGGACCACCTGTTCGCGCTGCTCGAACTGTGCGCGAAGGAGCGTTTCAGGGACGTGGACATCCACTTCATCTCCGACGGCAGGGACACCCCCCCGAAGAGCGCGCTCAGATTCCTTGCTAAGCTCGAAAGCGTGATCCGCAGGACGGGAGTGGGAAGGATCTCGACGGTGATCGGACGCTATTACGCGATGGACAGGGACAACAGATGGGAACGGACGCGATTGGCGTACTCCGAGCTCGCCGGAAATCCGGAGCGCAGGGCGCCGACCGCGCGCGATGCGATATCGCAGGCGTACAGGCTGGGCGAAACGGACGAGTTCATACGGCCGACCGCGATCGGGGATTTCGACGGGATAAAGGACGGCGACTCGGTCATATTCTTCAACTACCGCCTCGACAGGGCGAGGCAGATCACCAAGGCGTTCGTCGAGAAGAGGTTCAAGGGATTCGAACGGAAACGGATGAAGGAGATATACTACGTCGCAATGAGCGAATACTACAAGGGGATGCCGGCCCATGTCGCATTCAAGCCGACGTTCATGCGCGATCTCCTCGGAGAGATCGTATCGCGGAAGGGCATCAGGCAGCTGAGGATATCGGAGACGGAGAAATACGCGCACGTCACGTTCTTCTTCAACGGACAGGTGGAGGCCCCGAACAAGGGAGAGGACCGGATACTGATCCCGAGCCTGAAGGTGCCGACGTATGACCTGAAGCCAGAGATGAGGGCGCATGAGATCAGCGACAGGCTCGTATCCGAGATCGGGAAGGGCAAGTACGGCGTCATCGTCTGCAATCTCGTCAACTGCGACATGGTCGGCCACACCGGCGTTCTGCCTGCGACGGTAAAGGCGGTGAAAGTCGTAGACCAATGCATAGGCGAGATCGCGACAGCAGCCATCGGCGCCGGAGGGGCGGCGATCATCACCGCCGATCACGGAAACGCGGAACTGAAACTCGGCAAGAAGAACGAGACGCTCACAGCGCACACCGCGAACGACGTGCCGTTCATCCTCGTGACGGAGGATCCGGGATTCAGGAATGCAAAACTAAGGAAGGGAGACCTCACGGACATCGCTCCGACGGTGCTGGAACTGCTGGGCATCCGCAAGCCGAAAGCGATGACAGGACGATCGTTGATTCTACGTCGGAAAAAGAGAAGAGACTGATCCTGAACGCGACGAGAGACCGATGATCCGTCCAGGATTCAGAACCTGAACAGGAAGTCCATGTCGCCGAACCTCGACAGCAGGCTGAGCGACAGCGGGTTCCTGTTGAGCGACAGCGCGGCGTCGATGAGCGAGTCGTCCATCCTGTCAGCCAGACGTCGGAGATTCCTGTGCAGCGAGAGGGTCAGCCCGTACTTGCTGCGCCATCGCTTCTCGTAATCGAGCTCCTTGCCGTCGGAGAGATGTCCCGCGATGCTCGCTCCGGCTTCCTTGGCGCAGAGCGATCCGAACACCAGCCCTCCGCCCGTCGTGGATTTGGTCTGCCCCGCGGCGTCCCCGACGAGGATCACGTTGCCTTTCTGCGTCGACGCCCTCGGCCTCGCCGGTATCGATGCATGGAAATCCCGCACCGTGTCTCCGGATTTGTATGGCGACACCTCCTTGCGGCTGAAGAAATCGTTCTTCGCCCTCATCATCTTCGACGGATCGTCGACCCCGAATCCTACGCGGGCAGTCTTCTCGTCGACGGGGACGATCCACCCGAAGAAGCCGGGAAGCATCCTGTTGTCGAAGAATACCTCGACGAGATCCTTGTGCGCAACGTCGGCGTTCGATATCTCGGCCTCGTAGCAGTAGACGAACCTCTTGATGACCGGGAACTGGTATGCTGCCGCTGTCGATGACGCCACGCCGTCGGCGCCGACGATGACCTTCGCGCCGATGGATCCCTCGGACGTCGACAGGTTATTGGCCCTGAACGACGTGACGCGGCTGCCGAGCCTCAGCTCCGCGCCGGCGGATACCGCGCGGGAGACGCTTCTCTCGTCGAAGACCTGGCGGTCGAAGACGATCGCTTTCTTCTCCCTGAGCTTCAGGGTGAGGTCCTCGTTCTGCGAATGGATGACCGCGCCGTTGATGTAGTTGAGGGTCGCTTCGGAGAACGGGATGCCGGTGGAACGGAGACCGGACTCGGAGCAGATCGACGTGCATCGCCTGAACTTCCCGACGACCGGATCCTCCTCGAGGATCACCGTGCTCAGGCCGCGCCTCGCGCATTCCGCGGCTGACGCTCCGCCGATGGCGCTGCCGCCCACTATGGTCACATCGAAGAACCCGCTCATGGCAGGAGATGCGCCGGCAAAATTTAAAAGAAGGAGCTTCGAAGAAGGGATGTCTTCTGCGGCTGTAGTCTAGCCTGGTTAGGACTCGAGCCTTCCAAGCTCGTAACCCGGGTTCAAATCCCGGCGGCCGCACTTAGGAGTGTCCAGCGCAAGGAATGAGTGAGATGAAATCCGATGTCTGCATCCTTATGTTCGTCATCATCGCCATGTCGCAGCTCTCGCTGGCGCAATGCGTCAACTCCAACCGGACGCTCTACGTCCCGGCCGTCATCAACGAGAACATGAGCGAGATGGTGCAGATCGGGGTGGAGACGAGGCCGGGCAACGGAGAGGCGTTCACATCGATATACCCCGCGGTCGGATACGACACCCAGGGCTCGGAACGCACCGCCGCGGCCATAGCGTTCGCGACCGTCGGACGGAACGACTGCGACGTGATAATGAGGTTCATGACTTCGAGCGGGGTCAACCATGTAGACGGGCCCAGCGCGGGAGGGGCGATGACGGTGCTCCTGCTGTCCGCGCTCACGGGCGAGGGATTGAGGGACGACTTCTCGATAACAGGAACGATAGAGAGCGACGGGACGATCGGCCAGGTCGGAGGGATACCCCTGAAGGCCGAGGCTGTCGCGAAGTCGGGCGTCCCGCTGTTCATCACCCCGGAGCTGCTCAGCAGCGACAAGATAGGCCTGCTGCTGGTGAAGAAGGAGTACAACCTGACGGTGGCGCAGGTCAGGGACATCGACGAAGCGTTCGCCCTCACGACCTCCCCCGCGATGCCGGAGGAGAATCTTGTGCTCAGTCCGGAAGGGGAGAAGACGTACGAGAACGCATCGCTGACCCATTGGTATTCCTCCCGCTTTTCCGCGATGACCGAGGGGATGGTGCAGAGGGCGAGATCGAATCTCGACGGATCGGACCTCGGGTTCCGCGCCAACTTCGAATCCAGGCTCATCAACTCCGAGAGCGCGCTGTCCGCAGGGCAGATGTACACCGCGGCAAACACCGCGTTCACCCTCGCGATAGACGAGGAGTTCGCCGATTTCACTCAAGAGAACGTAGCGAAGTCCTATGGTGAGACCGAACATTGCCTGAACGGTTTCGTGGTGAAGAATGTCACTCTGCAGAATTTCGAGGTGATCGGCCCAGCGCAGGCGAGATACGCCTGGGCGGAGACGAGGCTCCCGGCCTCGGTGCCGGAAGGCAACGGGTTCGTGTCATCGATGTTCCAGGCGTACTACGACACGCTCAACGCCAAGCAGTGGTGCATGGCGGCGAACGACCTGAACGAATACACCTATCCCGACGAGGAGACCGCATTCGATGAATCGGTGCTGCATGATTACGCGGACGAGGTCCTGACGAACCTCACGGAGATGTCCCCCGACGTAGGGGTGAACTCCGATATCGATTTCCATCTCGAATCCGCCGAGACGTCTTTCCAGTCCGGCATGTATGTCGCGTCCCTGGTGGATGCCGCGTACGTCAAGTCCTATCTCGACACGGAGAACCTCACGGCGAACGAGAGCGAGGCGCTGCTGCAGGAGAAGCTGTCGGCCAACTACAGCAGGATCTGGCCGCAGGCGATGGCCAACCACGCGAGGACGATCGCCGAGGGGGACAGGAGCTCCGCGCTGAGGATAGCGCTGCTGGCATCGGACATGGACGATTACTTCAACAGGGTGGCTGCGATCGCGTCGGAGAACACGACACGGACATTGGTCGTCGGGGGAGAGGCGAATGAGAGCGCGGCGCAGGCCGCGCCACGACCCGGAGAGGAACAGGCGTCCGTCATGCTCATCATGGGGATCGGCGCCCTTACCCTTATCGCCATCTGGATGCATTCTAGATTAGGAACGAAGAAGAGACGCTGGCGCAAGTGACCTGGGCCTTATGAGAATCACAACGACGCCAGGAGGAAAGAAGCCAATCCTATCGCGACCGCGTACAGGGTCTGCTTCCTGCCCCATCGCAGGATGCCCGGACTCTGGTTGCCCCATAGGCGGATCGCGACCTCCAAGAGCATCACGTCGGTGAAGAGCACCGGGGCGTACAGCGCCTTCTGGGAGAAGAACGTGAAGAAAGGAACGCTGGACAGGAACATCGCGAGCGCGTAGCAGAGGACAGCGAACCGGGCGGACCATTTCGCCCCGATGACGATGGGAAGGGTCTTCGCGCCGACCTTCCTGTCCCCGGGGACGTCCTCGATGTCCTTCATTACTTCCCTGCCGGCACCGACGAAGAACGCTATCGCGGAGAGGAATACCGCGGGCTGGCCGATGCCCCCGATCACGAGGCCGCCGAAAAGGAACGGGACCGCCATGGTTATCGCGATGAACAGGTTGCCGACGAGCGGCAGGTTCTTCAGCGCCACGTTGTAGAGCATCGAGACTATCGACAGCAGGAAGACCACCGAGAACGCTTCGCTGTTGAGGAAGAAGAACGCGAGCGCGTTGGCGAGCAGGAAGCTCGCGATCGAGACGAGTATGGCCGCGTCGGGGCTGACTTCCTTCCTCACGATCGGCCTGTCCCTGCGCCTGTTGGTGATGTCCGCCTTGACATCGAAATAGTCGTTGAGCGCGAACGCCCCGAACTCCGACAGGACTGAGACGATGAATCCGACCAGGAGCGCGGAAGAGAACGCGAGATTCCATCCGGACAGTATGGCCCCGATGAACACCCCGATGCCGTACATCAGCCCGTGCTCCAATCGCACGAGCTCGGCGAACGATTTCAGGCTCCTGATTCTGAGATGCATGCCTTCACTTTCGCTACCGTCTTTTGAATGTTTCGCCAGTGGCTGCCGTCCCAGTATACGTGGCTGCAGGACGAGCATTTCCAGAACCGGTCCGTGGTGCCGAGGATGCCTTCGGGGACGATGCCTTCCACCTCTTCCCGCCTGGCGTCCCGGATGGGCGATCCGCACTCGGTGCATAACACCTTGTTACGCAGTTTGCTTGACGGGATCCCGGCTTCCTTGATCACGTAAGTGAGCTGGTCCTCCACATCGATCATCTTCGACGGGATGAGTATCGTCTTCACCCCGGTGGAGGCCGCGTTCTGGGCCATGCCCTTGTCCATGGTGAGGAGTATCTTCCCTTCCTTGAGCGCCTTGTAGATTATGACGTCGTCATCGATCTCGTCCGGGGCGGGGCTCTCGCTCGCTATGCCCATGATGCGGAGCCACCTGCCCAGCTTGATCAGCATGAGATCCGTGAGGAACATGGATACATTACTCATCAGTAGTATATATACTGGCGCGAGAGCTGGGCAAAACTATAAAACTCGCGCATCAGAGTAAGAGCAGGACACGCGCGAGCGGTGTGGGCCGGTATGCTGAAGTCTATTACTCTCAATAATTGGAGATCGCACGGCACATCCACCCTCAGGTTCGCCAAGGGGACGAACATCATCATCGGCAGGATGGGCGGCGGGAAGAGCAGCGTCATAGACGCGATATGCTTCGCGCTGTTCGGCACGTGCCCCGCGGTACAGAGCAGGAGGCTGAAGACCACCGACTTCATCAGGAACAGGCCGGACGAGCAGCCGCAGGCCGAGGTCACTCTCGTGTTCGATCACAAGGGCAGCGAATACACGATCACGCGGAAGATCAAGCGAAAGGGCGTCCCGGAAGCGGAGATACGCAAGGACGGCAAGAGGATGGAGGGGCCGCAGTCGGAGCGCGTGAGCGATTACATCCACCACCTGATAGAGATCGACTACGACCTGTTCACCAGGGCGATATACTCAGAGCAGAACCGCATCGATTATTTCCTCCAGCTCAGGAGCGGGGAGAGGAAGAGGCAGATCGACGAGCTCATCGGGATAGACAAGTTCGAGACTGTGAGGAAGAACGCCACGACCGCGGCCAGCAGGCTGAAGACGATGAAGGCCGACAAGGAATCGTTCATGAGGACCGCCGATCCGTCGAAAGTAAGGAGAGAGATAGACGAGCACAACCTCAAGCTCTCCGAACTGAAGAGGGAGAAGACGGGAATCGAATCGGACCTCTCCGCGGCGGACAGGCGGAAGAAGGAGCTCGAGACCGGCATCTCCGCGATGTCGAAAGAGAGGGATTCCTACCGCAGGCTTTCCGATGACAAGGCAGGGCTGCAGCACACGCTGGGCATGCTGAAGAGGGATGTGGAGTCCTCTCCCGTGTTAGGCGACATGAGCGGGATGAAGGCGAAACTTGATGCGGCCTCGTCCTCGAAACTGTCGTTGCAGAAGGAGCTTGATGCCCTTGATTCGTCATACCGGAGCCTCTCGTCATCCGCAGGCAAGCTGCAGGCGGAGGAGCAGGAGGCGAAGAGGAAGCTGCAGAAGAAGGAGGAGCTCGCGGCCAAGGGCAAGAGCCTCCTCGGCAGCAGGAAGGCAGAGGAGATACAGAAGGAGCTCGCGGAGCTTGACAGGAAGGGCGCGGAGGCGCTCGCATCGCTCGCCAAGGGGACCGCCGAATTGGCCCAGCTCGAGAGCGCAGTGAAGGAACTGATGAAAGGGACGGCGAAGTGCCCCGTCTGCGATTCAGAGCTCACGGAACAGAAGCGCAACGACCTGCTGAAGGCCAAGACGAGCGCGATCGACAGGGCCCACGCTGATGCGGAAGAGGCGGACTCGACGATAAAGCGGTCCAAGAAGGCGATTCAATCGCTGAAGGATCTCGCGGACAACGCGCGACGGGTGCAGGACCTGCTGGAGCAGTATTCCGGCGTGGAAGAGCAGCTGAGGGAGAGCGGGCTGAAGTCCGCGTCGGCGAAGAAGGAGATCGACGGGCTCAGGCTGAAGAGGGATGAGCTGTCGAAGAAGGTGAACTCCGCAGCCAACGAGTACCTGGAGCTCGCGAAGACATTCGAACGGATCATAGAAATGGACAACAAGAAGAGGCGCATGTCCGAGATCAGCGCGAAGCTCCATTCGATCGAGGCGGACCTCGCGAAAGTGAGATTCGACGACAAGGCCTGGGACGAGATGAACAGGCGACTGAAAGACGCGACCGTCGCGCTGGCGGAAGTGAATGGAAGGAAGGACAGGGTCGCGGAAGGGGAGAAATACATCGCCGAGCTCGTGAAGGAGAAGACCGCGCGGCTGCAGGAGACGGAGAGATACGCCGATGAAGTGAAGAGGTACTCCGCCGCGATAGAGGAGCTGCAGTTGTTCTCGAACGCCGTGGTGGAGACGCAGTTCGCGCTCCGCGAGGAGCTGATCGACGCGGTGAACCAGGCGCTGTCCGAAGTATGGACCGCAGTCTACCCGTATTCCGACTACAGCGTCATCAAGCTCCAGCCGTCCGAATCGGATTACGAGCTGGCGTTCAAGATCAACGACGAATTCGTCAGCGTGGACGGAGTGGCGTCGGGAGGCGAACGGGCGCTCGCGTGCCTCGCCCTCCGCGTCGCGTTCGCCATGGTGCTGACGCCGAACCTCAGCTGGCTCATCCTGGACGAGCCGACGCACAACCTCGACGAGGAGGCGGTGAAGACATTGGCCGAGACGCTGAGGGACCACATCCCGCGGATCGTGGACCAGACGTTCGTCATCACCCACGAGGAGAACATGAAGGAGGCGGCGAGCGGCAGGATGTTCCGCATCAGGAGGAAGGAGTCGCAGCCGGAGGTCAGCGAGGTGGAGGAGCTGCACGAGGCCTCTTCGATCACGCCTTCGCTGAGCTGACAGCGCCGGACACAGGACTAATTTTAAATACCGTCGCACAATTCGGTTCGATGAAGATCCGCAAGGTGCTCGCACGGGAGATACTCGACTCCAGGGGCAATCCCACCGTCGAGGTCGACATAGTCACGGACCACGGGTTCGGCAGGGCCGCCGCGCCGTCCGGAGCCTCGACCGGAACGAATGAGGCGCTGGAACTGCGCGACGGCGGAAAGCGTTTTCTCGGCAAGGGAGTGAGGAAGGCGGTAGCGAACGCCAAGAGGATAGGGAAGAAGCTCGTCGGGATGGATGTCGCGGATCAGACCGGCATGGACAAGATGATCATAAGGGAAGCGGGCGGAGAGAGCAAGAAGCTGGCGGGGGCCAACGCCTCTGTCGCGCTCTCGTTGGCGGCGTGCGCGGCCGGAGCGTACAGCGGCAGGCTGCCTGTGTACGAATACCTCAACCCGAAGGCGAGGAAGCTGCCGGTCCCGCTGATGAACGTCATCAACGGAGGGAAGCACGCGGGAGGGCAGCTCGCGGTGCAGGAATTCATGCTGATCCCCCACAAGTTCAAGTCGTTCAGCGAAGCGCTCGGGGCGGGGACGGAGACATACCACATCCTCGGGAACATACTGGAGAAGGAGTACGGAAAGCATGCGATCAACGTCGGCGACGAGGGAGGATACGCCCCGCCGCTGAAGACGACAGACGGCGCGCTCGACGCGATGATGGAAGCGATCAGCGAGGCCGGATATGAGAACAGGATATCGATCGGCCTCGATGCGGCCGCCTCGTCATTCCATTCATTGGGCCACTACAGGATAGACGGCCAGACGATCACGGCACTGGAACTCATGAGGAAATACCAGGACCTGATCGGACGGTATCCGATCGTGTCCATAGAGGACCCGTTCGAGGAGAACGACCTGGCCAGCCTCGCGCAGTTCACAAGGGAGAGCCACATCCAGGTGGTCGGCGACGACTACTTCGTCTCCAACGCCAGGCTCGTCAGCAGGGCGGTCCAGAGGAAGGCGGGCAACGCCATGATACTGAAGGTCAACCAGATAGGCACGCTCTCGGAGGCGATCGCGGCCGCGGAACTCGCCAAGCGCAGCGGATGGAACGTCATAGTCAGCCACCGCAGCGGGGAGACGGAAGACACGTTCATCGCGGACCTTGCGGTCGCGCTTGAATGCGGACAGATAAAGACCGGCGCGCCGTGCAGGGGCGAACGCACCGCGAAGTACAACCAGCTCCTCCGAATCGAGGAGGGCCTCGGGAAGAAGGCGAAGTTCGGGAAGCTCTGAACGAGCGCATCGGAAAGAAAGCGGAGCTGACGCTGATCCTTGTTTGACTAAAAGGAAAGAAACGAGGTCAGACGAAGTCGCTTCTCGCGACTTCCCAGCTCTTGATGATCTCGCCGTTGTCGGAGATCAGAGTGAGCAGGCCGAAGTTGGTGGTCGGGGAGAGCCACTTGACGAGCCAGACGTCCTTGTGCCGTGTCTTGTTGTCGGTGTCCACGTACTCCGTGTAGAACTTGGCGTCAGGCACCGCGTTGCTGTGGGCAGTGATGTAGTTCGTCACCGCGGTCGAGCCGTTCATGGTGTGCGAGGCGATGATCGCCTCCTCGGGGGTGCCGATGATGCATGTCGCGGTGTTCCTGCAGACGAAGCAGTCGCGCGTGACGTATTCTGGCGGGGTCGCGACGAATCCCTTCCTCGGGTAGTCGTAGTAGACATTCATCCTCACCGGACAGGGGCTGGAATAGTTGAATGTGACGCGCGCCTTTATCTGCCAGCTGTCATTGGTGGCGGAAGGCGTGATCTCTGTGATCCCCTTGATCTCGGCGTCCGCGAACTTGGCGTTCAGGTCGTCGTTGACGAACGTCCTGGCGTCCTTCTCGCTGAATGTCGCCTGTTTCTGCTGCTGGGTGCAGCCGAATACGACGAATCCGATGAGCACTATCGCAGCAAGAAGTAACGCTCTTTTCATCTCATTCGCCTCAGTTTCGCCTGTACCATGCTTGGACAGGACAAAATAAAAGAGTGAACCACTACCAGCTAAGGCAAGTAGCTTCCTCTTTCATTAAAGGAACTTGCTGACATAACTTTTTATCAGTATCGGTTCCCTCTCTAAGAGGCTTGAATTCGGGCAGTTCCTGCCCTATTTGTCTCAATCCTCGATTGAGTATATTTATGGCCGCGTTATGGTCTCGGTCAATTACAAGGCCGCAAGAAGGACAGTCATGTATTCTATCTAACAGATCCTTCTCGACCATCTGATGACAGCAGCTACACATCTGGGTTGTGTTCTTTGGGTCTACGAATATCACTTTACAACCAGCTTCTTCCGCTTTGTAGCGAAGCATATTCGCGAACATATTCCATCCGGCATCATTGATTTGCTTGCCGAACCTTTTCTTTGACATTTCTCTTGAGGCAAGCTTCTCAAGTGCTATGAAGGAATAATCATTGACTAACTGTGTTGAAACCTTATGGAGGAAATCAGATCGTGCATTTGAAATTTTCTCATAGATTCTTGCAACGTTCAGCTTTGCCTTATTTCTGTTGTTGCTTCCTTTCTTCTTCTTGGAAAGAATCTGTTGATATGATGCAAGTCTGTTTTCGTATCTCTTCAGATGTCGTGGGTTGCCTATTCTATCTCCATTTGAAAGAGTTGCAAATGTTTTCAGACCTAAATCTAGTCCAATCTTCTCTCTATGATTAGTCTTTGGCTCTTTCCTTTCCGGTTCGACGCAAAAGATTGCAAACCACTTTCCTGATGGTTCTCTCTTGAGGGTCAGCGTCTTTACCTTCCCTTCGATATTTCTGTGCTGCTTGATTGAGATCTCTCCGAAAGGAGTGACTTTCAATTTATTGCCGAGTTTGAATCCAAACTGCGGATAAAGCAGTGATTTCACCCTGTCTATCGATTTGAAGCGTGGAAATCCGCATTTTATCCCCTTCTTCCTCAGCTTGAATACTCTGAATATGGAATCTGAGACTTTATGCGCAATTGTCTGTTGTGTCTGTGAATACAATCCTTCTCCTTTCGCCAGTCTCTGAAGATCAAACTTGCTCGGAAACTTGCCTGTCTTGCTGTAGTTCTCTATCGAATAAGTGAGAAGTTTGTTCTGGAGATCTTTTGCCATCCGCAGATGCTCCTTCATCTGCTTCTCCTGACTTCTCGAGGGATACAGACGGAACTTGAATGTCCTCTGCATATCCTTACGTCGAAAATAGGCCTATATAAACGCGTCCAAAGTAGATTTCGGGTGATTTAACGTCGGAGGTTCTGAACAGCGCAATTCATCTCATGACTAAAGTCATGAGATTTGCGCTGTTTACCATTAGTTTTAAACGATCAGGACCAAGATCGTGGGCACGATCAGGAAACCCATCAGATGCGTGCGCCTGACGCCAAGGAGAGGGGGGAGCGTTCCCATCGCCGTTGCGGTCGCGGCGACAAGGATTCCTGCGACCCCTCCCGTGTACAGCACGGCCGCGAGCAGGTAGATGAACAGCAGGACATTCACTTTCCTGAGATCGACTTTCCCGATGAACCTGATGAACAGGTCCGACAGGACGAACAGCAGCGCGATGGAGACCGCGGTCGCGATGAAGAACGCCGCGAGCAGCACGAGGGTGGTGCCGGTGCTCGGCTGGCCGATGAGGTCGTTGACCATCGCGGTCGCGCCTATCCTGCCTTTCCCTATCGTCTGCAGCGCGACGAGGGAGTTCGCCGAATGCCCCACCGTGATCGAGGTGGTGAGGGCGAGGAACATGGACGGGCTGCCCGCCATCAGGGGGGAGCCGAACGTCGCGAGCTGGGCGGGCGAGCCGAGGGCAGGAAGCAGGTCCGCGGCGACGCCGAGCAGTGAGCCGAAGAGGACGACCGTCGCCAGCGCCCTCATTTTATCGGGGACTGCGGAAGGCCAGCTCTCCTGTTTCGGTATCGATGCGTTCCCTGAGGACAGCAGGAGGCTGCTGAACGCGAAGAATCCCGTGAAGGCGGGGAACAGCGGCTCGGCCAGCAGGGGAGAATCCAGTACCACGACGCCCAGCGCCCCGGCCAGCAGGAACACGAACGCCCCTTTCGCGAGGCCGCCGATCCCTTTCGATCGCTCCTCGAATAGGAAAAAGAGCGCGAGCGCTGCGAGCAGAGGTCCTAGGACAGGCCTGATCGCGGAGTATGCCGAAGGCAGCGCGGCGAACGACACGGGGAGTATGATCAACAGGAAGAGCAGCGAAAGGAGGGCGGCCCAGCCGCAGACCACTATCGCCTTCCTGCCCAATCCCAGCTGCACCATGTTATGGCCTGGAAGGACGGAAAGTACCGTCTCTGTGTCAGGGACGAACAGGAATATCGCCGGGATCAGCGACAGTATGTTGTTGGCGGCAGCGGAGGCGATGATCGCGATCGAGAGGTCCATCGCATCGGCCGGCATGTAACCGAGAAGATAGGAGATGGCGTTCGGATGCACGCCCGGCAGCAGGCCTGCGACGATGCCGAGCAGTATGCCGACCAAGAGGGGTATCAGCATTCCATCACATCAGGGACTGGCGTGGAACGAGGGATAATCGCGAAAGGCGCGAATTCATCGCGAGGGCAGGTTCACTATCGTGACATCGGACGACTGGCTCGGCACCACGAACTGGTGGCCCAAGTACGTCTTTAGGCACCCTCGGACGGTCACGTAGTCGCCAGGAAGGAGCATCGGAGGTATGACCGAATTCGCCATGAGCACCTGCGCGCAGTTCGTGCTGAAGTTGGAGTCGCAGACCATGACGTTGTAGTTGTGGTCGCGCGGGCTGATCGACTGCACCAACCCCAGGAAGGACACGAACTCGCCCTCCTTGACGGACGACAGGTTCGCGATCGAAGTCGGGGCGGGCTGGACTGCCCTCGCTCCGAGCGCCAGGACTATCAGTCCTACGATCGCCACGGCTATCGCGCAGGAAAGCAGGGCATTCTTGCGTATCCATGAGATGAGAGGAAATGCCATGTGGACATATCGAGAAGCATTTTAAAGATGTTTCGCCAAGACCGGCATATGGCGAACGATGAAGAGATGACACCCAGCGCTCCGCGCAAGAAAGAGGTGGAGCTTGGAAGAGGGGTCGTCATACTCCCCCCGGAGCGCATGCGCGAGGAAAGGCGCATGGAGCAGAATCCCGGGGAGGCGGCCAAGCGCGACGAGCAGAGGAGGGGGGAGGTCCTCAAGCCGGTCGCGCCGCCGATACAGCTCGCCAACGGAAGGCAAGGGGCGCTCATCATAGGCGTCGGCATACTTTCGATCATAGCGATAATCATCGGCATATTGACGATGGGCTCCATCGCATCCATGAAGAGCGACCTGAAGTCCATAGCGGCGGACCTCCGCAGCTTCAGCCAATCGGACCTGGAACTGAGCACCAGCCTGGACGCGTCGCACACCATAGAGTCATCAGTCCCGCTGAAGGAGACGATCTCCCCGTTCAGCCTGCCCGTCCCGCCGCAGGAGATAGAAGGCAGCGGCACGATCAACGTGATACTGCCAGGATACAACTACCCGATCGGAATCCCATGGAACGGCACCCTGACCGTGTTCGGCACGGTGACAGTCAACACGAGCGAGCTGTCGGATGACAGGAATCTCTCGCTCTCGTACACGCTGCCGGGCACAGGCCAGATGATCATGAAGGTGGCGGCATCCGACATCTGTAACTCATATCTCGAGAACGTGACGTCGAGGCTGGAGAAGCTTTCAAGATGATCCGTGACAGATCTCATCTACGCTGACCTGAAGTGAGCCAATGATAACCGGAAGGAACTACCAGAAGGTTTTCGACGCCGTCCTGAAGGAGGTCAAGCCCTCAGCGAACGAGACGGCGAAGGAAAGGATATTCATCGGCAAGATCGTCGCCAAGCTGGACAAGATCACCCCGGAGGACGTCAGGATAGAGCTCGCCGGCTCGACCGCCAAGGGAACGAACCTCCGCGGCGACAGGGACTTCGACATCTTCATGCTTTTCTCCAAGAACTATTCCGTCAAGGATCTCATGACCCTCGGCATGAAATACGCGAAGGAGTTCGCGAAAGGCCACAGGCACGAGGTGGCGTACGCCGAGCACCCTTACCTGCGCGTATGGGTGGAGGGCAGCGAGGTAGACATCGTCCCCTCCTACAAGATAGAGGACATCTCCGAGCGGATGACTTCGGTGGACCGCTCGCCGCTTCACACCAAGTACGTGAACAGCAGGATTACCGACGCCCAGAGGGACGACGTCCGGCTGCTGAAGAGATTCATGAAGGCGATCGGGGTGTACGGCGCCGAAGGGAAGATCAGGGGATTCAGCGGATACATGTGCGAGCTGCTCATACTGAGGCACGGGTCGTTCACCGAGCTGCTCGACGAAGCGACGAGATGGCGCGGAGTGCCGGTATTCAACCTGACGGGACCGGAGAGCGAGGAGACAAAGGGCAGGTTCAAGGACGCAGCGATGGTATTCATCGATCCGGTCGACCCGGACAGAAACGTGGCCGCCGCGGTCTCCAAGACATCGATATCGATGCTCATGCACTCCGCCAAGATGTTCCTAAGAAAGCCGGGAATCAGGGCGTTCTTCCCGGACCGGGCGAAGTTCGACGCCAAGTGGATGGCGAAGCAGCTGAAGATGAGGGACTCCATGGTATTCGGGGTGGAGTTCGCGAGGCCGAAGGACCTCGTGGAGGACATCCTCTGGCCGCAGCTCTACAAGTTCGCCGCGAAGACCGCCGAGCGCCTCAGGGACAACGGATTCGAGGTGTTCGACTCCGATGTCTGCGCCAACGGCAAGTGCATGATCATGTTCGAGCTGTCCGTGCATCACCTCCCTGAGATGAGGAAGATCGTGGGCCCGCCGCTCTGGTGCGAAGAGGACGTGGAGACGTTCATCAGGGAGCACGACGTCACGGAGCCCATATGGTTCGAGAACGACCGCATACTCGCTGTCGGGAAGAGGAAGTTCAGCACCGCCGACAAGGTGGTGAAGGACGTGCTCGCCAGGCCGGCGGCGTACGGCGTCCCGCCAGACGTCAAGAAAGTAATTAAAACATCGAAGATGCTTACTGTATCAGACATCGCAAAGAGGTATCCGGAGTTCCTTTTCGCCTACCTGAAGAAGAGAAACGTCCCTTGATTTTCCGAATCGCGGGCGGGCTTTTTGCGATCATCGCGGAGTGAAACGCATGGACATCGAGACTGTGAGGAAGATTTCCGAAGTGGCGAGGCTCCACTTGACGGAGGACGAGCTGGAGCAGCTCACGTCCGAGATGGACGAACTGCTCGGCCACTTCAAGTCGGTGCAGGACATCAAGCCGTCCAAGCCCGGCCATGCGAAGGAATCGCACTACATGCACGACCTGAAGAACGCCATGCGCGACGACAGCGTCGTGGCGTGCGATCCGGAGCAGGCCGAAGCCATACGAAACGAGTTCACCAAGAGGGACGGCAGGTATCTCACGGCCCCGAAGTCGATCAAGTGATGATCATGAAGAATCCGACCCACCAGCCGATAGTCTCCGCGGAGGAGAACCTCCACAGGAAACTGAGCGCCGTGGACAAGTGGGACAAAGAGGTCAAGGCATTCATAGAGGTCTACCGCGAGGATGCCCTGAAGAGGGCGAAAGCGGTGGACAACCGCATCAGGGAAGGGAAGGCCGGCCCTCTCGCGGGACTTGTCGTAGCCGTGAAGAACAACATCGCGGTGAAAGGCAAGAGGCTCACGTGCTCATCCAAGATGCTGGAGACCCACCGCGCGGTCTACAACGCCGCGGTCGTCGAGAAGCTGATCGCCGCGGACGCGATAATCGTCGGCTCGGTCAACCTGGACGAGTTCGCGTGCGGAGTTGACGGCACTTATAGCACTCTCCAGAGGACGAAGAACCCATTGGACCTTGAGCGCGTCCCAGGCGGATCGTCCGCGGGAAGCGGCGCGTCTGTCGCCGCGGGCATGTGCGACGCGGCGCTCGGGAGCGACACGGGCGGATCGGTAAGATGCCCGGCCGCATTCTGCAACGCATTCGGATTCAAGCCCACTTACGGGGCGATATCAAGGTACGGATTATCAGATCTCGCCATGTCGCTGGACCAGATCGGAGTAATATCCAAGGACAAGGCCGTGATGAAGCGCGTCTTTGACGCGATCAGAGGAACTGATCCGCGCGACCAGACCACGCAACTAGCGGACGCGATGCTGAGGAAGAAGCCGGCCGAAGCCAAAGTCATCGGAGTTCCGAAGGAGTTCTTCGAAGGCGTGGACAAGCACATCGCGGCGGGAGTGAAGAAGAAGGTCAAAGAGCTTGAGAAACATTACGAGGTACGCGAGGTCTCCATCCCGACGCTGAAATATACCGTTCCAATTTACCAGCTCACCATGGCGGCGGAATTCTCGTCCGCCATGAACAAGTACGACGGGCTGAGATACGGATTCACGGGCGACAGGAACGAGGAGCTATATTCCTCCTTCTCCAAGGCGAGAGACGCCGCCCTCGGGAAGGAAATCAAGCGCAGGATCATGATCGGAACGTACATCACCATGAAGGAATTCAAGGACGCGTGGTACTCGCAGGCGCTGAAGGCGCGCGAGGTCATGAAGGAGGAGTTCGCGTCCGTCATGAAGGATGTCGATGTGCTCGCCGGGCCAGCCATGCCTACCGGCCCATGGAAATTCGGGGAGAAGATGACCCCGCTGGAGATGTACGCGGCAGACATGCTGACCATAGCGGCCAACCTGACAGGGACCCCGGCGATAGTCGAGCCGCTGTCATCCGACTTCAAGGATGGCGCGATACAGTTCTACGGCCGGCACTTCGAGGATGATGTGCTGTTCGGCATTGGCTGAATCAATTGTGATACTCATGGTGAACGTCATAATCGGATTGGAGATCCACGTGCAGCTGAAGACCAAGAGCAAGATATTCTGCAGTTGCCCGACCAACTACAGGGACGTCGAGCCAAACGAGAACCTGTGTCCGACGTGCGCAGCGCAGCCCGGTTCCAAGCCGTTCGGACTGAACAAGACGGCGCTGGACAACCTGCTGAAGATAGCGCTCGCGCTCAATTGCAGGATCAGGGACTCCAGCATCATGCAGAGGAAACATTACCTCTACCCGGACAACCCGTCCGGATACCAGAGGACGTCCAAGCCGATCGGAGCGGAAGGCAACCTCGGAACGATACGCATCCGCGAAGTGCATATCGAGGAGGATCCCGGCCGTTACGAGCTGAGGGAAGGCACGGTGGACTACAACAGGGCGGGGATCCCGCTCATCGAGATTGTCACGGAACCGGACATGAGGTCGCCGGAGGATGCGAGAGAGTTCCTGGACGAGCTCTCCGCGATACTCGGATACCTCGACGTCGCGAGGGACGAGCCCGGAAGCATGAGGGCTGACGCCAATGTCAGCATAGACGGAGGCACACGCGTCGAAGTCAAGAACATCAACTCATTCAGCGGAGTGGTCGCTGCGCTCGCTTACGAGATAATCCGCCAGCAGAACGTCGTCAGGCGCGGAGGAAAAGTCATCATGGAGACGCGGCATTTCGAGGAGGCGTCGAACAGCACGACCACGCTCAGGAAGAAGGAGACCGAGGAGGATTACAGGTACCTGCCGGATCCGGACGTGCCCCCGATATCCGTCAACCGGGCCCACGTGGCCGAGCTGGGCAGGAAGATGCCCGAGCTGCCGAGGGCGAAGGCCGCGAGGCTGAGCAAGGACTTCGGCATCAGGCCGGAAGACGCATGGATACTCGTCGCCGAGGTGGAGATCGCGAACCTCTTCGAGAGGATGGCGAAGAGGGCCATACCGCAGAAGATCGCGCTATGGATCCGCGGGCCGCTGAAGAAGCAGCTGAACTACAGGGAGCTCACGCTGAAGAGATCCGGACTGAAGGAGGAATGGCTCAGCGAGCTGTTCGGCATGTTCGAGGCCGGAGAGGTCAGCGACAAAGGAATGGAGCAGACGCTGATCGCGCTGTTCGAGAAGAAGAAATCGCCGAAGACCATAGCCACCGAGATGGATCTGCTCATGACCAAGGACACCAAGGAGATAGGCCGCATCATAGACACCGTCGTCGAGGGAAATCCGAAGTCGATAGCCGACTACAAGGCAGGCAACGAGAAGGCGCTGAACTTCGTCGTCGGCAACGCGATCAAGCTGCTGAAAGGAAGAGCGGACTCCAAGCTGGTGCGGGAACTGGTTCTCAAGAAGATAAAGGAGAAGAAGTGAAATCACACGAAATCCACCCCCACAGCAGTTATAACCGCAGTATTTTGATCCTAAAGAATGCCCCGCAATCTCAAAGTAAGACTCAAGGATCTGCCTTCGATGGAACGGCCGAGAGAGCGGCTCATGCGGCTTGGTCCGGAGGGGCTGAGCAGCGCCGAACTTCTCGCGCTCCTGTTGGGAACTGGAAGCCGGAAGGAGAGCGTCCTCGCGCTCGCGAACCGGCTGCTCGCCAGATACGACGTGGCGAAGCTCTCCGCGCTTCCCCCGTCCGAGCTGATGAAGACATTTGGAGTCAGCCATGCCAAGGCAAGCGCTCTCGTTGCCGCCTTCGAACTCGGAAGGCGCGCGAGCATCGGATCGGACGCACGGACCAAGCTTAGCATTACGAACCCGGCGGACATCGCCCGCCAGTTGATGCCGATCATGCGCAGGTCCAAGCGGGAGATGCTCAAATGCGTCTGCCTGGATGCAAAGGCGCGTGTCCTAAAGCATGCCACTGTGGCGATCGGGGGCCTCAACACGAACAGCGTCCATCCGCGGGAGGTGTTCCAGCTCGCGATTGAAGAGAATGCGGCGGCGATAATCCTTGTCCACAATCATCCAAGCGGCGATCCGACGCCGAGCGGGCTCGATATAACGATGACATCCCGCTTAAGCAAGGCGGGCGATCTGTTGGGGATAGAACTCCTGGACCATATCATCATCGGAGACGGCCGATACGTAAGTCTCAAAGAAGAGGGGCTCTGCTAGTTCCGTCACTGTTTGGATTTTTGCAGTCTTTTTATGTCCTCTGCGAACTTCAATGTAGACCTGCCCGTCTCTGAAAGTTCATACAATGAAACGGCGCGGCCTTCTATGCGCTTTGGATGGACCTTTATCAGGCTGAAGCTCTCGAACTCTCTCAGGCGCTGGGTCCTCATCTTCTCATTCTGGCAGGCTTCGGACAGGTCCTTGAACCTCCGCGGACCCCGGTCCATGCTCTGCAGCAGTTGGTAGGAGTACATCTTTGATAAGAGGTTCAGGACGTCCTTTTCCTTCTTCTTCATGGACCGGTCTTGAAGGATTGCGTTGAATATCTTTTCCGAACTAAAATGGTAAGTTATGAACTGATTAATAAAGTATTAAAAACCATGCCAGCGAAACTGGATAGTGAGGCTCTTCTACAAAGGAAAATGCATAGGCGAAATCGACAAATCCGCAGCGCGGATACTCCTCAACAAGAAGCTGGCTTTTGAGTATGAACTAGGTATTCTTTTCCTGAGATTGAGCCCGCCTAAGAAGAAGCTGAAACGACCGATAGTAGTAGCTAAGAGAATCTGATTGAATGGCAGAATAGATTACTGTTTATCATCAGTTAGAGTCCTTTCCGCGCCGGCCCATGGATCGCAGTTCTCCATCGGATAATCGAACCACATCCTGGCGCTCGCCATGTCGCAGATATGGCAGAACGCCGCAAGCGGGCCCATCGCTCGGCGAGAGGGGGAATAATCCTTCCCTTCGCCCTCGACATATCTGAGCGCATTGGCCTGCTCCCGAGTAAACGTGATCCCGTACTCGTCGAATTTCTTGCGCCTGAATTCATGCTGGGCATCCTTCGCGGTCAGCGATTCTACGATCGCGAGCGCCCCGTCGGATTTGAGCTCATACTTCCACGGCTTCTCGACATCGTGGAGGAACATGACTAGGAGCGCGTCGGACAGGGAGAACGGCAGCGGGCGAATGCCGTTTAGCTGCTCGTACAGGACGGCGGCCGTGTTCATCGTCTCCTTGACGTGGTCGAGATACCCGCCGGCCCATGCCTGGTGGTTGTTCGACGACCCCCTGGCTGCGCTGAACAACTGGAGGTTGTCCGACATCAGCTTCATCAGCGCCGATCGGTTCGGTTCGTCTATCTTCCGGATGAGAAGATCTGCTGGAAGATACTTCGGTTCCATGCGACGATAGCTCGCCGGGAGTATTTAACCGTTGCTGGCGCTGGCTTGAAAAATCGGCAGAAAGCGCGGGGTATGGGATTTGAACCCATACGTGGCGAAGCCACACTGGTTTTCAAGACCAGCGCAATACCAGATTATGCGAACCCCGCATGCGATTACAATATACAGCGACGTGTTTTAAACCTGAGCGGATGCTAGGCGGACGAAAATTAAAAGGAAAGGAAAAAGAAAGGAGAAATAGACCGCTTAGCTGATCGTGATCTCGATCCTGACCGTGTCCGGGACCCGCACACGCATGATCGATCGCAGCGTGCGCTCGTCTCCAGCGACCTCGATGAGGCGCTTGTAGATGCGCATGTGCCACCTCTCATAGGTGTCGGAGCCGTCGCCGCAGGGCGTCCTGCGGGTCGCGACTACGAGCTTCTTGGTCGGAAGCGGGATCGGCCCGCTGACAGGCACGCCCGCGCCCTTGGCTATCTCCACGATCTGCTTGGAGACATCCTCGAGCTCCTTCGGGTCACGGCCCACCAGCTTGATTCTTGCTTTTCCCATATCCGATCACGAAATCATTCAGCGTTATTGCGACAGCTCAGAGCTTCTTCGGCACTATGTCGAGGATGACTCCTGCCGCCACAGTCTGGCCCATGTCACGCAGCGCGAACCTTCCGAGCTGCGGGAATTCCTGGTACTTCTCGAGCGAGACGTTCTTGAGCGGCTTGACCTTGACGATGGCGACGTCACCGGCCTTCAGGAAGTCCGGATTCTTCTGCATCGTCTGGCCTGTCTTCGGGTCCTTCTTCTCCACCAGCTCCACGAAGTTGCCCGCGAACTGCACGGTGTGCGCGTGGAAGACCGGAGTGTAGTTTATCGCGATCGCCGTCGGGTGGTTCAGGACCACGATCTGCGCAGTGAACGTGTCCACCACTGTCGGTGGGCTGGAAACTGGACCAACTACGTCACCACGGCTGATCTGGGTCTTGTCCACACCCTTGACGTTGAAGCCGACGTTGTCGCCAGGCACTGCCTGCTGCAGCATCTGGTGGTGCATCTCGATTGACTTCACTTCGGCTGTCACGTTGGACGGCATGAAGATGACCTTGTCGCCCGGCTTCATGACACCGGTCTCGACACGGCCCACTGGCACTGTGCCGAATCCGGTGATTGAGAAGACTTCCTGGACAGGCAGCCTGAGCGGCTTGTCGGTGAGCTTCTTGGGCGGGACGAGCTTGTCGAACGCGCCTACGAGCGTGTCGCCGGTGTACCACTCCATCTTGGTGGCCTTCTTCCCGACGTTCTCTCCTTCATAAGCGGACATAGGTATGTACTGCACGGTCTCCGGCTTGAAGCCGATGGTCTGCAGGAATGTCTGCATCTGCTTCTTGAGGTCCTCGAACTTCACGCGGTCGTACGCTACTGTGTCCATCTTGTTGACCGCGACGATGACCTGGCCGATTCCGAGCACCTTCGCGAGGAAGGCGTGCTCCCTGGTCTGCTGCTGGATCCCGTCCTTCACTGAGCACACGAGCACCGCGGCGTCCGCCTGGGATGCTCCCGTGATCATGTTCTTGACGAAGTCCTTGTGCCCGGGGGCGTCGATGATCGTGAAATAGTACTTCGGGGTGCTGAATTCCCTGTGGGCGATGTCGATGGTGACTCCTCTCTCCCGCTCCTCCTTCAGCTTGTCCATGGCGAACGCGAACTCGAATGTCGCCTTCCCGACCTTGGCCGCCTCCTCCTTGAGCTTCTTGAGCTCCTGCTCGGTGAGCGCGCCTGTGTCGTAGAGGACTCGTCCGACCGACGTGGATTTGCCGTGGTCGACGTGACCGATGAAGATCAGATTCATGTGTTCTTTCGCTGCCATAATATCCCTCCTAAGTATTCCTCCTAATTCTGGATTTGCAATAACGCAAACTGCTCTCAGAAAAAGAGCATCCCTATTACTGTATTAAGATTTATAAACGTTGCCCGTTCCGGCGGGCGATTTTGCCTATTCTCTCGGCAAACGTTGCCTGGTCCCGGAAGGGTTCGACGCCCGAACATACGGGTCAGCGGGCCGGAAGGCGGCCGGTGAAGCCGGAGCCGGGCAGCGTGATGTTCAGCGGAAGGGTGTAGAACGCATAGAGGCTGCCTGGGGCGGTGCAGTTGACCTCGAGCGAATGGCCCGCGACAGCCAGTATCCCGGACTGCTCCAATCGGTAGGCGTTCTGCCTCCCGTCGACGAGGCCCAGACTCAGGAAGACGCTCCTGCCGGCCCCGTATTTTATCTCGTAGGTGCTGAGGGCCGTAGGATCCACGAATCCAGAATCGACGAAGCTCTTCGCGGGCTTGGCCAGATCGGTGTAGTTTATCCAGACATACGTCCCGCTGCCCACGAACGATATCGGCAGGACGGCGCTCCGCTCCTGGCTCGAATTGATCGAGATATAGTACGCAGCCACCGCGGCAGGCCCGCCGGTCATGTTGTAGAGGTCGACCCGCTGGTTGGTGAAGTTAGACAGGTATGTCAGGCCGTTGGACACCTCGATGCCCAGCGGATCGGAATAGGCGAACGAGACGTTGGTGTTGGTGGTCTGCGAGAAATTGCCGAGGAACGACGAATAGTTCGCCAGGAACTGGGACTTGTTCACGGCCAGGTTCTCGCGGAAGACGAGCTGGGCGGAGTTGGACGGATAGTCGAGACGGAGGACGTACCGGACGTCCTGCGCCATGTCATCGAGGAAATACGCTGTCTTCTCGGTGTAGAACTGCTTCTGCAGCAGCGAATGGGCCTGCTGCTTCTGGGCGACCGCATCGGCGGCGTAGATCGAAATCACCGACATGAGCATCAGCATCATTAGCGAGAGGATGTAGCCTTTCATCCTGCCGTCGGTCCGTCCCTTGCCGTGTGATCTCATTGCGTCTTCACCCAGATCGCCAGTCTTGCCGTCTTGAACTGGCCGTTCGCCACGAAAGAGCGCCAGACCACCCGCTCGTTGCTGTTCGACGACGGGCATCCCGACTTCGTTGAAGTGGAATCGACGGCTGTCGATGTCCCGTTGTATATCTCGAGCCTCATGCATACCGAATCGCCCGTCTCGGACAGGACGGCGCTCGGCGAATAGAACGCCCCCGACCGCTCCAGCGCCGTGAGCACGTCCATCCCCTGGCGCTGCAGCTGCGCCTGGGGGTCGAGGATCCTCTGCTGCAGCGTGTTTGTAATCATGGCGCTGAACATCATCAGCACGAAGAGCGCCGTGATCGCGTCCAGCAGCGCGACGAACCCTTTCCGCATCGGGGACGCGGACGGCTTGCGGGGAGGGAATGGGATACCCATGTCATCCTCCCGAGACCACCAGCCGCAACGTGCATGGCGTGCCGTTCATGAGCACGCACGTGCGGTCTATGATGAAGATGTCGTTGTCATTGCTGACTAAGCCGGTCTGATATATCACGTTCCCCTCGCTGGTGATGTTGATCGAGACGTTGAATCTCTCCAATCCCATGAGGGCGGGATAGCTGGTCTGGTTCAGCGCCGCGAGCTTGGCCGGATCTACGACATTGCGCCCGTTCGCAAGACCCACCACCGAAACATTCGAGGGATCCTGCTCCCAATCGGAAGGCGATCCGGACGTGAGCATGAGCGCGTTGGCGGCGTCCTGCGCCGCGAGCATTGTCCTGTCCGTATTCAACCGATAGGTGTTCACGCTGCCGAGCAGCATGACCGACGCGCCGAGGATCACGAGCGCCGTGATGATCACAGTGAACATCTCGATCACATATGCCTGCCCCCTGGAGCTGCGGGGCGCACGGCCCGCGCTGCCGGAACCGCGGAACGCGGGAAGTATCGGATGATTCCTATTGATGCGCTTCATTCGCCTGTCACCGAGATCGTGCCGTTGAGATTGGTTATCGTGATGATGGATGAATTGGCTGGAACCGAAACATCCGCGGCCGCCGGCAGCATGGGGAAGGAACCGGAACGGTTCTCGCTGTCCGACACCACGATCGAATGAGGCTGGACTGCGATGCTGTATCCGGCTGGCACATCGATGGACGTGGACAGCCCGCCCGCGCCAAGGAAGACGTTGTTTATGGAATGGGCGACGGAGTATGCGACCGTGGCCGACGTGCCGGAGGCGGAGACGTACGTGGTGTACCGCTGCACCTCGTTCGAGAAGAAGAAGAACAGCCCGAACACCAGGAGTATGACTGAGAACAGGAGGAAGAATTCCACCGACATCTGGCCTCTGACGAGAGACGCCATATCATTGCACCACGAAAGAGCGGGACGACGACACGCCGTCGACGGTCGCGCTCGCGACATGGCTGCCCGCGGATGTCGGATAGGCGTACTGGTAGACGCCCGCGCTCTCGGTCACGGAGCCGGTGACATTGGTGCTGTCGATGCTGATCGTGATGTTTGCGGGCAAGAGGCCCGTCATCTTGCTGCCGAGCTGGTTGTACGGCGTGAAGTTCATCGTTATGGTGGTCGGACCCACGTATGTGATCTGGTCGGGGGAGAACGCGATGTCTATCTTCCAGATCGCGGCGCTGGTGCCCGTCCCGACTATGAAATCCGCCGTCCCGAGGACGTTCTGGGCGAGGGCACGTATGACCCATGTGCCGATGCTGGCCGCCTGGTCGAGCGTGAGGCTGCCGAAGTAGAACCCGGCCATGGCTGTTGGAGTGATGTGGGACTGTAACGCGCCCAACGAGTCCGTGATGTTGATGTCCAGCGGGGAGTCGACGTTCGCCCTGTTGCCGTCGATCGTCTGCACGGAATAAAACACAGTCCCGCAGGCCTCGTAGTCCGTCTTGTCGGCCGACAGCGTCGCATTCACCGGAACGAACTCGATCATTATGTTGGCTATCGCGCCCTGCGTGGCGTTATGGCTGGTGAAGTTGAGCAGGACGACCTGCAGTCCAGTCGGCCAGCCGGACGCATTGAAGCGGAATGTGACGTTCTGCGACGAACCGGCGGAGAGCGTGAGCGGACAGCCGATGATGCTGGACGCCAAGGTCGGGCCGGAGCACGTGATGTTCAGGTCGCTGTACTTGAGCGTCCCGACGCAAGGATCGGTGCAGTTGCCGTTGTTGAACGCCACGCTGCAGCTTGTCGCGCCGATCGCGCAGCTGCCGCAGCTGATGCCCCCGCTGCCCGGGCAGTTCGTGCCATACCATGAAACATAGGAATTGATGGTCCCGCCGTTGGAG
>CABMEP010000041.1 GCA_902385155.1 uncultured archaeon | reverse complement strand
CCTTCCTCAGCGCGGGGATTATGTGGTCGTTGGACGCGTCGTCCGCTTCGGTCACCGCGGACACCTGGCCGGCGGAGGTTTTCTCCAGTATCCTTATGTCGGGCCTCGCGTGATCCATTATTATGTTTCCGGACTCAAGGGCCAGGCGCACCGACAGGTCCAGCTCCTCTTTCAGGGCAAAACCGCTGTTTGTGATTAGCGCTTCCTTCATGTGACCCCACACGAAAAATTATCTTTGGGAAGATACTTATGCACAGCCTACAAACGACCGGCTTGGCCGCTCGCTAAGGAATATTTTTATGGACTCTGCGGGAATTTCGCGGCTCCTATTCTCATAAGAGTCTATTCGAACCCGCAACCTCCTGCATGCCATGCAGGCGCGCTACCGTTGCGCCAAGAGCCCATAAGCAGTAAAGTAAAATCAAACAGGTGATACGAAGAGTATGTTGCCGCCGCGCAAAAGGATCGTCCCAAGCTTCGCCTTGGAATCCCCGTTGTCGCCGAGTTCGTCGACGTCCTCGAGGACCATGTTCATGTGCGCGTCAAATGACGAGACCTTGCCCCTGACCCTTATCCCGTTCTTGAGCCTCACTAGCACCTGCTGCCCGATCACTTTGTTCAGAAGGTCAAAAGGTCTTTCAGTTTGCATCTCGATCACAGGAATAAGCCATTACAGGTATTTATTGCTTTACTTCTTGGACTTCTTCTCGACATCCTGCTTCTTTACCGCGAGCTTGACGACACCGGTTCCAAGGGGTATCTGCTTCCCTACGAGGATGTTCTCCGTAACTCCCCTCATGAAGTCAGTCTCTCCGAAAGCCGCCGCGTTGATGAGGTGCTTCACTGTCTCCTCGAAAGCCGCCCTTGCGAAAACGGATTCCTTGCTTCCCACCAGGCCGTGCCTTCCTATGCTCTCAATATGGCCCCTGGAGGTCATGGCATCGGCGACAAGCAGCACGTGCCTCTCGTTGATGTTGATCCCCTGGCCGTCGAACGTCTCCTTCAGCTCCTTTGCAAGGACATTCCTCGCGGCCTCGATCCCGAGGACCTTGTACATCTCGAAGACGTCGTTGGTGTATATCTTGGCCTTGTCTATTCCGTCAATCGGGAGCATGAGTTCTATGTTGCTCCCGGCGGATTCTATGTAGAACTCTCCAGTGGTCTTGCTCTGCGTGACAACGGCCTTTCCTGCGCCGGCGACTCCGCTGACCAGCGCGTGCATGAGCTTCACGGATATGCTCCTTATGTCCTTTAGGACCTTGGTGTGCGTGCTTATCTCCACGTTGCCCTCAGGGGTTGCCGCGGCGTCGAGCTCGTACGCCTTGCTTATCCTTGCGGCCACCTGCGAGGGGGTGAGGTCCACCGCCTCCAGCGCCTGCTTGTCGAGCACGATCCTTATCTTCCCGTTGGAGAAGTTTTCCAGTATCCTGCGGGATATGTCGTTCACCCTGACCTCGTTGATCTTCTTGGCGATCTGGTCGGCCTTGACGAAGTCCTTCTTGGCCTCGTCCATCAGGTAGATTGACGAAAATGGAGTCGTCGGAATCTTCTTCGCGTCGAGCAGCTCGACTATTCTCGGAAGACCCGAAGTGGTGATGGTGGCGGCTATACCTGCAAAGTGGAAGGTCTTCAGAATCATCTGGGTTCCAGGCTCTCCTATGGACTGCGCCGCGATCACTCCTACGGGCTCGCCCTGCTGGACTTTCGTGCTAATATCTATCTTCTTTGCCATCTCAATCACCTTCTCCCAGTTCGGTCTTCGCAAACCTCACTCTCGTCGGCTCGACACCGTCCCCGCCGTACACGGTCTGGATGATGTTGTTGCTGACGTCCCTTACGCTGCCGTCCGAGTAGACGCAGTAGTCCTGCATGGCGTTCGCCAGCCTTCTCTGCAGATAACCGCTCTTCGGCGTGAGAAGTCCCTTGTGTATGACCGAGCTTCTCGCTCCTATGGCGTGCATCATCATCTCAACAGGCGTCAGGCCTGCGGAGAAGTTGCTAGTTACGAATCCTCTCGCCCTTGGCAGGATTGACTTTGGCTCGACATGGGGCACCACCCTCTTGGTATAGTATCCCCTCTTGATTCTTCCTCCAGACATGGGGGCCTGCTGGCCGAGGAACATGCTCATCTGAGCGAACTGGACGATGTTGCCCTTTCCTGATATCGACATCAGCATGGCCGAGTTCTTCTTGTCGGTGTGCGAGGCGAGCATGTTTCCTGCGCTCTCTCTCGCCATGTCCAGCTCGGCGGTTATCATCCTTTCGAGCGACTGCCTGAGCGTGTAGCCCAGAAGAGGCTCGAGCTTTCCGTTCTTGTAGGAGATGATAAGGTCGTGGACCTTCGTGTCCGTGTCTGCTATGAGCTTCTCCTTCTGGCGCGTGACCTCCTCCGAGGTCAGGTAGTCCTTAACTCCTATCGACACTCCGTAGAACGTCGCGCATGCGTCGGCGACTCTCGACGCATTTGAGAGGAACTTCCTCAGCGCCTCGAACCCGAAATCGGAGACTATTTTTACGAACATCGTGTTGCCCTGGCCGAATATCGCCTTGGTGACCGTGCCCTCAATCAGCTGGCCGTTCTTTATCACGAAGTGCTCCTTCTTCGTGGTCAGCTCGTAGTTCAGTCCCTTGGGCAGCAGCAGCGAGAATACGTCCTTGCCCCGATACATTCCTCCCTTCGCCTCCTTTGGCATCTCCCTTACCCCGGCTATTCCGAGAAGGTACGCCACCTCGTCCTTAGTCAGGAGCGCGTCGTCCTGGGTGAGCAGGTGGAATCCTACGACTCCGTCCTCTCCGTTCGTTATGACCGCGTCCCCGTTCTTGGGCGAGAATATCTGCTCGGCGACGAGCATGAGGTATCTGGCCTCCGCCTGCGCCTCCAGCGTCTGCGGTATGTGGAGGTTCATTTCGTCTCCGTCGAAGTCTGCGTTGTAAGGCGTGGTCGAGCAGTAGTTTATCCTGAACGTCTTTCCGCCCATGATCCTTGCCCTGTGCGCCATGATGCTGATCCTGTGCAGCGAAGGCTGCCTGTTGAAAAGCGTTATGTCGCCGTCTTGAAGCTGCCTTTCGAGTATGTATCCCGCCTTCAGCTCCTTGACCAGGTCCTCTTTGTTGGTCTCGAGGATCCTCTTCCTCTTGCCGTCGGGCATTATGACGTTGACGACGACGGGGTACTCGGTCCTCTCAAGCAGCGCCTTCGCGGCCTCGAAGTTCCACTCGGTAACGTAGAAAGGCACAGTCATCTTCTCGGCTATGCTCCTAGGTATTCCCACCTCGTCTATGTCTATGAACGGGTCGACGCTGATCACCGTCCTTGCGGAGTAGTTGACCCTCTTTCCGCTCAAGTTGTACCTGAACCTTCCCTCCTTGCCCTTGAGCCTCTGCGCTATGGTCTTAAGCGCCCTTCCGCTCCTGTGCCTTGCCGGAGGTATTCCGGATGTCTCGTTGTTGAAATACGTCGTGACGTGGTACTGCAAAAGCTCCCAGAGGTCGTCGATGATTATCTGCGGGGCTCCCGCGTTTATGTTCTGCTCAAGCCTCTGGTTGATCCTCATTATGTCGACGAGCTTGTGCGTCAGGTCGTCCTCGCTCCTCTCTCCAGTCTCAAGGGTGATCGACGGCCTTACCCCGACAGGCGGAACCAGGAGCGTGTCGAGTATGAGCCCCTCGGGCCTGCTGGTCCTCGGGTCTATTCCGAGAAGCAGAAGGTCGCTGTCGCTTATCTTCATGAGCATGTCCCGGATCTCGTCTGGCTTGAGCCTCCTCTCTCCCATGTAGAAATAGGTAGGCATTGAGTACTTCAGCTTCTCCTGGACCGCTTCGCAGTGGGGGCACTTCTTTATGCTCTTGACTTTCTTGAGCAGGGCCGCCTCGGAGTGCGAATCTGCGCTGTTCTCCTTCGCGCCGCTCTCGGTTGTCAGCTCGGCGTCGATCTCGCTCTTAAAAGACGCGATCTGGTCGTTGTTGAGAAGTATCCTGTGGCACTTCTGGCAGGTGGCCTGAAGAAGCATGTTGATTATCTTTCCGAACTCCGAGTGGATCGCGGGCCTTACTAGCTCTATGTGGCCGAAGTGGCCCGGGCAGTTCTTGTTCCTGCCTCCGCATGTCTTGCACACGAGTCCCGGGTCTATGACCCCGAGCCTCTGGTCGAGAAGGCCGCCGTCTATCGGGTAGCCGTCCTCGTTGTACGTGTCGGGGACGGTGAGCTTCGCTACGCTGAGCTTCTTTATCTGCTCTGGGGAAAATATCCCGAACTTGATGTTGTTGATTATTTCCGCTTGCATAGTATCACTCGTTTAGACCTATCCTCGGCCTTATGTGCAGCGACCTTATCTCGTCAAGCAGCAGCTTGAACGCGTAGCTTATCTCGACCTCGGTAAGGTTGCTTCCTCCGCACAGGGGGCATACGTTCAGCTTCTTCGCATAGTCCCTGTATCCGAAGCTGCCGCAGTCGTTGCATATGAGCACCGGCCACTTGTCGGACTGGTCAAGCATCCTCTCCTTAAGCAGGAGGCTTGCACCGTAAGCGACCAGCACGTCCCTTTCCATTTCACCGAATCTCAGACCTCCCTGCCTGGCCTTTCCTTCCGTCGGCTGGTGGGTGAGTATCTGCACCGATCCCCTGCTCCTTACCTGCATCTTGTTGCTGACCATGTGGTAAAGCCTGTTGTAGTAGACGATTCCCGTGAATATCTTCGCCTTGAATGGCCTGCCGGTGACTCCGTCGTAAAGCTGCTCCTCTCCGTGCTTGTCGAATCCGTAGGCCTCTAGGATCTTCGTGTAGTCGTCCATCCTTTCCTTTCCGGTCTGCGCGAATGCGGTTCCGTCTATCTTCGAGCCCTTGAGCGATGCCGCCTTGGCTGACAGCGTCTCGAGCAGGTGGCCAAAAGTCATTCTTCCAGGTATTCCGTGAGGGTTGAGCAGCAGGTCCGGCACGATCCCGCTCTCGGTGAAAGGCATGTCCTCGTTAGGCACGACCTGGGAGATGACACCTTTCTGTCCGTGCCTGCTTCCGAACTTGTCTCCGACTTCGGGCACCCTTATGCCCCTTACCCTGACCTTGACTATCTTCGTGGCTCCGGGGGATTCCGTGAATATTACTCGGTCCACCACGCCCTTCTCTCCGGGCTTGACCACGATGGAGTCGTCCCTCGTCTTTTCCTCCAGTCCGCCCGCTCCGAGGTTCTCCTCAAGGAACCTTGGAGGCGCGACCTTCCCTACGAGCACGTCTCCCTCCTCGACGTCAAGCTCCGGCTCGATTATGCCGTCGTCGCTGAGCTTCGCATAGGCGTGCTCCCCGAGGTATCCGTCCGTCGTGGCGGGAGGCATCTTGAAGACGTCCTTTTGTCCTCCAGGGTATCTCCTTTCCTCGTCGCTGTAGGTCTTGTAGAACATGCTCCTTCCAAGGCCCCTGTCGACCGCTCCCTTGCTCACCACGACTGCGTCCTGCTTGTTGTATCCGTACTGAGTGGAAAGCGCGATTACGAAATTCTGGCCGGAGGCGTGGTTGCTGAACTTCAACGTCTCGTACGCCGTCGTCGTTATCAGTGGCGCCTGCGGGTAGAAAAGTATGTAGGCCCTGGAGTCGAACCTCAGGTTGAAGTTCGTTGCGTACAGACCCTGCGCCTGCTTGATGTAGCTCGCAAACATGAGGTGCCTTGCGAGGTTGTTCGATTCAGGATACGGCGCTGTGTTGATCGTCAGGCCGAAAATCATGGTAGGGTCGACCTCGAGGTGGGTCGTCTTCGGCGTTATGTCGCTCTCGCTTATGGCGACGAGGGCGTTCTCCTCTTCCTCCGCGTCGAGGAACTCGAGCGCGCCTGCCCTTATCAGGTAGTTGAACTCTATCTCCTTCTTCTGAAGCTTGTCGAGCAGCTCCTTTGTGAGCTTCGACTTTCCGTCCTCGACTATTATGTAGGGCTTTCTCACCCTTCCCCTGTCGGTGTTTATGTGGATGACGTTGAGCCTCGACATGTAGGCGATGTTTACCTCTCCGGAGATCGCGCCCTTCCTCCTGGCGCTTCTTACCTCGCTTACGAACGCAAGAGGGTCGGCGACGTGGCCTATGGCTCTCCCGTTAAGGTGAATGTAACATTTTTCGCTTATCTTCTTGGCCATGCTATCCCGAGATTATTGTTCTATTTTCCCCATGTCCTTGAGCTTGGACTCCACAAGCTTCTCCTCCGCGCCCACGCTTATCTTTGCCATGAGGGCGAGGTACTTGGTCAGTCCTACGTCCAATCCTTCAGGAGTCTCGGAGATGCAGATCTTTCCCCACTGGGTTCCGTGAACCTCTCTTGCCGCGAAGTGGGGGTGCTTCTTCGCCAGGGGCGATTTCACCCTCCTCAGGTCCGCGTAAGTGTGAATGAGATTCGTCCTGTCTAGCACCTGGGATACTCCGGTCTGGCCCGCGACCCACGTTCCGGTTCCCATCGCGTAAGCGATTTTCTCGGTTATGGTCTCGGGGCTGATTATCGTAGGTATGCTTAGCTTCCTTCCTCTCGCGCTGGCCCTCTCGATCTGGTACTTGACGTCCTTTACGAAGAACCTGAACGCGTACGTGAAGAGCTCTTCCATCAGCTGCCCCGCGTACTTGACCCTCTTGTTTGAGTAGTGGTCCTTGTCGTCGGG
>CABMEP010000040.1 GCA_902385155.1 uncultured archaeon | reverse complement strand
GCCTATGACCTGGACGCCCTCGGGCAGGCCCATCGCCCTCTTTATCTCCGCCGGGCGCATGGCGTTCGCCGGGGCCTGCTTGTGGGCCGCGATGACATTCGGGAGGGCTTCCTTCCCGACGAGGGAGAGCATCTCCTTCGCCCGCCCGAACGAGGAGGGATCGGTGGCGTCCACCAGGAGGAGGATGCCGAACGTGTCCTTCTTCAGTATGTCGAGCATGAACTCGAAGCGCTCCTGTCCCGGCGTGCCGAACAGGTCCACCGCGACGCCGCCGTAGTCTATGAATCCGTGGTCGAGGGCGACCGTGGTGCCCAGCCTGTCCACGGACACGGCGCGCGTGCTGATGCGCTGTATGAACGACGACTTGCCCGAATGGAACGGCCCGGTGACCAGCAGCTTCGGGACGAACACGCCGATGCCGTCGAGACCCTGCCTGAACGGGACGACGGTCCGCATGAACTTCCTCGGCGACTTCTCCACCATGAAGAACGCGCGCGTGAGCGACTTCTCCTCCACGTTCCTCAGGCGTATGACATACTCGAAGCGCTTGATAATCTCGTCCATGAACTCGCCGGAGAAGTCCCAGTCGACGAGCGAGAACATCGTCGTGGTCCTCATCTCGTACGCGGACGCGATCGCGTTGTCCAGCACCTCGAGGGAGCGGGAGCCGCCGTACGAGAAGTACAGCCGGTCGACGTCGTTGAACACCATCACCGCGTTGCCCCTGTTCTCGCGGATGGCGCGGTCCACGGTCTTCGCGACGTCCTCCGGCTTGGTCGGGTCCTTCACCACGTACTTGGCATCGGAAGGCTGGCCGAGCTTGGAGGAGAAGTTGTCTATGAACATCACCTTGTCGAACGTGCCCGAGTCCCACAGCTTCATCGCGCCCACGCGCCTCTTCACTGCCGCGGGAGTGAAGCTGTCGACGAAGAACAGGCACCTGTTGCCCTTGATCGCGTTGAAGTAGGCCGACTGCGACAGGAAGAGCATCGGGTCGACGCCCGGATCGGACAGGAAGAGGACGGTGCTGCCTGACTCTATGCCTCCGCCTAGGATGTCGTCCAGTTTCGGTATGCCGGTCGGGATGAGCATGCGGTGTCCTCGGCCATATTTCGGAGAGGGTTTTAAAGATAGCGAAGGGCTCGTCATCTGACGGCGTCATGTTTAAATGCGGGGGAAAGGACCACGGAGTGAGGAGAAACGATGCTGAAGAAATCCGTGCCGCAATCGCAGGTCAGCTCGACCGCAGCCAGACGGGATACGCGGGCGCAGCCCATGCCCATCGCGGAGACGAGAATGGCTGCGCGAAGCCCGCCGCAGAGGGCGCCCGACATAAGGAGCACGCTCAGGATAAGGGAGGGGATGGACGAGGACGAGATATCCGCGACGACATCGGACAGCGTCGCGTACATAGACCTGTCCAGCAGGCTGCAGGCCCATTTCAGGGGAAGGCACCGGCTCGGACATGTGGAGAGCGGCGGATACGTATTCGACAGGACCGGATGGCTGTGGAAGAGGCAGCTCGCGCTCTCGCCGACGTACGCCTTCGCGTGCGCGGGAATGACCAAGGACAGGAGATTCGCGATAACGTTCTACAAGACGGAGATCAATGAGCAGGCCACATACATCACGGACCCCGTCGATCTCGTCGCGTTCCAGATCTATTATGACAGCACGGCCAAATGCTTCAGGGCCGATCTCACCGTGAGGGAAGGGAAGAAGGGCCGTTTCCAGACGATCGCGTTCTCGGACAGGAGGTACATGCCCCTGCCGTTCGACATAGTGAAATCCGAGGACAGGACCATCCCCTTGAAGAGAGTCTGACACGGGTCCCAGCAACCTTTTTAACCCCCGGCCGCGTCGTAATGCCAGAGTGGTGGGCTGCAGCTGTCGGAGAGAACCGGCTATCGGGCGCCATGGTAGAAATGCCTAGGAGCCTGAAAGAACCGTAGGTTCTTTCTGAGGAAGTTCGGTCCATCGAGCCAAACGAACGCCTTAAGGGCGTTGCGGGGGAACAGAAACGAACCGCCGGCCGAGGATGAATATGACGGAAGGAAGACGACGCCGGACGGATGAAACGACTCCCGTGAAGCGATGAGATGCAAGGCCTTTGCGCCGCTTAGTCGAATGCTGCGAATACAGAAGACCGACTATAGCCCGCCACTCTGTTGGACTGCCTCTAGCCGGGGGCCTATGCGGCTGGCGATCGGCGGAATCATTCGCCGTACTCGTCGCTCAGCCTGTAGCTCGCCCTGCTCCTGGAGTTCTTCCTCCATAGCATGACTATCGCGAGCGGGAGCGCCGCGAGCACCAGTTCGGCCGCGATCAGCATCGGCGCGTCAACGAGCTTCATGTACGCGGCAACCATCGCGGCCAAGGAGACGGCGGAGATCGCCAGCTTGGTGCCGAACCTGAGCTTGGACAGCAGGGCGGCGGCGAATATCACCAGGCCTATGGCCAGCGCCGCGAAGAGCGGGAGGTCCTTGGCGAGCTCCGCGAAGTTCCCGCCCAACGATGCGATGGCGAGCGACAGCCCGCCGAAGAGGTCGGTGCTGACGCCCATCGCGGGCTTGATCTCATCGAGCTTCGCCTTCGCCTCGTCCACGTGATAGGTGGTGAGCAGCGACTGGACCTCGTCGAGGCTGCTGTTGATGATCGATTTGTTGACGTCCGAGATGTTCAGCGAAGCGAGGGCGTCCCTGAGCGAATCCACCTGTTTCCCGAGATCGACCGATTCGTTGTATATCGGCTCGAATTCGCTGAACGGCTTCAGGCTGGCCATCACCCACAGCATCCCCGAATCGTTTGATGAGGAGACGTCCGCGAGCGTGGTGTAGAGCTTCACCGTACGCGACAGGTTCGAGCCGCCGGAGCACAGGCCGTTCGCGACCGCGCAGTCCAATGTGAGGAACGTCTCGTTCCTCCTGGCGCCGTTGTCCTTGAAATAGAACTGCGACGAGTTCTCCCCGACCTGCACCTCCACGAAGACCGTGACCCTGTCGGCCGCTATCCCTACGAGGGCGGAATCCGGGACGGCCCAGTTGACGGCGAGGTCCGACGAGTATTCGTACCCGGGCAGCATCTGCATGTCCCCGAACGACGCGTTGACCGCGATCAGCCTGGTGACGGACGTGGCGTTGATGTCGACGAAGACGTCCTGGTCCAGCGCGCAGCAGAGCTGCGCGAGGACGAGCAATGCGAAAATCGTCGATAGCGGTGCGGTCCTTGCCTTCTCCATGGTGTCGCCTCTGTCCTGATCCTGTAAGACTACAAATTGATGCGCTCTACGGACGTGCGCTTCTTGATGACGAGCTCGTCCTTGTCCACCGAGAGCAGCGCGTCGGCCGTGACCTGTATCGCGTGCTCCATGTCGGCCCCGAACTCCCCCTGCATGAGGACGAGGAGTATCGTGGTGTCGGTCTTCTCGGCTATGACGGGTATGAACCGTATGAGCTTTGTGACCGCGGACGGCTTGTTGAACGCCAGCAGGCCGTTGATCGAGTCTATGACCGCGAGATCCACCAGCTTGTCGTCGAACAGGTCGGCGAGGAGCATCGACACCTCCACCATGTTGTCCGCGTTCTCGACATAATGGACCTGGGGGGACTTCTCCCCCGACTTGACGCCTGCGCCCGAGCTCACCAGGTCCACGAAGAATATCCTGTCCTTGAACGGGCCTATGTCCATGCCGTATTCCTTGAATATGTCTGGCACCTTCTCGGCGGGCTGGTCCGTCGCCACCCAGATGAGCTTCTTCTCCTTGGTCGTGGCGAGGTAATTGTAAGCGAGCCGATACGGCGTCTTGGTCGCTGTGGTGAACGGCATCGCGGAGAACAGGAGCACCTTCTTCGGGAACATCTGCTCGACGCTGGAGCCCTTGCGCGGCGCCGCCTCGTCATTCGCCTTCTTCGCACGGGGGGCCCTCGGCGCCATGAGCTCGCCGATGCTCTTCACATCCTTCTCATCATGGTTCCGGTTCATGATGCAGTTTCCCTCCCTGTTTTTATAAAGTTAGTGTACGACGGCTGCGGACGCGGCGCTGGAGCGGAGCCCATCCATACCATTATAAACAACGGGCGAGTATTGAATGCAGCAGACAGGCTGGAAGGGAAGTTGACGGAAAGGTGAATGCTTTTTCTGTAAAGTTTCTGTGAGGCCTATCTGCAAAAGTAGATTGGAGAGTGTAAAAGGTATGTACGGAGACAGAGATAACAGAGATGACGACTTTGGCGGCGGCCGTGGTGGCCGTGGCGGACGCGGTGGATCATACGGCGGACGCGGCGGCGGCGGTGGCTTCGGCCGGGGCGGCGGTGGCGGCGGATTCATGCCGAAACCGGTCAAGGAAGGCGACGAGATCGAGCTCACGATCGAGGCTGTCGGCGCGAAGGGCGACGGCATCGGCAAGATCGAGGGATTCGTTGTGTTCGTCCCGAACTGCACTGCAGGCGAGAAGATCAAATGCAGGATAGTGCAGGTCAGGGGCCGCAGCGCCATAGGAGAGAAAGTCGAGTAAATTCGCGATCTTTTCTTTTTTATTTTCTCATTTTTTTATCCGATCATTCCCTAGCGGGAGCGCTATAGGGAACGCAATATCGGCGTCCGTCGGAGTCCATACGGAAGGTATTAATATAAGAATAAAGTAAGTAAGTCATGCAGCAGACCGGAGTCAAACAAACAACGGATGTCGAAACAGTAGACCATGATCGCCCTAAGACAGAATCGGCTGCAAAGGTCTTTTTCAAAATGATGATCGAAGCACCTTCGATACTGTGGAGACTGCGAAATATCAAAAAGGTCAAATCAACGCGCCACTGGTTCGTTTCTCGTAATAATGAAGCCGTAGAACTGATAATGTTCGGAGTAGACGACGGAAAAGCAAAGAACCTAATCGCAGCGGATTTCGGAGAAGGCAAAAGCCGTAGCTTATTCGACAGAAGTTTCAAAGGGCTCGGTAGAATCATCGCATGCACATTAGATTGTTACACGTTCAGCGTCGCATCGCGCCATCAACTAAAAAAGAGAGAGGCGACGGACTATCAAGATGGATTTGAACATCTTCTATTCAGATCACCTGAAAAGAATCGTTTCAATGGGGTTTCAGGATACGTGGTGATCAGCGGTGGAGGAAACGATTACTTTGGGGGTTGTGTGTCTGAAGAATTCATAAAAAGGTGCGGTGTCAGGGCGGGAACCTCAATAAGCACCTTCGCATTCGCGGTTGATGAATATGAGTACGTAGAGGTCGCTCATAATGACCCGAACCAACACCCAAATACAAAGCGTATTCTCAACGATTATTTCAATTACTCCCAACGGTTCGGCAACAATCCAGAAAGGAACAGAGAACTCGCGATAGAGGGATCGCCCGGAACTTGGGCACCGAAGGTTAAAGTGCCTACTCTGCTCGTATGCGGACTTGATGACAACGTCGTGATACACAAACGCAAAGTACCAGCCTACGATGAGAAGGGAGAATTAGTACGCATCGACGTGTATTACGACAGAGGTACGTGCCAATTAAACGATATAATGACCAAATCCGGAAGGGACGTGACATTCAAACCGTTTGGTGGCGAGAACATACATGCGCCGCCAGAAAATTGGTTCAGGAGCCTAAGGGAAATGATCGGGCTCGTCGGCGCGTTCATAGAAACGTATCGTTTCATGAAGGAGCACTTGAAAGCGTAGCTCACATAAGCGGTTGAGCGAAGCTCAGCGGATGAACTCCGGATCCGGAGTCTGCTCCTGCGGCGCGGCGGACGCGGCCAGCGTCATCTGCTGCATCACGCCGCCTGTGCTTGATTTCGCCTTCTCTTGCTGTTTCCATTCCTTCTCCGCCATCGCGTTGTATCCGCGGTTGCGAAGCTCCTTCACCATGACGTCGGCGTGGCCGTAGTGGCAGACCACCTTCTTCGCGCCCGACTGCTGGACGTAGCTGAGTATCTCCGAGAAGTCGGCGTGGTCGCTGAGCGGGAACGCGTGGTACCTGTACTGGAAGCGGGCGGCCCACCCCGTGACGAGGGCGAATGTCACCCTCTTGTGCTGGGCGAGGAACCACTTCTCGGACTGGGGATTGACGTGATTGAACGGTATGATGTGGACGAACGGGCCGCGCTGGAGATCCACCGCGTCCGGGGAGCCGAGGACCGCGCGCTCCTGCCTGACGCCGAACCGCTCGTAGACCGCGCACCTGCGCTCTATCACAGGATCCACGATAGGGGTGACGTGCGCGAATTCGTTGAGTATGTGGACCAGCTCCTGCGCCTTGCCTGTGGAGTACGCGCCGAAGACGACGTTCTGCCCGGTCATCAGCCGCGTCTTCGTCCACCTGCCGATCCTGTCGCCGAGCTCCTCCCTCGTCTTGAAGCTGAAATCGGGATGGCCGAATGTGCAGTCGATATGCAGCTCGTCGCAGAGGAGCGCTTCCGCGGCCTTGGTGGTGAACCCTTCCCTCAG
>CABMEP010000039.1 GCA_902385155.1 uncultured archaeon | reverse complement strand
CCTTGAGCCCCTTCTCCTGCCTGAGCTCCTCGTACAGCTGGGTGCAGGTCTTGCTCTCGAAACATGCTTTCGCGCCGAATGCGGACAGCTCATCCGGACCCAACTCCTTGATCTCGGTGCCGAACAGCGCGGCGGTGACCTTGACAGTAGGCTTTCTCCTGTAGATAGAAAGGTCCCTGTTCATCGCCACTGTTGTCGCCCCCTGCCGTAATTTTCCGTCCGGAGTATATATGTTTTTCTGGCGGCGCGAACTTGTATAAAAAGAGTGCGAGAGCGAGTGTTCGAGCGATGCCCGAACGTTTCGCCAAACTTTTTAAACAACGTCCGCAAGAACCTTCCATGGCGAAACAAGCTTTGCAATCGATAAACTGGACGACGCTGGGCGTAGTCCTTCTCGTGATACTCGGCTTCCTCGCCGCGATCACGTACCTTGTTCCGAATTCGTCTTCGGAAAAGACGATCTCTGTCACAGGGACGGCGCAGATCTCGGTGCCTCCAGACAAGGTGGTCATCTACGTGCAGGTCCAGACCAGGTCCAACACGTCGGCGAATGAGGCCAAGGATCTCAACGCCAACATCTCCGATGCGGTCCTCGCCTCGCTATTGAAGGCGGGCGTGGACAAGAGCGGCATAGAGACCGGCGGTTTCAGCGTCAATCCTGAGTATGACTGGACCCAGGACAAGGGACAGGTCCTCAAGGGATACGTCGCGACCAACTCGATGACCATCACCCTCTCCGATTTCGACAACGCGGGGAAGGTGGTCGACGCGGCGGTCAATTCCGGCGGACTGATCAGCTACATAAACTACGACCTGTCGGTGTCCAAGCTGAACGAGTACAAGGCGACAGTCCTCGTTGACGCGTCCAAGGACGCGAAGACGAAGGCGGAGTCGATCGCCTCGGGCCTCGGGAAGTCGCTCGGCGACATCGTGTCTGTGGACTCTTCCGACTACAATTACTGGCCGTATCAGCTCTACGGGGCGTCGGAGGCCGGGGCCACCCCGGCAGTTGCGAAGCAGGTCGCGACGAACCTGCCGTCAGCGAACATAGACGTCTCTTCGACCGTCTCAGTGGTCTACAGGATCGCCTGATTTTTTTATTCTACTTTTCTTCTTTTATTTTCTATCTTTTTCTGTATCGTTCTGTACTGAGCCAAATGTCTCATTTCTGCCCAGTTTCATCGCATTCTGATAGCACAGCACGAGTATCTGCCTCAATAAGTATGTCTTGACCAACACTTCGATGTGCTTCTCTGATTCAGATTCAGTTATTGCTGCGCCATTGCGCTTCAAACTCTCTATGAAACGGAAGTCAAGCGATCCATCCGTCTCCCTATGATTGCGCCTCCAGTAAGGCTGTTTTCGTAGCACCATTTCGAGGTTCTTGACATTGCATTTGCTGCCTAGCCGAATCATCTCCTTCCAAAGATAATAGTGCCTTTCGAAATAGAACTGGCCTGGCTCTATCAATTCATTCAGTCCCTGCAAGCGTTGCGGGTGATTCAATGCGAAACCGATGACTGCCTCTTCTGTTTCCTTGCTATGCGGCGCTTTGATCGACTGGACTCGTTTCAATACGTCGAGTCTTTCCTCTATCCTTATCAGCCAAGCGTTGTCCTGCTTCTCAATAGGTTGCTTCTTCCTTAGAAACGATTCCACGCATATATGCTGCATCAGCGCTATAAAATTCTGCCGTAAGCTGGGAAAAGAGAATGAGCGCTGGGGACGAGATTCGAACTCGCGGAGGTCTTTCGACCGAACAGCTTTCTGCCGATTTTGATAGCAGGCTGCCGCCCTAGCCACTAGGCGACCCCAGCACGCTTTCCTATCGTTTCACATGTTTTAAATTGTTTGGCCGTGAGCCGTCCATATGCCGAATGAGAATGTCGCCAAAGAGCGGAAGGAATGCTATGTCTATTCCCCGCTCGATGAGAAGGCGAAGACAGTCAGGTGCGCCACGTGTTCGCGGAGATGCGCCATCAGCGACGGGAAGACCGGCTTCTGCCTCGTCAGGAAGAACATCGGCGGCAAGCTGTACGCGCTGAACTACAACAAGCTCTGCACGGTGGGCGTCGATCCCATCGGCAAGAAGCCGCTGGCGCACTTCCATCCGGACGCGGACGTGCTGTCGATCGCCACCATGGGGTGCAACTTCAGGTGCAAGTACTGCTGCAACTGGTCCATCAGCCAGCCGGACACGATGGAAGGGGAGAATATCCCGCCGGAGCAGATCATCAGGCTCGCCAAGGAAGGGGGGGCCGACGGGATCTCATACACCTACACCGAGCCGACCATATTCTTCGAGCTCTGCTACGATGTCGGCAAGCTGGCGAAGGAAGCGGGGCTCTTCAACACCTGGGTGACGAACGGGTATTTCACAAAGGAGATCCTGGACAAGGGCGCGAAGTACATCGACGCCATGACGCTGGACTTCAAGGCGTCGGGCAACAGCCGCTTCTACAAGGATTATGTCTCCATCAATGATGTGGAGCCGGTTTACGAGAATCTCAAGAGCCTGAAGAAGAAGGGCATCTACTTCGAGATTACCAATCTCATCGTGCCGAATGTCGGCGATGATCTGGATGAAGCAGAGGAGCTCGCCAAGTGGATACGCAAGAACCTCGGAAAGGAGACGGTGCTCCACCTGCTGAGGTTCTATCCCGCCTACAGGATGATGGATTTCCCAGACACCCCGGTCTCAACTTTGGAGAAGGCGCAGAAGGCGTGCTCCAAGCATCTCGATTATGTTCTTCTCGGCAACGTGCCGGGGCATCCAGCCGAGAGCACGTACTGCCCGAAGTGCAAGGAAGTGGTCATCGGAAGGTTCGGGTTCCAGATCTCGCAGTGGAACATTGATAAGGACGGCAAATGCAAGAACTGCGGGAACAAAATACCAATAATCGGCGGACTCAAGAGGAATGTGTGACCATGGCTGATCCGGAATACTCGATAAGCGACGGGAAGGCGCTCATAGACTTCGCGCACAAGACCATAGAGAGCTACATCAAGGACGAGATGGTGCTGGAGATCACGGACGCGCCGAAAAAGCTCAAGGAGAAGCGAGGAGCGTTCGTCACCCTCAAGGTGAAAGGAGAGCTCCGCGGCTGCATAGGCCACCCGCTTCCTGTCGCGCCATTGATAGAAGCGGTGCGCGACCTCGCGATCAGCTCGGCCACCGAGGACTACCGCTTCTCCCCGATAACGATGGACGAGCTCGGGGAGCTCCAGATCGAGATCAGCATACTCACGGTCCCCGAAGAATTGAAGCTGAAGGACAGGAAGGAAGCGCCGAAGCACATCAAGGTCGGCCGCGACGGGCTCGTCATAGACCTCGATTACAACAAGGGACTTCTCCTTCCCCAGGTGGCGGTGGAGGAAGGGTGGAACTCCAAGCAGTTCCTGGAGCACACCTGCTGGAAGGCGAGCATCCCCGAGGACAGCTGGCTCGACAAGGAGGCGAAGATATTCACATTCCAGTCAGTCATATTCGCAGAGGACAAGAAGGGCAAGGTCAGGATGACCCTGCCCGGATGATCCCGAAGCGAGACCAACGAGTGAAATCATGAACTCAAGGAAACCGGTCGTGGCGGGCGCGTTCTATCCTGCGCAGAGGAAAGCGCTCGAGGAGCAGATCGACTACATGTTCTCGAAAGTAGACGTGAGCGCCAGCAGGAACGCGGTGGCGTTCGTCTGCCCCCACGCGGGATACAAATATTCCGGGAAGACCGCCGCATGCTCTTACAGCAGGCTCCGCGAGATAGGCAAGGGAGCGGTATTCATCATCATCGGCCCGAACCACCACGGCGTCGGTCCGGAAGTATCGGTGTATCCGGAAGGGGTCTGGGAGACGCCGCTAGGCGGCGCGAGGATAGACGCGGACTTGGCGCAGATGGTATTCGACAGCGAAATAGTCAAGGACGGCAGCGCCCATCTTTACGAGCATTCGATAGAGGTGCAGGTGCCGTTCCTCCAGCGCATGTTCGGTCCCGACGTCTCTTTCGTGCCTGTGTGCATGCTCAACCAGAGCGCCGCCGTCGCGAAGGAGGTGGGCAAGCGCGTCGCCGCCGCGATCAAGAAGTCGAAGAAGAGAGCGATCATCATCGCTTCAAGCGACTTCAGCCACTATGTCCCGAAGGCAGAAGCGGAGAGGAAGGACAGGATGGCGATCGACGCGATCGAATCGCTGGACGAAGCGAAACTCTACCAAACCGTGGCGAAGAACCAGATCTCCATGTGCGGCTACGGCCCTGTCGCCGCCACCATGGTCGCGGCGAAGGCGCTCGGCGCGAAGAGAGGCAAGCTCCTCGGCTACGCCACCAGCGCCGAGACCACCGGCGACGAGGACGAGGTCGTCGGCTATGCGGCGATAGAATTTACGAAATGATTTTCGGAATGAGATAGTATTCAAGGTGAGATTATGGAAAATAAATCAGAATGCCCGTTCTGCCAGATCAACAAATTATTCCTTATCAAGGAAGGCAAATCCGCTTTCGTTCAATTGAGCGATCCATGCCTGATGAACGGGCACCTTCTCATCATACCGAAGCGCCATGTGGAACGGCTGTCCGAGCTGACGGAAGAGGAGAGGAAAGAGATACTCGACCTGACTGTCGAGTTCCAGGACAAGATACTCGGGAGATTCGCCTCTGGCTGCGACGTCAGGCAGAACTGCAGGCCGTTCCTTCCGCAGAGCAAGCTGAAGGTGGACCATCTGCATGTCCATCTGCTGCCGAGAGAGATGGAAGACGAGCTCTATCTGAAGTCGATGATCTTCGAGAACGAGATATTCAGGGATCTGACGGAAGAGGAGAGAGTCAAATTCGTGAAACTATTCGGATTGTAGATCGGTTCGGATGATTCGAGAATTAATGGTGACCGGGCTGACCAAGGTTGGCACTTGCACCAGGAAGCTGATCCAACCCTATCCTCCACTCCGCTACCCCACAGACAAAACACTATACAAATAGGGTTGCTCCTTCCGGCCTGGCCCGGTTCATGCACAGCATCTTCCTATGGGACAGAGCTTCTACGGAATCAGACTGGGACCGCCTGACGCAGTTTCCGTCCCTGGCCTTGAGATCCCACTGAAGAGGGTTTGTGGACAGGAGACCCCTAGCCTCCCGATCCGCCGGCCACCGCTAGGATGACTCATCGGCTGTTTTAAATACTGCTCATCCGCCCGGTTCCGTGCGCTTCGTGACGGTCAGTATGAACCAGGAGCCGACGAACGCCACGAGCAGCACGAACACCTGGGTGAATATGTTGGACTCGAACAGCGTCATGCCCGCGCCCTCCGCTATCTGCGACCCGGTCACCTTCCCTCCCGATATCGCCGACCCGACCGATGACATCCCGTAGAACAGGGCAGACACCAGGAACGACAGCACCGCTATGATCACTATGAACATGACGACCGTCTCGATGACATCCGAATTGGACGCCATCTCGTCGTACGCCTTGTATCCTGCCGCGAGGCCGACTGCCGCGAATATTCCCAATCCGACCAGGAACGGCACTGTGGTGCCCCCCATCGCCATGACATAGGACACTCCTTCGAACAGCGCCATCGCCACTACCATGAGGAGGGTGATCCCCCTCAGCCGCTCAGCCATGGACTGCATTCTGCGTCAGGATTTTAAATCCGAGGCCGGAAGGGGTCTCAGGTGGTCTGATGGACAAGAAGGAGATCGGAAGGATAACCCATTATTTCCCGAAAGTCGGCGTCGCGGTAGTGGTGCTGAGCGCGGACCTGAAGAAGGGGGATCTCGTCACCATCGGCGGGAAGAGCGAGCCGTTCGACCAGACCATCCGGTCGATGCAGATAGAGAGGCAGGAGATTCCGCTGGCGAAGAAGGGCCAGATGATCGGCCTGAAGGTCGAGAAGCCGGTCCACGAGGGGGACATCGTCTGGAAATGATCCCTCTTCCATCCCTTCCTTTGTTTATTCTGGTGTAATCCATGCATGTTCGCGTCATCCTTGTAGAGCCCGAATATCAGCAGAACGTCGGCTACTGCGCCAGGACGATGGCGAACTTCGGCTGTGACGACCTTGTGATCGTGAAGGGGATCAAGCTCGGCGCGGAGGCGGTCAAGTACTCCAAGCACGGCGTCGGGCTCCTGAAGAAGTCGAAGAAAGTCAAGACATTGGCTGCAGCCACGAAGGGCTGCTCCGTGATCATCGGGACCACCGCGCTCCATGGCGAGGGACGCGACGTCCTCCGCAACGCGATCATCCCGAGGGAAGCCGCAGAGAAACTGGCGGGCACCGACGCGAACGTCGCGCTGCTGGTCGGCCGGGAAGGGACCGGCCTGGCAAAGCGGGAGATAGCGCAGTGCGATTTCGTCGTGAGGATCCCGACATCCAAGGAGTACGGGACGCTGAACATCTCCCATGCTCTCGCGATCATGTTATACGAGTTCAGGGCGACTTCCATCTCCGAGGATATGAGACAGAAGAAGGTGGAATACCTCTCTCCGATGGAGAGCAAGGTGATAGACCAGACCGCCAAGCGGCTCGTGGACAGCATGAAAGGCATCCGCGGATACGATACGACGATCCTCTCGCTCAAGCGCATATTCCGCAGGGGCATCCGCTCCCGGGTAGAAGGCAGAGCGCTGATCAATTTCCTCAAGAAGATGAGGCCGAGATGAGCGGGCCGGGCATTATCCGGCTGCCGCTCACCGTCGTTGAAAATAAAAACGGAGCGAGGTGACAACCGCTCCGCTATCCCTTCATGATCAGAAAGAAGGAGAAAACCGGGTTAAAAAATAAAGTTATCTCTTCCTCTTGACGATCTTGATTCCTTCCGGAGTGAGGATCAGGGTCTCGTTGCCTATCCTTGCGACGTCGCCGTTGATCTTCATCGTGTAGCTCTTTAGCTCGCCGATCGCGTTCTTCAGCCTCGTCTGCTGCTTTGCGAGAGGCGCGAAGTTCAGGAGGATGATGTTGCCCCTGGACAGCTCGTTCTCGACGATGCTTACGTCCGACTCACTCTCTAGAGCTATTGGCTTGACAAAGCGGTCTGCGCCCTCGTGGAGGATGTCTACACCTTCCAGTTCGTCGGTGTCCATGTATTCCTCGAGGTCCATCTCCTTTCCAAGACCCAATAAGCCTGATAGCTTCTGAAGCATTCCCATTACTGTCACCTCGAACTTAATTGAAGTGTAATATTAAAAAAGGTTTCTTAAACGCCGCGCAGCCGTTTTCCGTCACCGACGGCAGTTTTATTAATGGCCGCACCGACGTCCGGGCATAGGGTGGTCCGATATGGCGCATGGCGAAACAGTTCCCGATATGGTAAAGAAGATAGTCAAGAATCCGCTGGGCAAGGTCTATTCCCAATCAGGGATCCTCGCCATGCTGAGGAGGCAGAGGATCGGCCGGGGCAGGATCATCGCCGTCGGCGACGCGACGGGATCCTTCCTCGTCAGCAGGCGCATCTGGCCGAAGGTATGGATATACGACGGGAAAGAGTACAGGAAGAGAGTCGATTACACCCTTCCGATACCGACTCACATCGTCAGCAACCCGAAGGGCAGGATCACCCACAGCATGAGGGCGGCGATCGACGACGCGCTGAAATCGAGGTCGCGCAGCCGGATATATGTCCAAGGGGAGGAGGACATGGCTGCCCTCTATGCCATCGCCGTGGCGAAAGGCAATCTCGTGCTCTACGGGCAGCCGAAGAAAGGGATCGTGGCCGTGAGAGTGGGAGCGAAAGAGCAGAAGGGGGCGGAATCGCTGATATGCATGCTCAGATGAGCGGCCGCGTTCAGGATTTCTTGGCCATGATGTTCAGCATGAAGAAACAGATGGTCCCGGCGAAGATCCCAGCGAGCCAGGGCTTGATCGCATCCTTGTAGAATATGGGGTTGTCCTTCAGGCCGTTCGCTATCACGAGCGCGACCAGCAGGCTGACGACGAATCGCCCGACCCACACGAACAGCTCTCCCCATTTCGTTGCCATGCCCGTCTTTTGACTCGAACCTATAAAAACGTATCACAGGGGTTTGCGCCCCAGGACCACCCGAGCGCCTTTCCGAACGCACGCGTGATTCGCTTACGGCGAATACGCGATTTGCTGTTGGCAAATGCGCATGAGTCGTCAGACTCATTGCGCATGCATGTCCGAACGCGCATCGCGCGTTACGCGTTCGGAGCGGCATTAAACCAGAGTTTATAGATACGGCAATTGACGTCGGAAAGAGGGGCCCAAGACAACCTTTTTAAACGAGAACACGGATGTCCACTCAATGGTTCCAGCTTGGCTGGCATCGAAAGATGCCCGGTCGGCCGGATATAAACCAAAAACACAAGGTGGTAACAATGGCAGCAAAAGACATGGCCATGATCGGTGCCTACGCCTTTATGGCGGGCCTGCTTGTAGCAATCGTGCTGGGTCTTGCACCAGGCATTCTGAGCAAGACGTACACGGTGCTCCTGTTGGGAGTTTTAGGTATCGTCGTTGGTCTGCTTAACATCCAGGACAAGGAGCTCCAGCTCTATCTGATCGCGAACATCGCCTTCCTGGCGGGTTCTGCGGGATTCTCGGCTGTGCTCGCGGCGCTTCCGATAGCGGGATTCACCGCCTACCTGATTGCGATAGTGCAGAACATCACCCTGTTCGTCGCTCCGGGTGCGGCAGTAGTCGCGCTGAAGGCGCTCTACGACCTCTCGAAGGATTAAGCACACAGACGGACGGCCGCGCGAGCGGCCTCTTTTCTTCTTTTTTGTTTTTCACAACCAATAGCGTCAGCCCTGGCACTTAAGGAACATTTATATACTACTTTGACACAGTCATAGTATGGATATCCATACAACCGCAGTCAAGTCCGTGAAGGATCCTTCTCACTCAGACGGCAAGAACGAGCTCAGCCGCATGGCCGCTAAGACGGAAGGCCCGATGCTCGGCGCGTCCCGGGCTCCGAAGACCGAATCGGTCTCGGCAGGGAACGAACAGAAGCACGCGCAGCTGCTCGTGGTCGAAGACAACGAGTCGGTGGGCTGCGTGATCCAGAGGATGCTCAGCTCTAGCGGCGCGCAGTTCGAGTTCGCCTCTTCCCTCGAGGAGGCAGTATCGAAGCTCGCCGCGATGCAGGACTGCAAGGTTCTCCTCACTGACTTCTACCTCGGTCCAAGCGAGAGCGATCCCAGCATCCCGCTGATCAAGGCCGCGAAAGAGAAGGGAGCGTTCGTCCTCCTCATGTCCGGCACGATGCAGGAGGCGCTGGCCGAGCTTGACGCGGCCGGCATTGCGGCAGACGAATATTTCGAGAAGCCGTCGGGCCTCGTCGATGCGACAAAGCGGGCCAAGACGCTCCTAAGCGGAAGCGGATGAGCACCCGACTCGTTTTTAAAACAGAACGCAATATTATCTGCACAGGATGCTCCTGTAGTATAACTTGGATAGTACGCGGGCTTGCGGAGCCTGTGATGCGGGTTCAAATCCCGTCAGGGGCGCTTCATGGTCTTATTTTAAACTCGCGCGGTATTATCTCTTCATTGCTCTCATAGTCCAATCTGGATAGGACGCGGGCCTCCGAAGCCTGAAATTCGGGTTCAAATCCCGATGAGGGCGCTAAACCGCGGATGTCAACGCAGTGTGATGGGATGGATCTCTCGCTCGGAGTCAAGGCGTATTATACCGACGTCGGCAAGGCGCTAGAACTGAGCCGGTCGATAGAGCTCCATGAGACGTACGACTCCATAACCGGGGACGGCCTCATGAGGCAGATCGCGGCGCTGGGCGTCTTCGCGGACAACAGTATCGATTCGCTCTCCATCCATGTCCCGATATACAAGCCCGGCGGCGATTTCGACCTGCATGACAAGGGGGATGACGGCATAGTTCAGAGGACGGTCTCCATCGGCGACGAGATGATGAAGTACGTCCCGCAGGTCCTCTACGTCTTCCACGCGGAGGGGCGCAAGCTCAGGTTCAGCGGCGCGAACGACAAGCGGGACTCCATCGGGCGGCTCGCAGAGAAGGCGAATTCGCTCGTGGACGACGGCCGTCTCGTCACGATAGAGAACACCGGCCACTGGACTGGGGCGCAGACGTTCGCCGGTCTCACCGATTTCCCTGCGCTGTTCGAGTTCACCGAGGGCGACACAGGGATGACGCTCGACATCTGCCACCTGTTCATGCACTACGTCGAGAAAGGATACGCGGAGCTGGATGATTTCGTCAGGTCCTACGGCGACAAGATATTCAACCTGCACATCGCGGACGTCCGGTTCTCCGATCCCGTCAAGAGCGAAGGGACGCAGATAGGGGAAGGGAACATCGATTTTGACAGGGTGTTCGATTCGCTCTCTGCCGTGAAGGGGGGCCGCAGGGTCATGCTCATCCCGGAGATACGCGACGGCTACATGAACGACTACGCCGGGTTCAAGACCGCGATCAAGCGGCTGAATCAGAGGGTCTGAGCCCCGCAACCGATTTAAACGGCGCGCCCCAGACAGCCTCATGTGCGACATGAAGACCCTGAAGGGCGGGATCGCCGCTGGCGTCGCCATGCTGATCGTTTCTTTTCTGGTCAACATGATTGTGATGGCAGTCGCTCCCTACGATGTCCTCAGCCTTGGAGGCATGAGGTCGGCAACGGATCCGCTGATGATGCTGTTCCTGCTGTATCCGCTCGTCCTCGGGCTGGTATTCGCCCATGTATACAACTATGTCGGCAAGACGCTGAAGGGCACCGCGATGGACAAAGGCAAGGAATACGGCGTGCTGATGTGGCTCGCCTATACTGTCCCATCCGCGTTCGTCGTGCTCACCAGCATGGACTATCCGATGGCGTTCACCGTGCAGCAGGCGGTCGGCGGACTGGCCATGATGCTCGTCGGCGGATTCGTCATCGCGAAGATGATGGAGTAAGCGTATTTCCTTTTTCTTTCCTCTTTCTGTTTCCTTTTTTCGCATCCCTGTCCTCGCCAGCGCGGGCATCACCGGCCTTGCACATTAATTAATCCTCTGAAATGAGTGGTCCGGTGTTTGTGTGCAGCACCGGGAATAAATGTGCAGACGCCTCGAAGTCCGCTCTGACTCCGGACTCGTAGGATTCCCTAATTAAGACGCAGATGTTGTGGCAGAGCAGTTTCGCCAGTGCCTCATTCACTTGCGCTTGCTCGTTCTTCATCATCAGCTTACCTGAGAACTTCCTCTTCAGCATGCTGAACGTGGATTCAACGTTGGATCGCTGGTGGTAGCGTGCCATGAACTTGTCCTTGTGGTATTGGAAGTAATGGAACATCCGCCACCACGCCATGCTGCCCTTGGACTTGCCTGTGGCGTTCACCTTGAAGGGGATATACGGCACTGCTCCGAGCTGGAATGCAATGTCCATATTGTTCCGACTGGAGTATGTCTTATCGGCTGTGATCTCCTTGACTCTGAAATGTTCCGCTGTTTTGTTCAGCAGCTCCGGGAACTGTGGGGAATCTGCCCCATCCCCATCAGTCACGGTTATCGCAGTGATTATGTTCGTCTTCGTGCCGCACACGATGTGGATCTTGATCCAGTCGTGGCCCTTCTTGCCTGGATCCAACCGCACGTCGAACCATCTAGAGTAGAAAGCGCTACTGAGTCCGCTAGCGTCTATGGCGAAAGTGGTCTCCATGTCCTTCAACGGCAAGGCAGAGAGTCTTATTAGGGACTCAAGGACGGGCCCCATCCTTGTATCGTTGAAATACTTCAGCAGCGTGTTGAAATGAGGCACTTTGTCTATGTGTCCTGCTTTCCTGGCGAGTTCCAAGTCCGAAGAGACGCGTCTTGAAGACAGGCCTTCATAGAGCTTTGCTACCATGCAGAAGGTCATTTCGCTGAGGCTTGCCCTCGGCCTGCCGACTTGTCCTGTTTCCTCATCCGGGACGTAAGAACACAGGTCGGAGAGGATCTCAAGAAAGCGTAGCTTCTCCTGCATCTGGGCTTCATTGTAGCTCGGCCAGTCGATAGTCTGTGGACCACTATTGATCTCAGGAATGGACGATTCGAACTCCGTCAGAGCCGCGCTTGTCACGACCTGCCACGCTCGTCCGCAGGAATCGCAGTGATAGCGCTGAGCAGTGCGGGTCCTATAGCGCTTCACACCGTACTTCTTGATGTCGGCGGAGCCACAATACGTACAACACGTCGGTTCAATCATCAATATCACTACTCTATAATAATATACTATTAAGTATATACTTATATCTTTATATACCTATTGGTAATATACGAAAAGTATATGGCTAAAGTTACATTATCTGGGTACAGATGCGAGCGCTGTGGCCATGAATGGTTGCCGAGGGGAAATGAAGAACCGCGAGTGTGCCCGAAGTGTAAAAGCCCTTACTGGAATAAACCGAGGAAGAGTAAGAAAAGATAACTTAAAGTATCAACATGCGTATGTTAATTGGAATGATGAGAAAAAATGGACTGGACCCTTGCGGCTCATGATCCGTTCATCGGGCGGGAGATCCGTTGTTTCTGCGGAAGCTTCATCTCCTCTTTGTCATCCTTCCATTTCCAGATTATGTTTGCCTGTTGGGGGCGCGGGGAAGCGTGTGGCCTTGGAAATGTCGGCGCTTCCCGCCCCTTCATCGGTTCTGTTATCACCACCGTAACGTCGAATAACAGCGTCTCAATTACTATGTAATGAGCGTGTTATGCAACATACGTGGTATGCTTCTCCAGTAACATTTAAAAGCTTTTAGGTAGTTGTTATATCATGTTATACAAAAGTAAGGTGAGTGGCTATGAACAATTCTCTTGAGCTTTCCGAAAAAAAATTTGCCAGATTGCTAGAGGCACAAAGCCCGGATTTATCTATCGGCGAGATCGTATTCTCAGAACGAATGGTTTCACGCAACGAACTGTTAGTTGATAGAGGACCAGATGGAGAACTACTTACTGAGTATTTGTTTCGTTGCATCAGAGGCGAAAAGAAGAAGATCATAATACTTGGCGAGCCGGGGGTAGGAAAAAGTTCACTGACAATATTCATTAGGAATCTAGCTGAGCGATACACGTTTTTGCATTACATTGATGTTCACAAAGTAGAATATGCACTGAAAGAGGAGATTTTAGCTAGTCATGTACTACTTGGACTCATTCATTTCTATTTCGGGTCGATGGAAAAAAGCAAGAGAGAAAAAGTCGATGAAAAAAAGAGCGGTTATATCTCTTACTTTACTCATATAACTAAATTCAGTGATTCGCTTCAGAAAGAAGGTCTAAAGTTGGCGTTATTGAATCAGCCGTCTGAAACGTTGAGCGAGATATGTCCTTCCTTCGCAAAATTAAATGATGAAGAAAAGAAAAAAGAGTTGGATACGCCCAACGGCAGAAGAAAAGTACTTATTGAAGTCTATAAAAAAATAATTGACAAAATGCAATCGAAAGAACATATTATTCTAATCTTAGATGATTTTCATCTCTTAATGGAGAATACAGAATCATTTGCCCTGATGAACGATCTTATCGATAACACGAGGATAATTGGTGTAATATTGATGCCGATTAAGAAGTTTGAATCAGACCAACTTGGGAATATAATCTCAAAAGATTCTTTCATTCAAAGGGTCAACGGACTTGCGTTAGATGACTGCGTTAGTATCATGCGTACACGATTATTGATCAGCAGAGGCATAAATCCGAATCGTCCAATCAATTGGATTGCCGACGTTATACCTTTTGAAAAGGCAGCATTAGATTCTGCAGCACTTTCTGCAAAAGGAAACCCATTGGAATTCATACGGTTATGTGCTGAATCGTATCACAATATGTGTGAAGAGCACGTTAAAACTATTAGTAAGAGCTTGATGAATCAAACGATTGAAACGTACCGCCAGAAAGAAGAACAGCAGTTCATGCTTAAGGTACTGCCTTCGCTATCAGAAAAGGAGACTGAGATCTACATGGTTATTCAGAAGAATAAAGAGGGCTTCACTGCTGAAGGTGTTGCTGAAATTGTATATGGAAGCAAAGAGAAGAGGATTAATGCCGTTGTCCATCTGCTCAATATGCTAAAGAAAGGAGTAATCATACAAGAAAGACGCGGCAGATATGTTTACTTCCTAGTTAAGGGTTGACGTGGCGTACGATCACACGAAATCAACCTCCATAATATTTAAGAGGGTCAAACGAGAATGGAGATTGTATGGAAGCCGTTGAGAATAGATACGTCATTGGTGACTGCAAGGACATTCTATCTGATGTTCCATCTGATACATTTGATTTAATAGTGACATCTCCGCCCTATGCAGACAGTAGGAAAGATACATATGGTGGAATCCATCCAGATCAATACGTTGAATGGTTTTTACCTCGTTCAAAGGAATTTCTAAGAGTATTGAAACCTACAGGTACATTCATTCTTAACATAAAAGAAAAAGTCGTAGATAGTGAACGGCATACCTATGTTATCAATCTTATAAAAGAACTTAGAAAACAAGGTTGGTTATGGACAGAAGAATACATTTGGCATAAGCGGAACACTCACCCTGGGAAATGGCCGAATAGATTTAGAGACGCGTGGGAACGATGCCTCCAGTTCAACAAACAAAAGCAGTTTAACATGTATCAAGACGAAGTTATGGTTCCTATTGGAGACTGGGCGAATTCACGGCTAAAAAACCTAAGTGAAATCGACAAACAAAGAAGTAATTCAAATGTAGGAAGTGGTTTTGGAAAGAATGT
>CABMEP010000038.1 GCA_902385155.1 uncultured archaeon | reverse complement strand
CGCTGAAGACGACCAGAAAAGGCGGCGCGAAGCCGACCGACTGGAAATACGATTATACGGCGAATTGATGGTCGCAGAGGCGCAGGGAACTCAACCGCTCCTCGTCTTCTTCCATTTCCATGCCAATGCCCTGATGGCGGCGGACCTGACCGCCTCGTCACGGCTGCCCAGATGGGAGCGGACGGCCTCTTTCGCCTCTGGAAGGCCGAGCTTGCCGAGAGCCATGAGTGCAGAGCAGAGCAACGGAGCGTTCTCCGACCTGTGCGCGGATTCGGCCGCCCGTACCAGAATGTTGACCGCTCTCCATTCCCGTGTCTCCCCGAGGGCCCACGCGGCCTCGCATCTCACAAAGGATTCCGGATCTGAGAGCAGCATCCGCCTCAGCTTCTCGAAATGCCCTTTGTATCTCCTCGCTCCGATCGCCATGGCCGCCTCGGCGCGATTGGACGGGTCGGGATGGCCGAGCATATTCGCGTACGATCGGCATTCCTTCGCACGAATCCTCGAATTTCTGGAATGCTGGGCGTACCGCTCCCTCACCCCCGGCCGCTGCATATAGGCATGAGCGTGTTTCCTCGACCATTCCCTCAGCGATTTCTTATGGTTGAAGTAGTAGTCCCTCGCCTTCTTCCTGCGCCGTTCCTCGATGGCCGGCTCGGCGTCGTGCGCGATCTTCCTGGAGCGCCGCTCCTTCTCGGACTGCTTCGTATGGCGCAACTCGCGATACGACGCGACCAGCGATGGATCGGCTAGCGAAAGCTCTTGCAGCAGCTTCCGTTCCCACTTCTTGACGGTCGCTTCGCCCGCGGACTCTATCTCCGCGGTCTCTTGCGCGGTGTGGCCCGCGGCCCTGACAGCGAAGGCGCTGAGGTGATTGTCCGGAATGTCCGTAGAGAACGCGAGATTGAGCATCTTCTCAGCCAGAGGGGCATAATGCACCAGGAACTGGGGCTCATCGATGAACGGACGGCTCACGATCCGCTTCTTTGCCGGGGAATTGACGCTCCCGTCCGCTTGACCGTGCTCCTGCCGCGATCCCTGTGCCATGATAATGCTGCGCTGGACAGGTATAAAAAAACCAACTGAATCGGGAAAATCGTCTGATCCGCCCATCACCGGAACGCCTGATCGGGATGCGGACTCACTTGCTGGCGATCCGCCTGAGCTCGTTGATCCTCGCTATCAGCTGGGCCTGCTCCCTCTTCACGCGCTGTATCTCGGCGTCGAACGGATTCGCCTGCTTCGACACCCGGGCGACCATGACTTCCGGCTTGGGGGCTGCTTCCTTCTTCGCCTCGGCCTTCCTCTCGACCGCCTTGACGATGATCGTCTCGGCCTTGACCTCGGCCTTCTTCGGAACCGTCTTGCTGGCGTTCGCGACAGTGGCCGCTGCCCTCGGAACCGCGGCGGCCTTGGCCGCCTTCGCCTCGGTGGCCGTCCTGGCCTGCTCCTGCGTTATGAAATAAGTGTGCGGGATGACGTTGGTGCTGGCGCTTATCTCGTCTTTCGCCGTCTTCTTCGCGGCAACCGGCTTCGGGGCCTCCTTTGCGGAAGGCTTGAGCTCCTTCTCTTTCGCCCTGTCGTGCTCCCCCGTCAGCTTCTGGACGATGGCGTAGAGCGTGCTCGAGCTGATCGCGTGCTGGTTCTCCACGAACTTGTACGTCCACATGAGGTTCATCGCGGAGTTCGCGAAATTGCTCTGCTGCCATGTCGGCTCGTAGTTGGTGGTCCCCTTATTGTAGAAGTGATAGATGTACAGGAGCTGCTGCGCAGTGAGCTGGTCGAACGGTATGTCTTCGCATCCGGTCGCGCTCACGGCGTCGCGGAGGTAGTATATGGAGAGTATCAGCGGGTTGTCTCCCTCGTGCCACTTCTTGGAGCGGTCGTAATACTTGTCCTTCCCGCCGTAGGCCTTCAGGAGCTCCGCGGCGGTGCCCGGCATCAGCTGGGCGATCGACTTCTCGCCCGAATGGCCCTTGGCCTGCACCCAGCGGGACTCCGTTATGAATGTGAGATACACGAGCCTGGGGTCGACGCCGATCTGCTTCGAATAGAACTTGACCATGGGCCACTTCTTGAGCGCCCCCCGGATGACGTGCCTCTCGTCGCTGTTCAGCTTGCCGTCCATCTCTATGATCAGCTTCTCGATCTTCTCGTCGTTCCAGGACGCGCTGAGCTTCTTCGCTTCCGAGTATGAGTATATCCTGCCGATCTTCGGCTTGGGCGCCCGGTTCAGCTTGCGCTCCAGCCTCTCCTTGCTGACGCGCCTCTTCGCCGCCGTCTTGGAGCAGTCGACGCTGCAGATGCGCTTGCCGAACCTCTCACCCGGGCACGCCTCGCCTTCCGAGACCGAGAACGAATAGAAGCCCGACTTGCCGCTGCAGAAATCCTCCGCTGCGACATCCTTCGCCGCGAACCCGCCGATGGAGCTTATGGCCATGGCAGCTGCAAGGGTGACGTGCGTCATTTTCATGACATAATTAGGCATTTTCTTATATTTAAACCTTTCTATCGTCACCCGACGGCGGCGTAGTCGAGTATGCGGCCATCCGCCCCGAAGATGTGCGCTATGAGCGACGCCCTCATCCACATGCCGTTCCTCTCCTGCCTCCAGTACACCGCGCGCTCGTCGTTGTCCACGTCAACGTGGATCTCGTCCCTGCGCGGGAGAGGGTGCATGATTATGCATGTCGGCTTGATCATGCCGAGGTGCTGCGGCCGGAACTTGAACTTCGACGTGTCGACGGCTTTCGATTCGCCGGACTTGTCGTGCTCGTCCTGGATGCGCGTCATGTAGACCACATCCGCGCCGCGGATCGCCGCCTAGAAGTCGTCCGTCTCGCTGTACTTGATGCCGTGCCTGTCGAGGAAATCCAGTATGTCCTTCCCCATCCTGAACTGCTCCGGAGAGACGTACGTGATGCTGACGCCCTTGTAGTTCCTCATCATGTAGGAGAGCGACCTCACCGTCCTTCCACGCTTCAGGTCCCCGACCATGACTATGCACTTGCCGTCTATCCCGCCCTCGAGGCAGCGCTCCATCGTGTAGACGTCGAGCAGCGCCTGCGTCGGGTGCTGGTCCGTCCCCGATCCCGCGTTGATCACCGGCACCGGCCGGTTCGTGCCGCTGTTGAGATGCCAGGCGGTCTTCTCGACGAGGCCGGGCTCCTTCATCCTCATGATCATGAGATGGACGTAGCTCGAGAACGTCCTCACAGAATCGTTGTCCGACTCGCCCTTCGCGAACGACGATGTGGAGACGTCCCTGATCTCCGATGTCTTCATGCCGAGGATGTGGCAGGCGTTCTGGAACGAGAGGAACGTCCTGCTGGACGGCTGGTTGAACACCAATATGGCGCGCTTGTCGAAGAGGAGCGAGCCGACGAACATGTCGCCGTCCCTCGTCTTCGTGATCGACCTGAGCTTGTCGGCGACCCGGCACAGCCTGTCGAGCAGCCGCCTGTCGAACTGCTGCGCGAAGAGGCAGTCGTAGATCCTGCCGTCCCTCGTGAACAGCGGCACCTTCTCGGAGGCCTCCATGCCGGAGAATTCGTCCCATCCCATCCCGCGAAACGGCGCCCAGGACGGATGCCACCTCTGCTCCGAATGCAGCCCAGGATGCCTGTCGTCTGACTCTCCGTCCATGATTATCCCACCGCGAATCATTGCTCCGCAGGCTAGAAAAGGGTTGCGCCCACGACGGGGCGGGAAGGATTAAATAATGGGGACGGGATATACCGCAATGAGCGTTTTCGGACAGCCGGAGCGGAAGGGCGGCGAGGAACGGTTCGATCCGTGCGGCCATACCCTCAAGCCGGTCTGGCTGAGGGACATGCAGACGCAGGACGAGACCATCCTCCGCGCCAGCAGGCAGCTGAGGCTCATGTCGGTCTACGGGATAGGCGGCTGCTCCGTGATACAGCTCAGCGAGGACCAGATGGACGAGTGGTTCCTGTTCGCGAAGGACATGGGGCGGCCGACCCAGGGCATGCACCTCCTCCTCGCAGAGGCGATACCGAAGGCGTACGGCGCGGTCGTGTACAGGAAGAGGGACTGCAGGGAATACTTCCTCGGAGAGCACAACGACCGCGTGAGGGCGACGAAGACGACCGCGTCGCAGATACGGCTGTGCCTCGCGCGGACAGGGGAGATCCTCGACATCGTCGAGCGGAACAAAGCGGGAAGGCTGCTGATGACCAACACCGCGCTGCTGAGGTCGAAGACGGGCAAGCGGCTGGAAAGAATCGGCGTGATTGGCACGGAAGTAGGGCAGGCGGAGCACGCGTTCCTCGATTTCGTCCCCGGCGCGAGGATCGGCGACAGGACGATCATCCACAGGAACATCGCCTGCGAGACGTTCTGAGCCCCAAAAACGCATCCGGAGGAAGGCGGACCGGCTGATTTTTAAAACTCGGGATGCAAGACCGAGGCATGGTCATAGTAGAGACGCTCGTATCGGTCTTCATCGTCAGCCTCGTGTCGCTGATCGGAGTGATAGCGCTGGCGGTCAAGCCGAAGACGCTGAACGGCGTGCTGTTCCTGCTCATCAGCCTGTCCGCGGGAGGGCTTCTCGGAGCGGCGTTCCTGGACCTGCTGCCGGAGGCGATAGACCTCGCAGGCGTCCAGAACGCGATGATGCTGACCCTCACGGGATTCCTGGTGTTCTTCGTGATGGAGAAGTTCCTGCTATGGTACCACTGCCATGAGTATCCGGTATGCAAGAACCCCGCGCACCGCAGGAGGGCCCTTCCTTACCTCAACCTCATGGGGGACGGGATACACAACTTCGTCGACGGGATGGTCATAGCGACGGCCTACATCGCCGACCCGAGCCTCGGCGTCATCACCACGATAGCGGTCATCATGCACGAGATACCCCAGGAGATCGGGGACTTCGGGGTGCTCATCTACGGGGGGCTCAGCAGGCTGAACGCCCTGTCGTTCAACTTCCTCTCCGCGCTGACGGCGTTCCTCGGGGCGATCACAGTGTTCATGCTGTCCTCGAGCTTCCAGGGATTGTCCGCGGTGCTGCTGCCGTTCGCCGCAGGCCACTTCATCTACATCGCCGGCGCCGACCTGGTGCCCGAGCTGCAGAAGGAGCTGGACAAGCGCAAGTCGCTGATGCAGCTGATCATGCTGATCGTCGGAATAGGCCTGATCGTCGTCACGCAGAGCCTCGTCGGCAAGGGCTGATGCCGGACCTGTCCGTAAAAAAAGGATTTTTCCTCCTGGATCAGTTCGCGCCGGGGACGAACAGCAGCACTATCTCAAGCACGATGAGTATGACGATCGTGGTGTCCAGCACAAGGAACCTGGATGTCTGTATACGATTCACGAGCGTGTCGTAGAAGTCCTCCATGATGTCCAGCTTGTCCTTCAGGCCAGCCTTCCACTCGCTGAGCCAGAAGCTCTCTGAGGCCGCGCGGTAGACCTTCGCGAGGTACGGGTCGCCCACGAGCTTGAGCGCGTTCTCCACCTTCTCCATCACCTGGGTGATGTCGAGCCTGACCTCCTCGAGCCTGTCGAGCGTCGGGGAGAAAGGCTCTATGCCGATGCGGTACCATGGCCTCGTCTTGGCGGCGGCCATCCTGTCGTACGCCTTCTCGATCTCCGTGTCCAGCAGCTCGTCGTACGTCCTGAGCTCCAGGAGCTCGATGTTGGCGTACTCCAGCACCTCTAACGTGTCGACCGCGTCGCGCGGGTCGTATATGAACGCGGCGTTCCAGTCGACGAAGACGACGTCGTCCGTGAAGTACGACACCGACGTCTTCAGCGTGTCCTTGACCTGCTCCTCGTTCAGCTCCTCTGTCTCGGACCTGAGGATGGCGGCGATCTTGTGGGCGCTCTTGTCCACGAGGTCCTTTACCGGCACGCGCTTCTCGAACTCCTTGACGTAGAATATGATGTAGTCCTCGAACGTCGGCTGCTCGACCGGCTTCACCAGCACGTCGGAGATCTCCTTCTTGATGCGCTCCATCTGCCTGGTGACCTCCTTCTCGGCCTCCTTGTTCTCAATCAGCAGTTCGCTGAGTCTGGCCAGCTCGTCCATCTCGCCGCTGAACTTCATGGACAGCCTGATGCTGACGACGCCGAAGTCGTACAGCTTGGCGGTGACGTTGAACGCCTGCTTCGCGCCCGGAGAGAGCTCGATCTGCCTCTCGCCCAGGTTGACCAGGTAGGGCGGCTGGGCGTACTTCATGTACTTGGGGGTCATCCTGGTGTAGGTGATCTGGGACTCCACCGGCTTCTTGCCGAAGACCTTCTCCAGCTTCTCCAGCTCGAGCTCGCTCGCCACGTCGAATGAATAATAAGCGTAGATGTGCCCGTCCTTGATCTTCATATCCCCACTGCACAGGTTTCTCGGTGAGGATATTTAAAGGCTGGAGCCCGCGTTTTCAGGCCGCGACAGAGGATGGCGGGGCCTGAGATAGCGAAACATTTATAAAGGATAAGCGTGCGAGTGTAGTGCTTGGGATGCGTCTTTTGCCGGTTTAAAGTTTATATAGGCTTTTTAATCACCCTTAAAAGCCTTCTTCCGTCTCCGACGGGAAAACCGGCTGCGCGAAGCGAAGAAAAGCATGGAACAAGGGATTAAAAGACTTGATTTTTCGAGGTGTCAAAATGGCTAAAGAGAAGTGTCCAGAATGCGGGAACGAGAAGCTTATTCGCGATTACGAGAGAGGAGAGGTAGTCTGCGGAAGCTGCGGCTTCGTCGTGGCTGAGAACATGTTCGACTCCGGTCCGGAATGGAGGGCGTTCGACAGCGAGCAGAGGGAGAAGCGCGCGAGAGGAGGCGCTCCGATCAAGTTCACCAGGCCCAACAAGGGTCTTGTCACGGAGATCGACCAGTACAACAGGGACATCAGGGGCGTCAAGATCAGCTCCAAGAAGCAGGCCCAGTTCTACAGGATGAGGAAGTGGCACAAGAGAGCGTCCGTCTCCACTTCGATGGAGAGGAACCTGGCGATCGCCCTGAGCGAGCTGTCCAGGATCGCCTCCTACCTCGGCCTGTCCGAGTCGCTGCAGGAGTCCGCGGCGCTGCTATACAGGAAGACGGTGGAGAAAGGCCTCATCAGGGGCAGGCTCATCGAGTCTGTCGTGGCCGCCATCATCTATGCCGTCTGCAGGGATTACGGGATCCCGAGGACCCTCGACGAGATCGCTGACATCGCGGGAGTCGAGAAGAAGGAGATCGGCCGCACCTACAGGTTCGTGATGCACGAGCTCGGCATGAAGGTGCCCCTCACCGACCCGAGGGAATACATCGCCAGGTTCGTTGCGGCGCTCAAGCTGAGCGGGAAGGTGCAGGAGCTCGCCGTCAAGCTGCTCCAGAAGGCGATCAGCAAGGGCCTCGTCTCCGGAAGGGGACCGACCGGTGTCGCTGCGGCCGCGGTATACATCGCATCCGCGATGGTCGGCGAGCGCAGGACCCAGAAGGAAGTCGCTGAGGTCGCGGGCGTGACGGAAGTCACCATCAGGAACAGGTACCGCGAGCTCAAGGACGAGCTCGGCCTGAAGGTAGACCTGTGAGTTCCTGAGGAAAAAACGGCGGCCTCGGATTTCTCTTTTCAGTTTCTTTTTTTTCTTTGTTTATTGGATGGTGATAGCGTCAGCCACGTCCTTCGCGGGCGCGTTGGTCTTTATCGCCAGGCCGTTGAAGTGCGTCCTGGAGACCGTGTATCCCTTGTCCTGCAATGCGGCCACGATGCGGTCGAAAGGCTTCGGCATCGCCCTGAAGTGGTCCGCGACCGCATGCATGTCGTAGTAGAAGGCGGGCATGCCCATCTCCTGCCGCATCAATAGGAGCGTGTTCGCGATCTCCACCCTGTTGCCATACCGGCGTTCCGAGTTCGCCTGCTGCATCCTCTCCAGGACGCCCTTGTCGTGCAGCTCGCCAAGCCACATCGGCCCGCCCCAGATGGGGGCGCTGCCCCCGTCGGCCCCCGTCCCGCCCGCACCGCACGACTCGCATATTGATGGCAGCATGGGCTTTGTCATCGTCTTGATGGCCAGGCATTTCGGGCAGAATGAGACGTAGCCGAGCCGCATCATGGAATCGTAGGCGGCGGACGCCGACTTGCTGACCTCGAATATCCCTTTGACATAGTGCCGCTTGGACAGCAGGAACAGCGGCCTGATGCCGAGATGCATCGCGGCAGCGACCTGGACGACATGGCCGGCCAGTACACGGACCGCGGCCTCATGGCAGAAATACGTGTGCAGCGGACGCGCGCCGTAATTGATTATGCATGCCTTCTGGTGCGCCCCGCAGAGGACCGCGGTGTCCGTCGCCGTCACCGAGAGGAATCCGTGCTTGGACGCCCTCAGGTTCAGCAGGGCGGAACGGATGAACGGCACAGGGGATCCGAACGGATCCAGTTCCACGAAATTGAACTTCTCGCCGCCGCGGTAGAGATGATGGTTGATGTCGTCCTCCACCACCCTGAAGATGGGGGCTCTGCCCCCGTCGGCCCCCCCTTGGACTGTCGACTTCTTTTCAGGCTCGCTGGAGAGCGCCGCGAAATCCTGGAGGCCGTTAGCCTTGGCGTTCTCCGCCGTCAGCTCGCACGCGGCCTTGTCCATGTCAACGAATGTCACCGCCTCCACGTTCCTGTTCTCTATCGCGTAGCGTATTCCCCGTATCCCTGTGGCGGACATGCCGTCGCATATCCTCAGCTTGGCTCCGTCCGGAAGCGCGCCGTCCAACGCGGCGACCGCTAGGGAAGAGAAATCCCTGGAGAACTCCATGTGCGGGTTGTAGAACGCGTTCTCTGCGGTCCTCACCCTCGCTGATCCTTCCTTCACTTCGCCGAAGTCCATGACAGATAGCCTCACGTCAGGCTAATAAATCATGCCTCTCAAAGCGGACTGGTGGTCATATGGCGTTCACGAAAGCGGCTGCGAAGAAGGATGTCCCGGAAGGGAAAGGCAGGAAGGTGTCCGTCAACGGCAAGGAGATCGCGCTGTTCAATGTGGGCGGGAAGTTCTTCGCGACGGACGCGAAATGCACCCATGCGGGCGGGCCCCTCGCCAACGGAACGCTGAAGGATTTCTGCGTGGACTGCCCCTGGCACCACTCCATATTCGACTTGAGGACGGGCGCGGTGAAGCAGGGCCCCGCCGCCAAGCCTGTGGCTGTGTACAAGACCAAAATGGAGAAGGACGACGTGCTGGTCGACGTCTGAACTCAACACGATAAAATCATTTCATCAGGTACTTGTCGATATCCTTCTCGGCGAGCTTCACGCGCGCCTGGAAGTCGATCAGGTACTTCTTGACGCTGTCGGCCAGCATCTTCTTGACTTCCCCGTCAAGCAGCTTTCCGGCCCGGTAGTCGGCCTTCAGTTTATCCAATTCCTTGTCATCCTCGATGAAATGAGCGCCCAGGTACTCGATTACGACCGACTTCTCGGGATCACCGCCCAATCTGCGCTGCTCCTCCACCGTGGATTGGCCGCCTGTGAGCGCCTGGTTGCAGAGCTTGGCTGCGGTTTCCGGCTTCTCGTCAAGGAATATGGCACTGCCCGGCTTGGACTTGGACATCTTGCTCCCGCCCTTCAGGCCGCGGAGGAACCTCATGTGCACCACGGACGGCTTGACGTAGCCGACCTTGTCCGCGATGTCGCGGGCGAGCCTGAGGTGCGGATCCTGGTCGATGGCGATGGGGACGAGCACGTTGTGCGGGCCGTCCATCTCCTGAGGCAGCAGTATGTCCGCTGCCTGGACAATGGGGTAGAACCACTGGCCCGGGTTCTTGCTCATGTCGAACCCGTATATCGCCTTGATCTCGTTCAGCGTGCAGCGGGTGGACAGCTTCACAGCGAGGTTGTAGATCCTGGTGTACTGCTGGTGTATGAGTATCTTGGTCTTGGACATGTCGAATCCGAGCGCCACGAGCTGGGCGGCGATGAGCCTGGCGTTCTTCAGCGCCTCGGCCTGGTCCTTCACCTTGCCCGTGACGTACGCCTCGTCATCGGATATGGTGAGCACGACCGGGATGCCGTACACCTTCTGGAGGGCGATCACCAAGTCAAGAGTCCATTTGTGGCCGAGGTGCAGAGAGCCTGACGCGTTGACGCCTGTGAGTATGGATACCCTCTTCTTCGCCTTGGCCGCCGCGATGAACTTGTCAAAGTCGCGGTGGGAGAACACGAATCCCCTGCGGAACGCCTTGTAGTCAGGCAGGTCCTTGACAGAGGAAATAGGCTGCGTCCCGAATTCCTTCACCAGCCGCTGGTAGTCTATCTCCTGCTCGTCGGATACGTCAAAGGGATCAATGTGCGTCATGAGAACCAAACCCGATATCTGATGCGATTACTCTTCGTAGACGAACTGGTGCGGGTACACTTCGATCCCCGACTTCGTGATCTTGAACGGGCAGACCTTCTGCGCATGCTCCGCGCCGCGCATCTTCACTATGTCGACAGCGCGGATCTTGTAGCTGTGCCTGTCTATGTTGCGCAGCTTGATTATCCCGTCGGAGAGAGCGCCGATCCCCGCGATGTCCTTCTCGTCCTCGCTCTCCGCGACGAGGAGCGTGGTGGTGCCCCAGCTGCGCAGGGTGTTGATCAGCTTCATGAGCTCCTGCCTGCGCTTCTGCTCGTCCGGGTGTATCATGGCGAGAGGGGTGATCGGGTCTATGACGACGCGCTCTATCCCCATCTCCACGATGAAGTTGAACATCGTGTTCTCCTGGGCGATGAACTGGCTCGCCTCGTGGATTGGGAACTCTATGAATATGAACTTCTTCTGCGCCTCGTAGGCCGAGAAGTTCCAGCCGAATTTGGCGAGGTTTCTGTACATGAGCCTCTTGCGCTCGTCGAATGAGATGTAGAATCCGGGCTCGCTGAACTTGGTGAGGCCGCTGTAGAGGAACTGGGAAGCGAATATCGACTTTCCTGCGCCGGTGTCTCCGGAGACCGTGATGACGCTGCCCTTCGGGAATCCGCCGCCTAGCATCTCGTCGAATCCAGGTATGCCGGTCGGAACGGTGTTTCCCTTGAGCGCCATTTTATCACGTCAGAGCTGATGAACGATTCACTTCTTTCCGTCCTTCTTCGGAATAGGCGCGCTGTCCCCCTTCTTGAGCAGGTCCTTGCCGAGCTCGGCGCGCGCCTCCATGAGCTTCCCGAGCTTCTTCCTCTCCTCCGGGGTCATCGTCTTCTCGATCATCTCACGGAGGAGGTCGGACATCATCTTGACGTGGTCGAAGAGCACCTGCTGGGCGTCCGGTATGGAGAGATGGATCTCGTTCGGCTTCAGTATCTCTATGCCGATAGGACCGAAGTTATCGCAGATGCGCGAGAGCACGGAGAAGCTGCTCGTCAGGACAGTGACCTTGGCCGCGGCGGAGTACTTGTCGCCGAACTGTATCGCGCGGTCGATCTCGCCCACGGAGTAGACGACCCCCTTCTCGCCGTTGAGCCTGTTCGCCAGGTCCACGAGGAGGTTCTCCAGCTTCTCCTTGTCGGACCCGTGCATGTCGAAATACAGCATGGCCAGGACGCCGCCCTTCTCTATGGTGGCCTGGGTCAATACCTCGATTTTCGTTGCCAAATTGAACACCTAGAATGAACATTCGTCACTGAACGCACTGTGAAAAGTATCGTCGGACAGCTTTTTAACCTTGCAGGTGCGGCCCTGCCTCTCGCTTAACACTAGGCTTGGCTCTTCGGCTTCTTCCCGTCAGATTTTGCTGCCTGTCTCTTCCGCTGGCGCCCTGGCCTCTTCCCAGATCTTCTCGAATGGGATTTCGGTCTCTGCCTCTTCCGCCTTCGCCATCTCTTCCTCTATCCTGTCGATCAGGTTCTTGTCCATCCTTCCGCGGTTCAGGAAGAACAGTATGATTATTCCTAATGCCACTGCGATGCCCAATCTCAGGGCCAGTGTCCTCGCAGGGAAGTTGAACCATATGTACGAAGGCGGGCTCAGGATGAACGCGGTCGATGGCTCTCCGGCAGCGGCAGTGATGGTGTTTAGGTCGCTCATGCTCCCGTCGACTATGTAGTAGATGTTCTTCATCTCATCGAATGTGGTGAAATCGAATGCCCATGAGATGACCGGATCGGATTGGAGAATGGCCGGCTGCGTCCCTGCGGATATGATGCCGCTTGCGGACGGAGCGACTGACTTCGGGACGTACTCAATGACCGTAAGGTTTTTCAGCTGCTTCGGCGAGATCAGAATTATCTTCATCAGTGAGCGGTCGACCCGCTTGTCCGTCGTCTCCCTGTTCGTCACCTTGAACACTGAGAGGTCCTTCTGGACATCCACGCTGCCGTCCGCCGCGATCTTGGACTTGATGTCATTTATCGCCGCCTTCGCGCCATCTGTGGTCGCCTGGGCGAGCAATGAGTCCGCCAGCTGCGCGGTGGTCTGCGTTGTCGCGCTCTTCACTGTCGCTTTCCTTATCTCAGGCAATGCCGAGAGAGCTTCCTTGGTCAGTTTCTCTCCATCCGAGAGGCCTTTCTTCTTCATGTCGGTATCCGTTAATGCGATCGCATCTGCTATGATGCGGCCCGCTTCCGCGGATTTGGATTCTGTAACATACGCGCCTGATGAGGTCACTCCCAACACATCAAATCCGAGCGCTTCTGCTGGATCGAAGTTCAGCAATGTCAATTCGTCAAGCGCGTCCAGTGTGTTCGAGACGATCCTTCCCGCGGTGGCCTGGGCGGATGAGAGCACCTTCGCGCCGTCATCAACGCTCCCATTGTCTATGAGAGCGTCTCCCTGTCCGATGACACCCATCACGATACCGCTGGCGATGGAGCTGTCCGCCACCACTATCTTGTTGTTCGTGTCGGACACCATCAGTATCACTTCAGTGGCGCCAGCGTGAGCGCCGTTCGGGATCAGGCGGGAGGAACTGTTCAGGACTGCATCGAGCAACATGCCTGTGATCATGGCATTCTTCTCTGTCGGTGCAGTCGAAATTATCTCATCCGCGCTGTTCACCGCTTCCTTCAACAATGCGATGGCGGCGTCCATATCGCCCCTATCTAGGGCGTCGTTCGCAGCGCCGATCTTGGCCTGCGCGGTCTCCGCCGCGGTCTTCTCCCTTCCTGCGGTCGGGATGAATTCTGATGATATGTAGAAGCATTTCATGGTCTGGTTCGGGATATTCGTGGCATTGGTGCATGCGTTTGTGTCAGTGCAGATCCTGGTCTGCGTTCCATCTTGAGCGCATGTTCCATACGCGCTGCATGTCCAGCTCGACTCGCACACAGTCGGTTCAGGAACCCCACAGAGCTTACTCTCCAACGGCTTGCCTGTCAACGCGCCGCATGCATTCGCATCGGCGCATGTCCTTGCCTGCGTCCCGAGGAAGTCGCATTCGCTCCAGTTGGTGCATTGCCAGTTCGGCAAGCAGGATGATGAGGATGATGGCGGCGTGAAGATTGACGTGGACACCGTGACTATGATGGAATCGCCGGCATTGAGGTTCTCGGAATCATACGCTGTCGCGGTTATGGTGTATGCGCCGTCCGATGATACAACCAATGTCACGCTGAATGGGGATGACGAAGACGTGCCGGAATCCACAAGCGTGCCCCCCCGGTAGATCGAGATGTTGACATGGTCAAGGTTGGTGTCATTCGCTGTGCCCGTCACGGTGATCGTCCTGCTCGTCAATGTCATCCCATCTGAGGGAAGATCTATTCCGACTGTCGGAGGCGAATTCGAATTCACGTAGACAGCGATTGGGTGTCTGTCCACGTTGGTGCCGTCTTCGGATACATTGTACGCTGAGTCGCATACCCCATCCAGTGGAGATGAGTCAGTGCATGTCTCAGAGAATCCGTCGCCAGCAGGGGTGACGTAGCAATTGCCTCCGATCCAGTCTCCACCCATAATGTTCGTTCCGCTGTGGAGAGTGGTGTTCCAAATGTTAGGATAATTGTCCTCAAAAAACACAGGAGATGTGCCGTTAATGAGGTTGTCGTAGAATGTATTGTCAGTGCCGCTCGGGCCGGGTGGGGAAAACATACAACCAAGCCAATCGTCACCACAACTGTTGAAATATATACCACCATCCCAACCGCTGATTGTATTAGAAATAAACGTATTGCTATTGGAATTTGCGTAGAGGGATATACCCCGAGATATACCGCTGATCGTATTGGAGATGAAAGTGTTGCCGGAGCTGGATTCGATGTACGCGCCGATGTGGATTGTGCTGGAGATGTTGTTGTTTGTGAATGTGTTGTCGGAGCTTGAGGTAAGATAGATTCCAAAAATACCGTTAGAGCTGGCTGTATTGTTCTCGATCGTTCCGTAGCTGGCCCCGTTGAAAAAGATGCCGAATCCGTCTGCGACAATATTGCAGTTCTTGATCGTGGCATGCTGGCCAGTTATGTCGATCCCGTTTCCAGCTGCAGTTATCATATGGCCATCGCAGTCAAGAGTGACATCGTCAGCGGTGATCGTGAAGCAGACGTTATTGGAGACGATATCACTTGTCAGCGTATAGATCTCATTCTCGATGAACGGGCCGATTGCGCTGCAGACGATGGCCGGCGGCAGGGGGGTCAACGGGAAGGAATCGATATTTTGCCCGTCCGCATTCATATCGTACGGTACGGTGCAGAGTCCGCTCGAATTGGCGATGCAGCTCGTCTGCGCTTCGGAGAACCCCACCCCATTCGATGTCGCATAGAAGTTCCCGCCGATGCAGTCGCCGCCGATGATGTTCTGGCCTGATCCTTCGGCGCAGTCGAGAGTGGTGTTCCAGAGGTTGGGATCGCTGTCTGCAATAACCGAATTAGTACCATTGATGATGTTATTGTAGAGGATGTTGTCGCTGGAACCGGAAGTGATATGCGCGCCAGCGCTGCCCGTGCTGGTAATGCGGTTGGAGATGAAAGTGTTGCCAGAGCTGGATTCGAGGTGTGCGCCGAAGTTGTATATGCTGGTGATGTTGTTGTTTGCGAATGTGTTGCTGGAGCTGGCTACGAGGGACGCACCATAGTCGCCTGTGCCGATGATGCTGTTGTTGGTAAATGTGTTGTCGGAGCTGGAGAAGAAGTATGCGCCGTTGCTGCTCGTACCGTTTATGTTGGAATTGTTCGTGAAAGCGAGGAGAATCAGACTGAGGG
>CABMEP010000037.1 GCA_902385155.1 uncultured archaeon | reverse complement strand
TGAACAGGTTGATGGTGGCGTTTATATCAGCGTGATCGGTGGAGATCGCCGAGCCGTTCTCGGGCGTCGGGGAAGTGAAATTCACGGAGACCAGCACAGGAACAGGATCGCTGCAGTATCCCTGGCCGCCGATTCCCGCATTGTAATGCGCTTGGATCTCCGACGCGGTCAATGAGCTGTTGTAGATCGCGACCTCGTCGAGGACGCCATCCAGATAATGATAGCTGTTTCCGCCATCTCTCTGGACCCCGATCGTGAACTCGGATCCGGGCATTATTGTGCCTGACGCCGATCGCGTATCCTCCAACTGCCCGTTTCTGTAGAATCTCACGTTCGCCCCGTCGTATGTCACAGCCAAGTGATTCCATTCGCCGGTTGGAAGCGCGATGTTGCTTGTCAGATCGTACTGCTGAGCGGTTGTCCACATGTTGATGTTGACGTTCCCCTGTCCTCCGCCGTAATTCCCGAACCAGATGTACGAACGTAGCGGCGAACCCCCGTCGTTGGATAGTATGGCATTGTAACCGTCGGAATTCAGCTTGGCCCACGCTTCTAGGGTGATTGCGTCTGTCGGGTTCAGGCTAGAACTAGTTGGAATTGAGATGTAATTGCTTGCGCCGTCGAAGCTGAGCGCCCCGCCGACCTTCCCCGTCGTCCACGCCGGGTCGTTGACAAGGTTTCCATTGTTTGTTCCGAAGGAATCGGACGCGATGGCCTCGGCCCCGTCGTCGAACCTCCAATAGGAGATAAGACTGGAAGTGGAATTCGTTCCGCAGACTGGCGGCGGGGGCGGAGAACAATATGCCAGGCCGCCGAGGCCTGCGTCGTAATGCTCTTGGATCTCCGACTCGGTCAATGAGCGGTTGTAGATGGCGACCTCGTCGATAAGACCGTTGAACGTGTATGAAGGGCTCCAGTACCCGCCGATGATCAGGTTGTTGCCGTCCGTCGATATGGCGGCGGTGCTTGGGGTTGTCTGGATCAATGATCCATCGACGTATATCTTCAGATTGCTGCGATCATACGTTCCGACGATGTGGTGCCATTGCCCCAGTACGGAGTTGCCGTCAAAGCACGCATATGGAGAGCCATCATTGATTGAGACGCAATAGGTCAACGCATAGACCCCGACACTATTATCGAATGATCCTTTCGAGATTATTCCGTTGTTAGGGAAAGTGACCGGGTTGATCCATGCCTCCATTGTGATCGCGTCCGTCAGGTCGAGGCTCGGATCATACGGAACTGAAATGTAGTTTCCTGTGCCAGTCTGTATCGCGCCGCCGACCTTCCCCGTCGCCCACGCCGGGCTGTTGACAAGGGCGCCGTCGTTGGTACCGAACGAGTCCGCTGCGACTGTTCCTGTTCCGTCGTCGAATCTCCAGTAGGAGACGAGACCTGACGTCGAGCCCGTGCCGCAAACTGGCGGACTCGTTTGCGGGAAGAACCTGTCGTACGCATAACCAGTCGGGTCTCCCTGTAACTTCGCACCGGAGAATCCCGTGATTGTCGCCGCTATGGCACCATCCGCCTTATTGACCTTGTACACCGCGGAGCTGGTCGCAACCCATGCATAATCCGCATCTGCGGTAACTCCAGTCACAGTGTATGGAAATGATAGATCAGTCACCGCATCGGTAGTACGATCGATTTTCGATACTCCCTGAGAAGCAAGCCTCGCTACCCAGACATATCTGTCGTCAACTGCGAGCGGAAACGGATACGGCCCCACATAAATGTGCGAAAGTATGGCATCTGTGCTCTTATTGATCTTCAGCACTTCAGGGGGATTGTTATGGTTAAGTACCCAGGCGTATTGTTCGTCTACTGCGATATTGATAGTGTAGCCTGAAGGGTTGTATATCGTGTCTACTATATCATGAGTCGTCTTGTTGATCTTGTATATGCTTGGTTGTGAGTGATACGCGTCCTCTGTATTAGTAATCCACAAATAATCCTTATCTACGGCAACACCATACGTTTCCGGATTTGTTCCGACGTCAAATGAGGTTACGTCATTTGATGTCTTGTTGATTTGGTACACCTTGGTGCTGGCGGCATCGGCGACCCAGGCGTAATTATCATCCACCGCGACCCCGTATGGGTTCGATCCGGTGCTGATGGTCGTCACATCCAGGGTTGTCTTGTCGATCTTTGACAGAGAGCCAGTATTTGGCACCCATCCGCCGAAGTTCGTCACCCAGACATATTTGTCGTCTACTGCAACCACAAATGGATTATTTCCGACGGTGATTGTTGCTACTGTACTATTGGTTGTTTTATCAACTTTAGATACGGTACCAGAATCGTAATTGGCGACCCAGACGTAGTTATCGACGGCCGCGGCGAAGACGGTGCCGAACGCGAGGATGAAGAACAGAAACAGCGATAGCTGGAGGAACGGCATGGAATTGGCCCGCTGTTCACGTCGGGCGCGCGTAGCTGGATTACCTCCCATGATACTGCCTGTTTCCGCTGTGGGTACAACGTCTTTGTAATATATATACTATATAGTCAGAATCGCCTTTCCTGAGCCATCTAATACTACATATTATGCATCAAAATTGAGGGGAGAGTATTTAAACTTTTTCTGACTAAACAGAACAGAAATGACAGCTTTTTGAAGAATGGCCGACGAGAATGACAATGGGGCCGACGGGGGCTTTGCCCCCATCACTGCTGATCAATTTCTCAATGAAGCGCATTTGACGTCGTAGAATCGGCATCGTATGTTCATATCGGGTGTTATACATGGGATTGAGACCGGGACGAATCGTTCGTGAGATAAACAAGCAGGCGTGGTCGCGCTTCTCGAAGAAGAAGCCGAGGAAGTCCTACGTCAAGTCGATGCCGCACAACGCCGTGCAGGTCACCACCATGGGCAACCAGAAGGGGTACTACACCAAGAGGGTGGATCTCGTCGCGACCCGCCCGATACAGGTGAGGGACAACGCGCTGGAAGCGTCGAGGCAGGCGGCGAACAAGTACCTCGAGGCCAAGATCCCGAACAAGTACCACTTATTCCTCAGGGTGCAGCCGCACCACGTCATCCGAGAGATCAAGATGGTCTTCGGTGCCGGCGCCGACCGTATCCAGAAGGGAATGAAGCACGCCTGGGGCAGGCCGAGCGACCGGGCCGCCAGGATGTATCCGGGCTCGATAATCTTCACCGCCCGCATCCAGCCAGAGGACCTTCCTCACGTGAAGGAAGCGTTCCGCAGGGCTAGGATCAAGCTGTCCGGCTCGTACCGCGTCGTCACTGTCGACGAGGTCCACGGCACCGCGCCGGTCGCAGAGTAAGATCTACACGCTGATTTTATTTCCCACAGGGCTGCAGCGGAAGCTCTTTTGGCCGGATGGAACGGTTCGATAGGCCTTCGGCCCATCGTCGTGAAACAAAAGAAAGAGGAAAACAGGAAGGAAACAGCAAGCGGGGAGAATTATCTCTTCCTGCGCTTCCTGGCTGCCTTGCGCGACGGCCTCGCGGCCCTCCATGTCCTCAATGGGGACGGCAGCGACTCGCGGTGCTTGGACGCCTCGTAGACAATCCTCAGCGAGACGAGCACGACGCCCGGCACTACGATGTACAGGAGGTTAGCGAGCAGCCTCTCGAGGAGCCCGCTGATCGCCGGCAGCTGGTCGAGCGTCTGCGCGAACGTTGACGCGCAGAACACGAACGCCACTGACGCGACCATGTACAGCTCCATCTCCCTGACCTCGATGTTCAGCAATCCGATCGAGACTCCGAGGAGGCCGAGCGCCATGATCTGGGTCGTCTGGCTCACCCCCGGCTGCACGAGCGCGAGGAAGAAAGCCACGAAAAGGCCCGCTACGAACGCGAGCAGCCCAACTTCTTTTTTCGAAAGTGCCATAGTGTATCACCAATCGTTTATGTTTAGCAGCAGGACGGCTTGAACGAAGCGCACCCTGTAATCGCCGTTGCACCCGTGGGCATCAGAGCGCCCAGGATCGACGGCATGACTATCGACAGTATCAGGCCGATAATCGCGCCAGTCAGCATGTTCATCGCGTATCCGATCGCCTTCGCCCTCGTCTCCGCGCCGAAGAAGTTGCCTACTGCGTAGGCGACACCGGCGAGAATGAACAGCACGAACGCGAATATCGGAAGCAGGTTGGCGAACATGTCGCAGACCTGGAACATCGCGCATTTCAGCTGGTCAGAGCCGCCAGAACAGGCTGCGAATGCAACGCTGGCCGCCATGATGAGTAACAGGAAGAGAGTCTTGCGTATCTGGAATCCATTTTTATCCATGGGATCACTTCGTTTCGGTATATCCTATTTACTTGAATATATACTTGTGCAGATTTAACTGGATTGTTTATAAAGGTTTGTAGGAAATCAGGAGTAGGACGCAAGTGAGGCATATGACCAATCAAATATTCAGACCAGGCATAGCAGCCGTGACTCTGTTAGTCATGGCTTCGATCGTTCTAGCCCAGTCGGCGGCCGAGGTGCTCGAGCCTTTCGCGCTCACGGTGCAGGACGGGGGGACGGTGAATCTCGGCACGATAGGGCCGGGCCAGACCCTCGCGGTCACGGTGAACGGAGTCGCGCCGGGCAAGGGCGGCGAGCAGGCGAACTGGGGCGTCCTCGGGGTGCTGGAGACTCCGAACGGCTGGTCGGGATTCGACAGCGCGGTGTTCGCGAAACGCATGAGGGCGACCGTCAAGGCCGACCCTGGCGCCGCGGATGGCGTGTACACGGTCAAGTTCAGGCTCACGGAATGCGAGGGCAAGTTCGAGAACTGCGTGGCCAAGCAGGGCCTCGGCAGCGTGACGTTCTTCGGCACCATACGCGTCAGCAAGAGCGTGCTCGCGACGGCGATACCGATCACGGCGGTGACGACAGGAGTCAACCAGCCGGCGAGATACACGATCAACATAGAGAACAGGGGAGTCGCCAACGACGTGTTCGACATCTCCGCGGAAGGGGTGCCGGCATGGAATTTCAAGAAGTCCGTGCACGTGCCTGCCGGCGGGAAGGTGACGACGTTCTACGAGATCGCGGTGAACGAGGAGAAGACATACCTCCCGACGATCACCATCAAGTCGGTGTCCAGCGACGATCTGAAGCAGAGCTACGATGTCTCCCTGGTCTCCAAGTCCGACCTGGCTGGCGACGTGAGGGCGACGAAGAACGGCGTGCTGCTGTTCCCGATGACGCTCGAGCCGCTCTACAGCCTCATGGGCATCCTCGGCTACGTTGTCTGACAGCAGGTCTCTTTCATTTTTGTTTTGCCGGCCAATAGCGCCAGCGCTGGGCCAGCATTAGATTTGTATATGCTACCACCAAGGTATCCCCATGTATTCGGCCAAAGCGTCCAAGCTCCTCTCCGCTGCGAAGGCGGAGGTCGGCGACAGGATAGCCATCACCACGGGAGGCAAGACGCACGAGGGACTGCTCATGCCGAGGATCGGCACGGGAGACACCGACTGCCTTACGCTCAAGCTGAAGAGCGGATACAACATAGGCATAGACGCAGGCAAGGTCGAGAAGATAGAGCTCATCGAAAAGGTGAAGAAGATGGCCAAGAAGGAAGAGCCGAAGGGGGCGAAAGCCTCGAAGGACGACATCGTGATACTGGGCTGCGGAGGGACGATCGCATCTAAGATCGAGTACAGGACCGGTGCGGTGCATCCGGCGATCACCACCGAAGAACTGATGCAATCGTTCCCGAAACTGAAAGAGAAGAAGATCAGGAGCAGGATCCTGTTCTCTCTGCTCTCCGAGGACATGACCACATCCCACTGGCAGAGGATAGCGGAGGCAGTCGCAGAGGAGATCAAAGCGGGATGCAGGGGGGTCATCCTCATGCACGGAACAGACACGATGCATTTCACGGCCGCGGCACTGTCGTTCATGGTAACGACCCCGGTACCGATAGTTCTCGTCGGATCGCAGAGGAGCAGCGACCGCGGCTCCTCGGATAGCGTGATGAACCTCATGGCCGCGGTCATGGCGGCCGAGAGCGATGTCGCCGAAGTGACTGTGTGCATGCACGCCACCGAGGACGACGATTTCTGTCACCTGCACAGGGGCACTCGCGTGAGGAAGATGCACACGAGCAGAAGGGACGCTTTCCAATCGGTGAATGAAAGACCGATCGCAAAGATATGGCCGGACCAGACGAGGATGGAGACCCTCGGCTCGCACGTGAAACGAGGGGAAAGGAAACTTGAAGTGGACACCAAGATCGATCGGAACGTCGCATTATTGTACACTTATCCGGGCATAACTCCGAAAACAGTCAAGGCATTAGGCAAGGACTCTGACGGCATCGTCATCGCAGGCACGGGCCTCGGCCATGTCCCTACGAACTCCACCGAGGATCCGAACGGGATCTCGTTGGTGCCCGAGATAAAGTCGCTCATAGACCGCGGCGTGCCGATTGTTATGGCGCCGCAGACGATATACGGCAGGCTGAACATGAATGTCTACACCGCGGGCCGCCTCCTTAATGAGACCGGTGTGATCGGCCATCTCTGCGACTGGACCCCCGAAGTCGCGCTCGTGAAACTGATGTGGGTGCTCGGGCACACCAAAAAGATGGGTGAAGTGAGGGAGATGATGCTCACCAACATCGCCGGAGAGATCACGGAGAGGAGCGAGCCGACGGAGATAAGCAGGAAGGAATGACGGTGGAATAATCGCTGAGATGGTCAGTGAAACCAAGACGTGAACTCATGGTCAAGATAGGTCTCGAGATCCACCAGCGCCTCGGCACGGGGCACAAGCTGTTCTGCAACTGCGCGTCCGCCAGCAACGACGTGAAGAAAGGAGAGATGCGCAGGAGGCTGCACGCTGTCGCGAGCGAGCTCGGAGAAGTCGATGTCGCGGCGAAGTTCGAATCCGACAAGGCGGCGCCGTTCGTCTACGATGAATACGACAACGGGACCTGCCTGGTGGAGATGGACGACGAGCCGCCGGGAGAGATCAACCGGGACGCCGTCGGCATAGTGCTCACGCTCTGCGCCATGACCAACGCAGAGATCGTCGATGAGATCCATGTGATGAGGAAGACTGTCGTCGACGGATCCAACACATCGGGATTCCAGAGGACCGCCATAGTCGGCCTTGACGGCAGCATCGATTCCGACGGCAAGAGGATAGGGATACAGACGATCGCCGTCGAGGAGGAGAGCTGCGGCATCATAGGGGAGCTCGCCGGAAAGACGGAGAGATTCAGGCTCGACCGGCTCGGAATCCCACTGGTGGAGATCGCGACGGACCCGACGATAACGAGCGGGAAGGAGGCGAGGCAGGTCGCGGAAAGGATCGGCCTGACGATGAGGGCGACGAACCGGATGATGAGGGGAATCGGCACGATCAGGCAGGACCTCAACATATCGACGGAAGGCGGCGCCCGCGTCGAGATCAAGGGAGTGCAGTCGCTCGACATCATAGAGACAGCGGTGGACAACGAACTGTCGAGGCAGAACTCGCTCATCAGGCTCATAGAGAGAGTGAAGAAGATAAAGAAGGAGGAGCTGAAACAGGTCGACGCCACGTCGGCATTCAAGGAGACGGGAAGCAGGTTCATCAGGAACGCGATCGCCCGCGGAGACAGTGTGATCGCCGCGAGATTCGCCGGGATGAAGGGGCTGTTCGGGATCGAGCTCTACAAGGACTTCAGGTACGGCACAGAGCTCAGCGGCTACGCGAAAGCGAGCGGCGCGGGCGGGATCATCCATTGCGACGAGGACATGAAGAAGTACGGATTCGGCAAGGAAATAGACGAGCTTGCGAAGGCGCTGAAGCTGAAGGAAGGCGACGGATGGGTCGCCATCGTAGGGCCCGAAGAAACAGCGAGGAGGGCGATGGACGCGGTCTACGCGAGAGCGTACCTGGCCAAGGTGCCGGAGGAGACGCGCAGGTCGGACATGGAAGGCAGGAGCAATTACATGAGGCCTCTCCCTGGGGCCGCGAGGATGTATCCAGAGACGGATGTCAAGCCGGTCAGGATCACAAGCAAGGACATCAAGGACGCCGCCGCGAAGGCGGTGTCGTTCGACGACCTGAAGAAGGAGATGCGGAAGATGCTCAACCCGGAACTGGCAGACAAGATGCTGCGCTCCGAGCGGATGGAATTATTCAAGGAACTCGTGAAGGAGGGGGTGGAGCCGACGCTCGCTGCTGTGACCCTCGAAGACACGCTTAAGACTCTGCGAAGAGAAGGGCTCGACACCGCGGCGATACCCGAGGAGAGCATATCGGAGATGTTCAGGATGCATGTCGATGGGAAGATAGTCAAGGCGGCGATACCCGATATCCTCCGCGAACTGGCAAAGAACCCGAAGGGAAATGCTGCGGACATCGTGGAAAAGAAGGACCTGGAGAGGATCAGCGGCATGGCGCTCGGGGCGCTCCTGAAGGAGATGGACGCCGCGGACATGGGAACGGTGATGGCGAAGCACCGCCTGAACGTCGATCCGGAAGAATTGAAGGGGCTGCTCGCCAAGAATCGGAGCGGCAAGAGATGACGAAGTGGTATGATGAGGATAGCGTTCTTCACAGAGACATGGTTCCCGAACGTGGACGGCGTGGTAGTGGCCATATCGTCCGCGAAGAGGGAGCTGGAGAAGAGGGGACATGAGGTGTTCGTGCTCGCCGCCGGAAGCCAAGGCAAGAAGAGGCGGGGCGACGGCGTTCGCGTCTTCCACTTCCCGTCAGTCGATTTCCCGCCGTATCCGACGTACAAGCTCGCGGTGTTCCCCTATCCGGAAGCGGAAGGCATCGTGAGGAAGAACAGGATCGAGGTCATCCACAGCCACGGAATGGGGCCGATGGGGGTGGCTGCATTGTTCGTATCCGCGATACTCGACAAGCCGCTGATCGGGACGCTCCACACCAACATACAGGAAGCGACGCATTACGTCACCCCGATAAAGCCCATGCAGAGGGTGATGAAACGGATGGCATGGCGCTATCTCAAATGGTACTACAACCAGTGCGACGCCGTCGTGGTGCCGAGCGAATACATGAAAAGGGAATGCAGGGCGCACGGCATCAGGAACGTGCTCACGATCTCCAACGGCATAGACCTCAAGAGGTTCAGGCCGGGCAAGAAGACGCTGTGGAAGGACCGCACCGTGGTGCTCTATATGGGCAGGATGGTGAAGGAGAAGAACCTCGATGTGGTCATCAGGGCCGCGAAGAAGGTGGAGAGGAGGATACCGGACGTCCTGTTCGTCATAGTGGGCAGCGGCCCGGCGGAGCAGTACTACAAGGAGAGCGCGAAGAGGCACGGGGTCGCGAACCTGTTCCTGTTCATCAGCGGAGTGCAGCCGAAGGACGTGGACCAATACTACCACAATGCGGACGTGTTCGTGTTCCCGTCCATGTTCGAGACGCAGGGCCTCTCCGGATTGGAGGCATTGGCATGCGGCCTCCCTGTGGCCGGCGCGGACTATCTCGCGATCCCGGACATAGTGAGGACAGGCAAGAACGGCCACCTGTTCAAGCCGCACGACGCCAAAGGCTGCGCTGACGCCATAAACTACTGCGTGCGCAACAGGAAGCGGCTAAGCAAGGGCGCGATCAAATCTGTCCTGCCACATTCGATAGACAGGAGCGCATCGAGGCTGCTGTCGCTGTACGCGAGAGTCCTTGTCATGCCGAGAAGCGTCTGAATGGCCTGGTCCTATGAATTGCATCGTCATCCATGGCTGCCCTTCCGACGAAGAGAAGGGGATGGACCCTAAGACAAGGACGTACGACAAACATTGGATTCCATGGATCAAGAAGGAGTTATTGTCACGCGGCATAAAGATAGATGCACCGCTCATGCCGGAACCTTGGAAGCCCGACTACGATGCGTACAAGGAAGAATTCGCTAAATACGAAGTGAATGAGGATACTGTCCTCATTGGCCACAGCTGCGGATGCGCATTCCTAGTGCGCTGGCTCGGAGAGACGAAGAGGAGGATCAGGAAGCTGGTACTCGTCGCCCCCTGGAAGATTCCAGACGAAGGGGATGAATTCAGAGAAAAGTTCTACACATATCCCATAGACGGGACAATCCGGTCTAGAGCGAAAACGATTGTTATGTTCACCGCAGACAATGAGGAAGAGGAAGGCAAGCGGAGTCTTGAGATCTTCCATGATGTGCTTGGCGGAAGAGTAATCGAACTCAAGGGAATGGGACACTATACCCTCAACGATATGGGAACCGAGGCGTTTCCAGAATTGCTGAAGGAAGCAATCAGTACCTGAACAGCTTCCTCCTGTTGAGGACGTCCATCAGCTTGGCGACAGGGGTGACAGAGATCTTGCCGCTGTCGAGCAGGAGCTTGAACACGACATTCATCTCCGCCGAGGAATGTATCCTGCCGAGGTAGTCGCGCATGATGATCTCGTTCTCGAACACCACGATGGACCTGCCTACGGACGCCGATTCGATGGCGCGCTTGATCACGGTGTCCGTCTCGTATATGTGGATGTACACCTTCTCGCCGCCATAGCTGATCACGGTGTCGGAGTCGCCGCGCTGGCCGAACGGGAGGAACGGTATCCCCTCGGTGACGAACGTGTCGCGGAGGGCGCGGGTCATCGCTAGCGAATGGATCGACTTGCGGGTCTCCCTCTCCCAGCGCTTGAGGCCGTAGTACTCCATCGCCTGGTCGACGTATCCCTCCTCCCTCAGCTTGTCGAGGATCGTCTCGAGGTTGTAGTCTCCGATGGCGATCGGCCTCCCGCGGAAGAGGATCTTCTTGAACCCGGACTTGAGGTCTGATATCGACAACGGCGTCTGCTGCCACCTGAGGTCGCGGTTGACGGACTCGAAGAGGTCGAGCACCGTCTCGCGCTTGACCGGGATCGCAATCGCCTGCAGCGGCGGGAAGTCGGGGACGTCCACGCTGTAGCTCACGGTCTCGGGCCTCGCGATCATCATGCCGATCCCGAACAGGAGAACCGTGATCGCTATCGCCGCGAGGTTCTCCGGCTTCTCGAATATCGATATGGGCCGTATGTACTGCACCACGACCGGGACCATGTCGTCGCCGAATTGGAAGAGGAACGTGTGGTTGCCGGGGGAGGTCGTCGGCGTCGCGTTGTAGAGTATCTGCCCTTTCGTGAGGTTGAGTTCCTTCCGGTCCTGGCCGTCGAGCGACACCACGATGCGGCTCAGCTTCGCCGAATACGGATCCTTTTCGCCCTGCATGACCACGTTGAATATGAACAGCCCGTGGGCGAAATCGGAGATCACGGACTCGGGCCTGAACGACACCATCTGGAGGTAGGACTGCGCGAACAGGTGCCTCTGGTCGTCGGTTATCCTGACGATGTATTCGTCCGCAGTGAGCCTGTTGTCGAAGAGGTACACCGCATCGGTGACTTTCAGAGAGATCGGGGCGGAGGTGATCGGGGTGAACAGGGTCTCCGTGCCGTTTGACGCTATCGCGCTGAGGAACACCTGCTTCAGGGCGGTGGTCTGCTCGTTCAGCGAATACGTGACCTGCATCGCCTCTCCGGTCAGGGCGGACGATATGAACTGCTCGTCATGCTTCAGTATCCCGTTCGGCCTGTCCCCGAACGGCACGCTGACGAGCCTGCCCGTGAAAGATGAATCATTGCCGTCGTGCTTTGCGGCCTGTATGAACAGCTGGCCCGACGCCCTGCCCAGCCGCGACCCCTCTGTCGATGTGTAGTCGCCGGTGAACACGACGGTCCTCTGGTTGGGAACCGTGCCGTCAGTGGCGTTGATCCGCATCGTCCCTTTCGCGAGGCCGACCCCCCAGCGGGCGGACGACACCGCGTCAGCGAGCTCCACGGCCGAATTCTCCCCTGAGAACGACCACCAGAAATCGACGGTGGTCGCGATGAAATAGACGAACCCGTCCCCGCCCCAGCTGACGGAATACTCTCCCTGCTGCCCTCGGACCGTGGCGCGGCTGTTCTCCAGCCCGCCGGACTTCACCGAGAACAGCGGATTCCTGAACGTGAACGACTGCGGCTGCCCTGTCTCGGTGGAGAACAGCAGGCCGTACTTGGCCAGGGAGTCGGCGGAGACCGGTTGGGGCGCAGGCGACTGCCGGGTGAGCACTCCTTCGGAAGGCTTGAATCCGATGTATACCAGGATGTTTCCCGCCTGCGCGAACGACTTCATGTCGAACGGGGGGGATTCCCCGCCAAGAAGGGCGGACGGGAAGTTGCCGCTCGGCACTATGAGCACGATCCGCTTGTCCTTCGGCATGCTGAGCAGCTCGTCGACCGTGATCTCCGATATGAAGATGCCCTTGCCGGCGAGGGAGCCTTTCAGCTTGGCGTAGAACTCAGGATAGTGAGAAGCGAACTGGTAGTTCGGGACCCGCAGCACATAGACGTCCTGCGGCACCGGGTTCTGGAGGATGGTCAACGACAGGTTCATATCGTCGAGACCCTCGGCCTCCAGGTCGATGGTCGCGAACCACCGTGTGCCCGACTTGCCGGAATCCAGGAAACCGGAATCCGCAAGATGCGCGATCACCGAGGGAGCGGGAGGCAGACGGGTCATGTTCGTGACGTTGGCCGTGGGGGGGGCTCCGATGATCCGGATGTATACGAACGCGCCGTACCCGAACATGGCCAACAGGATCAGCAACGATATGAGGATCAGGTTGCGCATGCCGGGGGACTTGGACTCGATGACCTTCGCGCGCGCCTGGGCCTTGGTGTCCTTCCTCACCGTGGCGGTGAACAGCGAAGTGATGTACTCCCTGATCATCTCGGGGGTCAGCTCGGTGCTCTTCTTGATGAACCGCCTCACGGGGACGAACAGCCTCGACACATTGAAGGAGTAGACCGCACGATGGACCTTGGCAAACTTCATCGTCCGTTTAGTCTCTTCTGCCATATCTCTCACTCAACGCGACAGCGCGACGCGGCTGCTAATCGCGCTGCGACAGATACCCTTCCCTGACCATCCGGTTCAGGAGCTCTTCCACCCTCTGCTCGCTCACCCTGTTGATGCGCGCGAAATCCGCGATGTTGATCTCGTAGTTGTGCTCGCTGAGCCAGGCCTGTATCCTCGACATCAGCACGTCGTCGGACACGATCTCGAGCTCCTTGATGCGGAGGAGCAGGTCGTTCTCCCTGCCCTTCATCTCGATATTGGTCTTGCTGAGCTTCTCGTTCGCGGAGGTGAGCTCTGAGATGTTCTTCCTCAGGCGCTCGGTCTCCTCCTTGAGCGCGTCGTACTTGGAGAACACCTCATCGTAGGATGAGGACGTGTACTCGAAGAACCTCGATGCGATGCCGTCGATGACCTGGAACAGCTGGCCGTGGTTGATGAAATAGACGTTCTCCAGGAGAGTGAGCACGTTGAGCAGGTAGCGCAGCACCTCGAGGCGCCTGCGCTTCGGGCTGATGTCGGGCACGTAGCTGTAGACGATCTCTATGCTGTCCGGATTGAGGTATGTGATCGAGAAGAGATAGGGGTTCTTCTGTATGTCCCTGCGTTCGACGTTGATTAGCACGAGGCCGTCCTTAGTCTCCGCGATCTCGAGGAACTGCAGCGGAGCGAGAACCTTGAGCACGTCCGAGACGTCCTTGATCCTCTTCGCCTCTATCCTGAACCCTTCCACGAACGGCTCTGTGATCGTGGAGATCGGCTGCTGCGGGGCAGCCCCGGGAGCGATCGTCGCCTTGGGGGTCGGTTCTGCCATGTCCTAACGCCTCGTCCTCTTCGCGGCGCGAGCCGTCGGCTTCGCCGCACGCTTCTTCTGCGGGCCCTCCTCGAGGGCCGGGAAGTACTGGTACAGCGACAGGGCCGCCATCACCACCACCAGGAAAACAAGGAGGAGTATCCCGCGCAGTATGTCGAATATCGACCTCTGCGACAGGATGGACACCACGAGCATCACCGTCCCGAACAGCGCGCCGATGAGCGCTGAGGTCAAGAGGGACTTCTCGAACTTCGCCCTCCTCTTCTTGGCCTCCTCGACGTGGGCCTTGCAGACGACGAGCTGGTTGCCCGTGGATGCCCTGAACGCCTTCTTGACTCCTCGGATCGCCCTCAGCACGATGTCGTCCTTCACCGGGATGCCGTCGGACTCCTTCTGGTGGATGATGCATACTTTCGCCATTGTGTATCACTTCGTCGAGATGAATCACGCGCTCACTCGAGCGTGACCTGGCTGATGTCGCGCTCGGTCAGGCCTGTCTTCTTCTGGTCCGCGCGCGTGAATATGTTGATGATGGTGCTGTCGTCGATGCCGAGCTCGCGGAAGAACACGGTGATGATCTTCCTGGTGACTCCGCGCCTCTCGAGCTCTATCACGAAGTCGACGGCGTCGAAGTGCTTCGCCTTCTTCTCGATCATGGTGGCGAGCTCCTCGACCTTGTCCTCGCTGAGGCCCATCTCCCTGATCCTCTTCTTGAATGCGGTCCTCTCCATCGAATAGCTCTTCGGCATAGTATCATCCCTGCGCTGCGCCTCCGTAAGCACGGAAGCGATATCCAGGAAGTAGTCGATTATCGGCTCTTCCCCGTCTATCTTTTTTAATATGAATGTCTCGCTGAACGGCGTGGACTGCTCGTACGCCATGGAGACCGCCGCCTGTCCCATGCCGAACCCGAGTATCTGCTGCCTGACGTAGTTGCTGAAACGCAGCGAGTTCTGCAGGTAGTCGAGATACTTCTCGAACTTCAGCCTCAGCATGATCACTGTGCCGACGTTGCTGAATATGACTTCCGAGATATCGGTCGGCGTCTGCGACGCCACGATGAGGCCGAACTGGTACTTACGGCCCTCGCGCACGATCATGACCGCGTCGCTGTTCTCGTCCCTGGATATCTTCCACGCCTCGTCGAGCACGACCCACAGCTTGACGCCTCTGTCCGGCTTCCATCCCTCGAAACGCATCTTCTCCTTGATGAACTGGAGGATCGTGAGGGCGCCGAGGGCGCGGAACGTCTCGTCCGGAAGCCCGGAGAGGTCGATGGAGACGAGTCCGGACGTGAGCAGCTTGTCGAGGTCGATCGTGGACTGCTCGGCGAAATAGTCGTCGCCCTCCATGGTGAACTTGCGTATCTTGTAGAGCGCGTTCTGGAGCTCGGCCGGGAACTCGTAGGACCCCTCGTCCAGGAGCTGCTGCAGCGTCTTCTGGACGTCCTTCAGCGTCGGCGGCTTCAGTGTGTTGCCGAGCGCGTCCTTCTGGTCCTTCTCCGCGAGGCGGAAGCCCAGCTTGCTGTAGGTATTCTATATCGCCTCCTCTATAAGCAGGCGCTGCTCCGGATACTGGCCGATGACGGTGAGTATCTCGAGCGACCTGCCGACCTGCTTGATGCGGTCCGACGGCTTCATCCCTCCTAGGTCCAGGAGGTTCATGTAGGACCCCTTGCCCAGGGCGATGACGACGCCGTTGACCTGCTTGACCCAGGCCTTGTATTCGCCAGCCCAGTCGATGATGACCGCGTTCGCGTTCCACACGAGGGCGGCGCGCAGCAGGAATGTCTTGATCAGATAGGACTTACCGGAGCCGGTGATCCCTGTGATCGCGATGTGGGGATTCGTCAGCCTCTGGAACGTCCAGTGGAAGGGAACGTTGAAGACGGCGGTCCTGCCGATGTAGATGGAGTTCTTGGGGTCGGCCATCAGGTACTCGGCGGGAGGCTCTGGCGGGCTGACCACTATGCTCCTTCGCCCGATGTCCACATTCTGCACGTCGAATATCTTCAGTTCGCCCATGATATCATCGCTTGATGATGCTGTCCATCAGGCCGTCAGGCCTCGATGAACTTCTCCGCCTCCTTCACGGACGGCGGCACGGCATACTCGAGCTCGAAGCACTTCTTCATGTCCTCGCCGTAGAGGTACGCGACCTCGATGTTGAGGGCGTTCGCGAAGAGCGTCTTGATCTCGGCCGCCTGGTTCTTGGCGATGGCGACGGCGGCGTCCTTCGTTATGCCCACCCCGGTCGTCATCGCGTAGGCTATGAGGCCCATCGGCCTCTCGCCTGAGATGATGCGGTTGAGCTGGGCCTCCCACATGGAGACCTCCTTCTCCAGCCTGTCGAGGGCGAGCACGTCCGGCTCGGACTTCTCGCGTTCCCTCTGGAGCTTGAGCTGCGCCTCGTATCTGCGCGTCTCGACGTCCTCCCTGTACTTGCCGATCTCCTTGGCGTAGAGGACCTCCCCGATCTTGACCGGGTACTTGATGTTCGCTATCGCCCGCTCGAACGAGTCGACGTAGATGATGTTCTCCTCCTGCGTCTTCTCCGTGGTGGAGCGGTACATCTTCAGGTGGAGGAAGACCGATGCGTAGTACTGGTCCCCGACCTTCTTGACGATCGAGTCCTGCGCCGGATTGACTTCCCACAGGCCATCATGCACCTCTACGATGTTCGCCCGCTTGGTGAAGAACGGTATGAATAGATATCCCCATTTCCAGATGACGAACGACAGTATCGCCGCTGCGGCGGCCGCGAATGCCGCTATGGTCTGAAGAAGTCCTGCCCCTGGGAGCGTGAACATCACCAGGAACACGAGCACCGCGGAGACGATCACGACATACGCCATCTGCTTCGTGGTCAATTCGAATGCCATGCGCTGCTATTGTGGCTCGGTCTTTAAATAGCTTAAGGACGCGCACGTGCGCGCGTTCTGAGCGCGGACAGGGCTGTGGCGCTATCCGAGATGAAAACTAAAAAACGGAAGGAACGCTCCGCGGACTCACTGGAACGTCGCCTTGCAGAAGTCCGACGTCTCGATCTCCGGGACGAAGATGGAGAGCACCGGCCTCGTGAGCAGGAATATGAGCAGCGAGATCACCGCGCCGACCACCATCGAGGTGGCCCAGCCGGTCGCCTTGGACCTCATCTCCGCGCCGAATATGTGCCCGATGCCGTAGATGACGGCTGCGAGCACGAAGAGCAGTATAGCTATGATAGGGAGTATGCTGACAAGCTGGACGCACAGGTCGTTGAGTCCGCCGATCAGCCGCGTCTTCGCGTCGCCGGTGTCATACGACTTCTGGGCGAATGCCGCGCCCGCCATGAGCGCGATCGCCAGGATCATCAGGGGTCCGAAACCGAAACTTGTCTTCGCCATATCCTATCACTTCAGTCCTTTTCTTTGGTCTCCTTTGGTTGTCATGTTTATATCGTTATACCTTTTGCGCTGGATCACAACGGACACAGGGTAGAGATGCTGCTCGCGGAGCCGATCAGGTTCGTTATTATCAGCGACGCGAACTGCGTGATCAGCAAGCCTATGACTGCGCCCGTGAGCATGGACATCGACCATGTGATCGCCCTCGCCCTCGTCTCAGCGCCGAAGAACTGCCCGCCGGCATATGACACGCCGGACAGTATGAAGAGCACGAACGCCACGATCGGGATGATGCTGTTGAGGTCCTTGTAGATCTGGCATAGCGTCTGCGTGAGCTTGCTGGAAGACGTGCTCGTGTCAGCGAAGCTGACCGATGCGAAGGCGAAGATCGAGATCAGGACTGCCGCTAATCGGAACTTCCTTGTCTTTTCGTTCTGTTCGTTGGTATCGTTTGCCTTTGGAGTTCTAGACTGCATTACTATGCGACTCCGTCCGATTCGCGGACGTTTTCTAACGCGGTTAAGTATTATAACGCTTACGGAATGCCGCGGCTGCGCCTAGGCGATCGCATAAAACAAAAGAAAGAGAGGGAGGTGTTTACGCCCCCGGAATTCCGCAGTTCGTCTGGCCTGGGCTGTATTGGATCGTACCGCCGGACAGGCCGGAGATGATCACTGGGCCGATGATCCACAGCAGGAACGCGATGACCGCGCCTGTGATCATGTTCATCGCCCAACCCACGGACTTCGCCCTTGCGTCAGCGCCGAAGAAGTTTCCGGCAGCATAGGCGACACCCGCCAGGATGAACAGCACGAACGCCACTACCGGAAGCAGAGCCGCAGCCAGGTTGCATATGGAGCCGAGAGCCTTAGCGAGCCTCAGAGACTCGGTAGAGGTCGGCGTCACGACCTGCGCGAACAGTGTTCCAATGGCGAACAGTGCGATAATCGCAACTGTCATGGTGTAGTTTGCTTTCATGGAAATATCACCTTCTAAGTTGGGATATACATGCAAGTATTATAAAGATATGGCTGACGAAGGAGGGACGTGGCGACAAAACCGAGGAGAATCGGAGCTGCGAAGGCGAAAAGGGCGGCCGGATCCGAGCACTACGCCAAGAGGATCATCAGCATAGAGGAGAAGGAGCGCCTCTACCGCAGGTGGATCGACCGGATGGTGTTCGACAGGAAGGCGAACGTCAGCGGGGCGTGCCTCCATTTCTACTCCAACACCGACCGCTGGACCCGGGAATGGGACGGCAACTGGTTCTTCATGGACGAGAGCATCCGCTCCCACGGCAAGCTGCTGGCCATCGACACTGGTAGGAAGGGGGCGAAGCCCATGGAACTGTACGATCCGGTCTCCCGCACACTCATATTCATGGACGCCGGCTACTACGGCTGGCTGAAATCCGCCGCGCTCGCGCTCACGGGCGATGTGCTGGAGGACAACCACAGGATATTCTCCGTGCATGGCGCGCTCCTCTCGGCTGGCGGGAAGGGGGTCTCGCTGATCGGGCCGTCCGGCACGGGAAAGACCACGCTCAGCTACGGATTGCTGCTCGACCCGTGCGTCAAGCTGGTGGCGGACGACTGGCACTTCTTCAAATTCGTGAATGGCGACGCGACGGGATACGCGAGCGAGAAGAACACCTACATACGAGCCGACGTCGCGAGCGTCTGGAAGGAGTACAAGCGGCTGCTCAAGGGCGCGAAGCTCGACAACCGAGGCCGCGCGGTGGTGGACGTCGGGCGGGCGATAGGAAAGAACAAGCTGGAGATGACGGCGGAGATGCGCTTCATCGTATTGCTCCAGAGGGACAGGGCGCAGCCGATCGTCCGGGAACTGGACGCGGAGGAAGCGGTCGATTATCTCGTAAGGAACGATTACTGCAACCCGCACACGCTGCAGAGCAACGCCTGGAAGAGGAAGGTCCGCAAGGAAGCTTTCCTAACGCTCTTCAAGAGGTGCCGCATCCTCCTACTGAACACCGTAGAGACCCCGGAACAGAGCCTCCAGCGCATCAAGGACTTTGTAGGGCTGTGACGCTAATTCTCTGTTGTATAAAGGCGAGGGGCAGAAGCGACAGTAGGAGAAAGAGTTTACATATAGCAGGCCACCTCCGAATCGCTTATATAGAGGCGACGAGTGTATTTTGTGTGGGTGGTGTTAATGCCAGTATCAAAAGTTCCGAAACCAAAAACAAAACTGACGCCAGAGTTATTGGACACTGAAACAAAGCGATTGGCCGCAGCGTTGAGGAGATTAGGAACCCTAGAGCAGTCGCCCCCTCTCGAAGCCATCAAGACAGGAATGAACACAATAAGACTCCCACCATCTAATGTTGAGCAGAATAGACATAACCAGCTGGAATCTATAACTAAGCATCTAAGAGACCTCTGCATCAATCCAAAAACTCCCGATTCACTTGCCTCTGCAGCACTTCGGGGGCTTGAAGATCTAGAAGAAGATGGAGAATTGACATCCGTTTGTATTGATCCGCATACTCCCCTAGAAAGAGCCCTTGAAGGGGTCGCGATACTTAAAAGGATCAAAGAATCTTCATGGCGAATTCGTCTAAGGCTCCGTGAAATTGGGAAAGTGGCTAAAAGGCCGCCCGTAAAGCTCGCCGCGCGCGGTGCGTTGGAAGAACTGAGACATGATAACACATGGGTTGAGGACATGAATGTGGCCAACATTGAAAATGAAATAGAAGATGCGCTTACTAGGCTTAAGGGCGCTTTGCCAAAGTGAGCATCCAACATCTTTTCTGTTATTCTTTCTCTTTCTCTCATGTCAACACCTGCGAAATCATCGGAGCCATCTTATCATTCTCCCGTCGTAGAATCACCCGAAATCAGGTCCCGGGCCGTATTTAAACGGCCGATTTTCTATCAATGCGGGGACGAAAAACAAACAATACCGATAAAAACCCGGCAGCGGAAAGGTTGCCGGGAGGACACTGTCTGTTTTCTGTTCCTTGCGAAAAAGTGGATGTGTGGTAATCATGGCAAAAGAGAAAAGCGATAAGGATATTCATCTCGCGAAGGACCTCGAGGACCTTCCGGGAATCGGCCCTGCGACAGCAGAGAAGCTGAAGGCGGAAGGATTCGAGACCATAGAGAAGATAGCGACCGCGTCCCCGCACGAGCTCGCGGAGATCGGCGACATCAGCGTGGACAGCGCCAAGAAAGCAATCGAGGTCGCGAAGAAGTCCACCGAGATAGGATTCGAGACGGGAGAGGTCATATTCGAGAGGAGGAAGGAGATCGGCAAGATAGACACCGGCTCCAAGGAGCTGAACGATCTCCTCGGAGGCGGAGTGGAGACGCAATCAATCACCGAGTTCTTCGGGAAGTTCGGCAGCGGGAAGACACAGGTCGGGTTCCAGCTCGCCGTGAACACCCAGAAGCCGAAGGAACAAGGCGGCCTAGGCGGCAAGGTGCTGTTCGTTGATTCCGAAGCGACATTCAGGCCGGAAAGGATCAAGCAGATCGCGGAAGCGAACGGCATGGACGGCACCGAAGTGCTGAAGAACATCCTGGTCGCACGCGCGCTGAACTCGGACCATCAGATCCTCCTGATAGACAAGGCGGATGAGATCATCCCCAAGGAGAACATCAAGCTCATCATAGTGGACTCGCTGACATCGCAGTTCCGCTCTGATTATGTCGGAAGAGGGGCGCTCAGCGAGAGGCAGCAGAAGCTGAACCGGCATATCCGCACGCTGCAGAGGCTGGCGGACAAGTTCAACATCGCGATCTACATCACCAACCAGGTGATGGACAACCCAGGCATACTGTTCGGAGATCCGACCACGCCGATCGGAGGGCACGTGCTCGCCCATCAGTCCACCTACCGGGTCTATGTCAGGCGAGGGAAGGAGGAGAAGAGGATCGCGAGGCTCATAGACTCCCCGAGCATGCCCGAGGGCGAATGCGTCTTCAAGGTCACTGCCAACGGAGTGCAGTGACCGGCTGACGCTAATCGTTTGTTTCTTAGTTCTCTTTTTCTCAGCTTTCTTTCCTCAGCGCTTCCTTCCCTTTTTAGCTGGCCTAGACTTCTTGGAAGAGGTTCCCGCCTTCGGGCAGAGCGTTGTGAGTATCCATGCTGAGAGGGAAACGATCACAGCCCCGAAAACGGCATTGATCGCCGCGCTGATCAAGAGCGCGAGATAGAGCACGAGGTCGCTTGGCACCACGACGCCGAGCAGCACCCGTCCCGTCGCCTTGCCGATGAATATGAACGCCACCTGGGTGACGATCCCGGCCAAGGCGATCACCGCTCCCTTGAGCAGTGTGTGGACCAGGGGCTTGCCGACAAGAGTGCAGGCGAACGATATGAACACCGCCATCCTCAACAGGAAGAAGACCGAATGCCCGATGTTATCCTCCATCATCGGCGGAAGCGCGCCCACCAGGACCAATATGGATTCCACTGCGACGAGCAGCGCCATCAGCGCGAAGAACTGCGCTTCCTTCATCCTGCGTAGAGTGTCTATGAACATGAACCGACATCGGAATGAAGAATTTTAAACCTGCAGAGGATGAGGATATCGGTGCTTGTTATGGAGATAATGCTCGCGAAGACCATGGGTTTCTGTTTCGGAGTGAACCGATCGATACAGCTCGTGAACAAGGCGATAGCCGACGGGAAGAAGAACATCCAGATTCTCGGCCCGATCGTCCACAACCCCCAGCAGATCAAGGACCTGGAAGCGAAAGGCGTGAGGATGGTGGATGAGATCGACCGGCTCGTCCCAGGCACAGTGTTCGTGAGGGCGCACGGCGTCAGCCCAGACGTCCTCAACGAATTGAGGGGCAGGAAGGGGATGGAAGTGATCGACGCCACATGCCCGTTCGTCAAGCTGGAGCAGGACTATGCTAGAAAGCTGAAAGACGAAGGATACAGCGTCGTGATCATAGGGGAGAGGACGCACCCGGAGGCGCTCGGGGTGCAGGGATTCGCCGAAGGGTCGGTGATCATCGGCACGGCCGAGGAAGCGAAGGAACTGAAGGCCACGCCCAAGCTTGGCGTGGTGGTGCAGACCACGCTGGAACCGGAATCGGTTGACAAGGTCGTAGCGGAGCTCTACCTCAAGGCGCAGGAGCTGAGGGTGTACAACACCATATGCAGGGCGACAAGGGAGAGGCAGCCCGCCGCGAAGGAGCTCGCCCAGAAAGTGGATCTCGTGCTCGTTGTGGGTGGAAAGAACAGCGGCAACACCCGCAGGCTCGCCGAGGTGTGCGCACGCCTGACCAAGACGCAACACATAGAAACCGCGGATGAATTGGAGAAAGGCTGGTTCAAGGGAGTGAAGAGCGTCGGCGTGACCGCCGGCGCAAGCACCCCCGACTTCGTGATCAACGAAGTGCTGGACAGGCTGAAGTCATTCGGCTGAATCGAATTCGGGGCGCCCGCTCATTTCTTCTTGTTCTTTTTCTCGGTTTTCTGCCCTGCCGCAGCGAGCGACGGGCCCGTGTTCTTGCCGTAGTGCGCCTTCACGTAATCGTCGATCAGCGCCTCGAACTGCTTGGCGATCGACTTTCCGTCGCCAGTCAGCGCCGCGACCTGCTTGCCGTCCGCGAAGACAGGGGCGGTCGGGTTCTCGCCGCTGCCAGGAAGGCTGACGCCGATGTTCGCTTCCCTGGATTCGCCGGGGCCGTTGACTATGCAGCCCATGACCGCGACCTTCATCGACTCGAAGCCCGAATACCCTAGCGCCTTCCATGTGGGCGTCTGGTGCTGGAGGTACTTAGTGGTCTCCTCCGCTATGACCTGGAATATGTTGCTCGTCGTCCTTCCGCAGCCCGGGCAGCTCGTGACCATCGGGAAGAAGTTCCTGATGCCGAGCGTCTGGAGTATCTCCTGGGCGACGATGACTTCCTGCGTCCTGCTCTCGCCCGGGCGCGGAGTGATCGAGACGCGGATGGTGTCCCCGATCCCCTGGTTGAGTAGCACGCCTATTCCCTGGGCTGATGCCACCACTCCTTTCGTCCCTCCGCCAGCCTCGGTCAGGCCGAGATGGAGAGGATACTCGCACTTGGATGCGAGGCTCTTGTAGACGTAGAAAAGATCGGGCACGTTGGAGACCTTCGCGGACAGTATGACCTTGTCCTTCCCCATGCCGTAATCGACAACAGACTGGGCGGAGTTCACTGCGCTGGCGATCATTGCGTCCAGGAACACTTGATGGGATCCGCTCTGCTCCTTTTTCGGTTTCTTCACATCCTCGTCGATCATCTTGGCGAGCAGCTTCTGGTCCAGCGAGCCGCCGTTCACCCCGATGCGGACCGGCTTGCCGTTGTCCTTGGCGATGTCCACCATCTTCCTGAAACGCTCGTCGCTGCCTGCGTTGCCGGGATTGATCCTGTACTTGTCGAGCGCCTGCGCGCACTTCGGATACTTGGAAAGCAGTATGTCGCCGTTGTAGTGGAAGTCTCCGATGAGAGGGACGTCGTACCCCGCGTCATCCAGCCGCCTCCTAATGTCGGGCACCGCCGACGCCATCGCATCGTCCTTCACTGTGAATCGCACCATCTCTGACCCGGCCCGGTTCAGCTGCAGGATCTGCTCCACGGTCGCGGCAACATCCGCGGTGTTGGTGTTGGTCATCGATTGGACGACGATCGGATGCTCGCTTCCAACAGAAATGGAGCCGATCTTTACGCTGAATGTCTTCCTGCGTTTTACGGATGCGTGCGACATAGGATTACCCCCACATTCAATTCAGATAATACGACTTATTCGTTGACTATGGCTGATGATAGTTTATCGGCTCGGTTTAAATCCGTTACGAGTCCCCGACCTGTTTCAGCACGTTCGGTATCTGGCCTATATTCTTGACGATGGCGTCCGGTTTCATGTTCTCCAACCTACGGAAAGCGAAGTCGGTAGCTGCGACCCCGATGGTCTTCATCCCTGCCGCCTTCCCAGCTCTCATATCATCTGGGTGATCGCCGACATAAACCGCTTCATGCGGCCTGATGCCCAGTTTCCTCAGCGCCATGTAGAGCGGCTCTGGAGAAGGCTTCGCTACAGGGCAATCGTCTATCGATATGACCGCTCTCATGTACTTGCGCAGACCGCATTTCGACAGCGCGGAATCCACGGTTGGCGCGTAATTGCCTGAGACCACGCCGAGCTTGTATCTCTTGCTCAAGTCAGCGATCACGGGCGTGTACGGGAAGCATGCCCCGGTGACAGTCCCTTGCCGCTCCACTTCGAGCCTGCGTCTCCTGACATCTGTCTGCTGCCTCTTCGTCAGCTGCTTGAGGAGGCGGCTGAAATACGCGACGAAGAACTTGTGCGGAGTGAGGTACGGGTACTTCCCGTTGAAATAGTCGACATCGATCTCCTCCGTCAGGCCCTTCCAATCCACATTGAGCTTGAGCAGCGTGTCGTCCATGTCGAAGATGATCGCCTTCAGCATATGGAAATTTGAAAAATAAAGTATATATACTTAGGTCGGATGCCTACTCTGTGGGAGAATGACGATAAAGGTAGTACTGCTGGACTTAGATCACACGTTGGTCAGGACCGATGGATTCAAGCAGCTGTCCACGGATGCATCGATAATAAGGATGCAGGCGGAAGCGATGCAGAAGTTTAGGATAAGGATCCCTCGGACCCTTCTTGAAGGGACCATGAAGGAGATCAGAAGTGAAAAGGGATCGAATTATGAGCACCTATTGAACGAGACGATGAATAAGGTTGGGCCGAAAGTTGGCATCACCGACCAGACCTGCCTTGACATGGTCGCTTCTGCAGGCATAAGCGCACATCACATGATCAAGAACGCCTATTTTGCATTCATGTTCCCCGAAGTCATAGAGACTCTGTCGGCACTTAAACAGCGTGGCCTCATGCTCGCCCTTGCAACGGCAGGGATCACCCACAAGCAGATAGACAAGATAAACTGGGCCCAGCTGTCCTCTCTTTTTGACAGGATCTACGTGACAGAGCAGTTCATCAAGGAGAAGAAACTGACCGATGTTTCGAGGGATATCAAACTACCTGAATACTTCTTATGGATATCAGAGAAAGTGGGGCGGTCGCCCGGAGAAATGATTATGGGGGGAGACAGCTATCCAAATGACATAGAATCAGCGAAGAAGGCGGGATACTGGACATTCCATGTTGTGAGGAGCGGAGAGTCCGAGAACAAGGGACCTGCTGCTGATTTCGTTTCTGAAGACCTTACGAAGCTGCCGCAAGCGATAGATGACATAGACAATAATGCTGTGAGGTTGGATCAGCCAAGTTGATTACTTCAGCGTCTCGATCAGCTCGCAGCACTTGCATATCTTGCCTGACGTCGGTTCGCCGCATTTCCCGCAGGAATTCGGCGCCCTCTTTCCTTTGCTTGCGGCCACAGATATGGCGTCTTTCGTGCTGAGGTAGCTGTTGAGCAGCTTGAATTTCGTTCCGGGGTACTTGGATTCCAGGTCATTGATGAACCCCCTGACGTAAGGGCGGAATCCTTCCACCACATATGGGCATTCCACGAACGTTGATTTGAATCCTTTCAGCACCGCATAAAGAGCGATCTCCTTCTCAGGTATCCTGAAGAGAGGACGGATGCGCATTACGAACGCTTCGGCATCCCCTCCGACCGGATTGAGACGCATGAGTGACTGCTCGTTGCGCAACATGTTCATCATATAGGACTGGGCCATGTCATCCAAGTTATGCCCGAGCGCCAGCCGGTCGGCACCGATCTCCTTGGTGGCCTTGTTCAGCAGCCATCTTCGGAGGACGCCGCAATAAGTGCATGACGCCTCCTGTCGTAGATTGCCTTCGCCTTTCCGTTTCAATTTCATGATGTCGTCAAGACTGCGCTTGAATGATCTCTTGAATGTGACGATCTTGAGGGGGACCTTAAGCTCCTTGCACAGCGACTTCGCTTCCGGAATCACCTTCTCGCGGTATCCTTTGATTCCTTCGTCCACGAGTATCGCGGTCAGCCTAATTCCCATCGGAGAAGCGATCTCATGCAGGAGATAGAGGAGGACCTGGCTGTCCTTTCCGCCGGACATCGCGACTGCGATATGCTTCGCCCCATCCAGCATCTTGTACTCGCGGACGGTCCGCTTGGCCCTGCGTTCCACTGAGTGGGCGAAATGATCATTGCAAAGCCTCTGTTCCGCATAAGGGAGATAGGCGACTGCCTTGTTTTTGCAGAGAGAGCAGACTGTGTCCTTTCCGGCCATCTAATCACTGCGCTTGAACGTGACGAACCATCTTCGGCAGGAATGCTCGTGGTTGCGCACCCCCCACCTCTGTTTGAAATCCTCGAAGCCCATCTTGAACTTTCTCCCGTTCCAAGGGTCGTTGAATATGAGTCCCTTCGAGTCGTACCCTACGACGACAGCGTAATGGCTCTCTTCTTCGGAAGGCTCTATGAAATGGATTATGGGGGGCGTATCATTATCGACCGCCTTCTTGATCTGGCTGATTGACGAATTCTCATGCGGGTAGCACTTGAGATGGAAATCCTCCGCCGCCTTTACGAGGCCGATGTGATTCGTCCCTGTCTGTGGGACGGTATTCGCTTTCTTCGCCAGCGCGCCCTCGCTCGCGCCCATGCCCAGGAATTTGAGCACCATCTTAAGGCACGCCGGGCCGCACGTGTAGTCCGTCTTCTGATGGAAATACGGCATCTTGATCGTCTTAGCCACCGAGGATCACCTTCTGTATCTCAATCTCGTCCTCGCCATCGATCCTGTCGAGCTCGGTGATGATCTCGCCGTTGCGTTTGACGAGGACTATCTGCTCGCTGATGCCGAGCTTGTCCAGCAGCTGCTGCGCTGTGCCCGAGAACCTCATCCTCTTCTTCCGGCTGTTGATGGTATACTCCATGTTATCACGAACTGAACTTGATGAACGCGATGGATCAGTCGACGTATCGTTCCCAAGGATAGACGATCCATTTGTCTGTAGTCCTGGAGTAGAAATCAGGCTTGACAAGCGTCTTCCTGTTCTTCTTGAGCAGGACCGCGATATACGCCTTCTTCGCCCCCCTGCTCATGAGATAGTTCTTGGTGAGCTGGAGCGTCTTCCCCGTCTCTATGACGTCGTCCGCGATGAGTATCGTCTTGCCGTTGATGTCGGTTGAGAGATCCTCGGCGATCCTCGGTCTCTTCTTTGTGACGCCGGGACGGGAATAGAATGTGACGCGCATGGTGGAGAGGTTCTTGTTGTTGAGAAGGCCGGACAGTATCCTGGCGGGAATCAGTCCGCCTCTGCTCACCCCGACGATGATATCAGGTCTGACGTGCCTGCGCCTCATCTTCCCGTATACGTCAACGCACATGGCGTCTATGTCGTCCCATGTGAGGTGCAGCTTCTGGATGTGCCCGTTCGGTTCCTTGCCCGCCATGGATTAGTATGCTTCACAAACTATAAAACGATAGCATACCATACTGTTTCTATGAAGCTCGACCTTCACACCCATACGATCTACTCCGATGGAGTGGACACGCCCGAGACGATAGTTGCTCGAGCGAAAGCTGTCGGGCTTGACGGCGTGGCCATAACTGACCACAACAGCGTCGGCGGATGGAAGCGCGGGATTGAAGCGGGAAGAGCGCTCGGGATATTCGTAGTCCCAGGCAACGAAATCGCCATAAGGGAAAACGGAAAGACGACTGGCGAAGTGATCGCCCTTTTCATGCAGGAAGACATCAAGAAGAAGTTCGGCCCTTCAGATATGGGAGACCTCCTTGACAGGATAAAGGACCAGGACGCCCTGAGCGTCATACCCCATCCGTTCGGAGACTACGCCCGCGTCCAGAAAGCGACGGCGATCGTGGACAGGAAAGGGCTGAAGGTTGACGCTGTAGAGGTCATGAACGGCAGGTGTCCGGCCGATTCCAACTCAGCCGCTTTTGAATTCGCCATGAAGAAGAAATTAGGGCAGACCGCCGGCAGCGACGCCCACCGGGCCGAGGAGGTGGGACACTGCTACACGTTCGCGGAAGCGGACAGCATAGAGGAGTTCAGGAAAGCGATCAAGAAGAGACAGAGCAAGGCCATCGGCATGCAGAAGAGCCCGAAGGACGTCCTCTACCACCGCGCCATGTGCAAGCTCGAGTGGATTTTCAAGAAGAAATGACGAATCAGGCGATGCTCTTCAGTTCCTGGATCCTCATCCTGCCGTCTACGCTCGACCTGAACATGTCCCAGAACACCTTGCTGAACCAGTCCACCCATTTCTCGTCGCTGATCGTGTAGTATATGTACGCCATCCGTTTCAATTCGCCGGGCCTGTACTCTTCAGGAAGCTTCAGCTCACGGAGATAGACTGTTTTGTTGTCGATGATGAAACCGCGGAGCGGCTGCTCCTTGTGACGGATCTCGATCGCATCGAAGCCGGCGCGCCGGTTGATTGCCTCCATCTTCGAGAAGTTGCCGTATGTGGCGAGGTCCACCCTGGCCGCCACCTTGACGGGGACCTTGCTCTTCGCCACTTCGTAGAGGACGTCCTGCATCTCCCGCCTTCCTACTGCCGAATTGATCCATGAAATATTACCGGAGAACACGTTGATGCCTTCCCTCGCGCCGAGAAGTATCTCTGGCAATCCCGTCCATGGCGCGGTCTTGTCCTTGATGTGTTCGATCCGGACTGATTTCCTGTTCTTGTCTACGAACTGGAAGATGTCAAAGGGAGACAATTGGTCCTTCTTCCTCGACATCACCACAGCGTCATAGAGCTCTTTCTGGTATATGCTGTCTGTAGCCTTCTGCGCGAGGTTCCAGTACACAACCTTTATCGCCCCTCGCGTTCCGCCTCTGAAGGTACGCACCTGTATGATGCCTTCGTCGCCCGCCAGCCTGTCGACATATCTGTCGGTGGTGACCCAGCTCTTGCCGATGAGTGCTGCTAGTTCCTGAATCGTTCGGGGCTTCGCGAAAACGGAATCATAGATCTTTTTCGCTGTTTCTCGTTCAAGCATCTCATCAGCCTTACTGTTGGGTCACGGTCAAAAACACCGCATATTGTCAACAGTGTTTTACTTTTATGATGAATAATCATTATGTTTTATAAAACTAATGTTCTCATCGGTGATGCCATGGTACAAGTAGCTATGAGAGGAAGAAGGTTCGCGGCGAGGTTCGTCGCGGAACATAGGTCAGAGAGCGGCATACAGTATGGGAAAGAATACGAAGGAGACAGGGAATACACGCTCCATTTCTGGAAAGGCACGGGAAAGATCGTGGATAGGGTCGCAAGGAAAACGCATGTCTTCAATTTCTCCAGCGGATCCACTGAAAGAGATCTGAGACCGCTCGAGGAGACCATAATCCGGTTCGAACCGACGCTTGAAGGTAGTTCGATCGTAGTGAAAGACAGGAAAGGAATAGTCGACGCCGTCCTATCCAAATTGTCAGAGAACGTCCAGGAACAAGCGAATGGAAAGGTGTCGTTTCTTCCCACTGTGAGTCCGAGACCGATAGAACTGCAGAGAATAATCGATCTTAGATTGGTCGCGATTGACGAATGCAGCAGATCGAAGCTCCGTTGTCAAGAAGGCGTGGACGGCTTGAACACGGATATTGTGAGCTCGTTCCTTCTGCCGCTGAACTCCCTATTGCATGGCAATGATGAGATCAGGAACGTGACGATAACCACGACGTTCAATGCGAAAGAGGCATGCGCAAGAATCGAAGGGAACAGGCATGATTGGGCATTTGGAGGGGGAGTTCCTTCAATAGAATTGAACGGCCTCATCGGAGATGATAAGATGAATGAGCTCATCAGATCCTTCGACGGCTCCCCTTTGTCCGCGATGAACATGCACCAGGGCATGGTCGGGGACATCGTGGAGATAGTTAACAGAGGAAGGAGCGAATATCTCAAACAGATGAGAAAAGAGTATTGGAAGGACAAGAGCCGCAGCTAGCCGACAGCCAAGAAAAACAAGAAAAAGAAAACTCGGAAAAATTAAAGAAATCAGCCGAACAGTCCGCTAAGACCAGCGGCAGCCTCTTCCTCGGACTTCTTCTCTTCCTTTGGCTCTTCCTTCTTCGCTGGCGCGTGTCCACCTGCGGCAGGCGCAGCAACTGCGACCGGCGCGGCGGCTGCATTCTTGAGCAGCTCGTCGATGTTGGCTCCCTGGAGCGCTGAGACGACCATCTTGGCCTTCGCCGGGTCTGGTGTCAGGCCGGCAGCCTTAACTGTCGCGTTCAGTGCATCCTCGCTGATATCCTTCTTCGCGGAGTGCAGCATCAAAGCGGCGTATATGTATTCCATAATTTCACCTCATGGATCGTTAGATCACATTAACATCACACGGCCGGCGCGTGCGCGCCATACCGTTCCTTCAGGAAGCGGGCACCGTCGCGTTCATCGCGTTGGCCTGCCTCGCTGCCTTCTTCACGAGTTCCTCCATCAGCTGGGGCACCATGATGTCCTTCTCTATCCCGACATGCTTGGCCTGCCTGAAGGCCTTCTGGATGAGAGGGCCGATGGTGTCCTTTGTGACGAAGCCTATCTCCATGGCGACCGCGCGTGCGCCCATGTGGGCGCCGATGAGGTCTGCCATGAGCTTCTTCTCATCAACATTGAGGAGTTCCTCGGAATACGATATCGAGCCTTCGAGGGCGAGGGGGACATGCACCATCACTTCGAACGGCTTGATGTCCAGCTTCTGAAGCGCCTTGGCGACGGGGCCCTTTATCGGCTCGCCTTTCTTGGCGACCGTGGAGTCCTTGCCTACGGCGATCTTGCCCGCCATTATCCTAGCGTCGATCCCGGCTGTCTTCAGCTCGGTGAGGACGGGTCCCGGTGCGAGCGGAGTCTCTCCAGCCGGCACGATGATGTCATACGGCGCGATCTGGCCCTCCTTGGCGTACACCTTGAGGGGCTTCGCGTTCATCTTCTTGTAGAGCATGAATGGATCCATGTCGGAGAGCAGCAGCGCCTTCTCTCCGATCATGACCGGGATCAGAGCGTCCTTCTTCGCCCTCTTCAATGCCTTCTTCAGGAGGTTGGTCTTGTAGATGATGACCTTGCCGTGGCCCTTCATCTCCTTCCTCATGGAGTGCAGGAGCGATCCCGGCAGGTTGTGGAGGTCGACGACGGCTATGACCTTGGCGGTCTCTAGCTCCTTCGTGATCTTCGTGACCATCTCCTTCTTGATTTCGATTGCCTTGACCATGAATGTCACCTTATTCTATCCTGATCGGCTTGCCCATGGACAGCTTGACATAAGCTGACTTGAGAGACTGTTCGCCGATCTTGCTTCTTATGGCCGTGAAGACTGCATTCGCGTTCTCCAGGATTTCTTCGGCCGGCATGCTCTCCACGCCGATCGGGCAGTGGACGACGGGGAGGTTCTTGCCCCTGGTCCTGACCTTCACGGTGTTTCGCACGCCCTTGATCATCATTCCGACATTGCCCACGATCGGCTTCGGGAGCTTGCCTCTTCCGCCGAGGATCTGACCGAGGTTCTTGCCGACCACCATCATGAGCTGCGGCTGGGCGAAGAACTCGGAGTGCTTGGCGGCCTTCTTGATCTCGAGCTTGAGGGCCGGAATCTCGGCGCCGCTTATGACGCGATCCGCGCCCGCCGCTTTCGCGTCGTTTGCGAGATTGCCTTCTGCGAAGACGACCACGTCCATCTTCTTGCCCCTGCCCTTCGGCAGAGCGACCTCTAGGTTGAGCTTGTTCTCAGCCTTAGACATGTCGAGGCCCTTGAAATTGACGGCGAGCTCGATCGACTGGACGAACTTGCGGCTGCCTTTCTCAGCTAGGGCCTTGTTGACTGCGGATAGTATTTGTTCATTCGTGTACATGTTAGCAACCCTCCCGCACGAGGCGGTGATTACGGGCAACAGATAACTGTGCTGTCTCTATAGGGATGTCAAGATATATAAAACTAAGCCCAGTCCTTGACCCATGCGAAGGGTAATCAGCCATAAACCTCTCGGGAAAGGCAATTCGTTGCTCCACTGGCACAGGGCGGTGAACCCATTGCGCGTATTCTGGAATTACATCTGGATATACGGCGCCCGGTGCATGACGTCGCTCACGATCAAGCGAGTGATGTATCGCATGACGGGGGCGAAGATAGGGAATGGCGTTTCGGTCGGCCTCGACGCTGTCCTGGACATATTCTTCCCGGGACTCATCAGCATAGGCGACAACACGATCATCGGATTCAACACAGTCATCCTGGGCCATGAATTCATGACGAAGGAGTGGCGGACAGGCAAGGTGGAGATCGGCAAGAACGTCACCATAGGCGCGAACTGCACCATACTGCCGGGCGTCCGCATCGGCGATGGCGCGACCGTCTCCGCGATGTCCCTTGTCAATGGGGACGTGCCGGCCGGCGCGTTCGTGGGCGGCATACCGATAAGGGAACTGAAGAGAAAGGCGAGATGAGGGTGGACCGATGAACTCGACAAGGCTCGCGTACCTGCTGATCGCGATCAATATGCTCGCATTCTTCTACGGGATGTACTACTACGGCGACCAGCTCGCGGAGACCGCGCCTGCGCTGTGGCTCCTTGTCGTAGACTGCCCCCTTCAGGCTTTGCTGTTCGCTGCCGTCATTTTCCTAGCGGCCTCAGGCAAGGGGTCGGACCTGCTGACTGCATTCACTGCAGCGGGCTCGTTGAAGTACGGATTATGGACGATGTTCGTCATCCTCTTCCATGGAGACTACTTCCTTGTTGGTTCATTGGCCCTCGGATACTCGTTGATATTCTTAGCCCACGTAGGGCAGTTCCTCGAGGGCCTCTTCCTGTCTGGGATAAAGGAGATGAGTGCGGGAACAGCAATAGCGATACTGCTGCTCTACCTGTTCAATGATTATTCCGATTACATATGGGGAACCCACCCGCTGATTCCTGACCGTGCGCTTGGCACCGTGGCGGCGGTCACAATCGGACTGTCCTTCCTATCGGTAGCATTCGTCTACCTGGCCGGAAGGATGGGGCTTGATGCGTTTGGATGGATAAAAGAATTGAAAGGGGTCAGGGAAATGATCAGAAAATAGGTCTGGACTTCCTTTGCTGCGTCTTATCTCCAGCGTCCCTTCTTTATTGACATGTAGATCGCAACGGCAGCGGCGATGATGAGAATGACAACGACGTAGATCGGCTGTATCAGCGGCTTGGTCACGGCGATCGTCAATGTCTTTGTCCTGTAGTTCGGCTTCTCTGCGAACAGCTTGAGCTCGCCCTCGGTCTGCGGGATGTAAACGAACGTGCCAGAGGATTCGGTGACATTGTACTTAGCCGAACCGGCGGTGACAGTGATGCCGGAAAGGGGATTGCCGTTGGTGTCGGTGAACTGTATGGCGATGGGCTGCTTGACGTTGACTGATTGCGGATATGTCGCGTTGATGCTCGGCAGTTTCTCCTCCGAAAAGACGTAGTTGTAGTAGTGCTCCTCATACGGGATCATCTCTGTGTTGCCTTGCTTGTCGACGATCCTGCATTCTATCCCGAGGTTGCCTTCCGCGAAACCGGACACCTGCATGGTTGTCGACCATTGCTCTGTCCCGTCTGCAGCCTGCCAATCGCCGGGCACGGTCCTCAGTTCGACCCGCTTGATCCCCGCATCGGCATACCCTTCCCCGGCGATCGAGATCCGACCGAAAACGGTGGCATTCTCCTCCGGGAAGGATATGGAACAGCCCATGGGGGACACGGCGGTCAGCGAACCGTCGTAGCATGCGGTGTAGAGCGTTCCTTCGATGATGATTGGGCTCGACGGCCAGTCAGTGAGGAGGGTCGACCATCTCAGTTTTCCGTCTGATGTTATGGAGTACAAGCTCTTGTCGTGCGACCCGAAGTATATCGCATTCTCGGTAACGAGCGGCTTGGACCTGATCGCATCGCCGGTCCCGAACGCCCATTGCATCTCTCCGTCCATTGTAAGCGAATATAGGTTGCCATCGTCGGATCCGACATAGAATGATCCGTTTGAATACACCGGGGAATAAATCACTCCGTTCATCTCCTTGCTGAGATTCAGCCCGCCGGATGTGGATATCCCCATGAAATAGCGGCCCGCCCCGACGTACACGATGTCGTTGACGACCACCGGGGTCGAGCGCCAAACAGGTCTGCCGCTGTCATATAATGAGACTACTGCTCCGGTGAACGGATCCGCGGAGATCATCCGCCCGTCGGTCAGGAACACATACAGCTTGCCTGAATAGAGGGCGGTGGATGCTTCCGTCTCGCCAGGAAGGGTCATCGTCCTGAGCAGCTTGGATTTCGAGAGCTGGCCTCCGGCGGCGATCACATCCACTTCGCCGGCTTTTGTTATCGCGATGACATTGCCTTCGGAATACACGAGCGGAGTCATCACGGGGCTGACCAACGATATGTTGCCGGTTGGCTGGCCATTGGAATCGAACGCGTATACGCCATTGTCCGTACCGACATAGACAACTCCGTTGGCGGCTACAGGAGAGAAAAGAGCGCGCGAACCGATCTCGGCGGTCCATTTCTTTCCGCCGGTGGTCCTGTCAAACGCAGTAAGCTGCCCGGAATCGGTCACCGAATAGAGGTAATTCCCGTCAGTCACAACTTCCGACGAAGTGGTGGATGTGGGCGATATCCATTTTGTCTTGATGACATGCGCGTCCGCGACTCCTGCTAGTAGCAGGAGCATCGTCGCCAGCAGTACGTAGATCTCACTTGATCTGCGCGTCATACTCGCCCTTCTTCACTTTCTTCGCAATCGCCTTGGAGTCCTGGCCATCGCACGTCAGCCCTACGCTGAGGCATGTGCCAAGGACGGACAGCACCGCAGACTTCAATTCGGTCGCGTTCGTGCTGCCTACCTTGATTCGTGCCACCTTGACGACCTTGTCGAATGAGATGTCGCCGACAGGAGCGGGCTTCTGGCCCGGTTCGGCCTTCGCGCCCTTCTCGATGCCCGCCTCCTTCTTCAGGAGCGATGCGACGGCCGGCATTCCGACTGAGACTGTGAATGCCTTGGTGTCCTTGTTGACTGTGATCTTCACAGGCACAGTCACTCCGGCGAAATCCTTCGTCTTGTCATTGATCTCCTTCACGATGTTGTTGACGTTCACACCGAGAGGTCCGATCGATGTCGCGAGAGGTGGTCCGCCGGACGCCTTGCCTCCTTCCACGAGCAATGAAACTGTAAGTTCTGCCATATCATTCACCTATTCAATCATTTCACATTCCATCTGTTCTGTAGCCATCCTTTCCTGATCAGGCCTCGTCGGCCCTCCTTATCAGCTTGACTGTGTTCGACTTCGTGGTGATGGGCACGGGCACCGCCACCTCGGTCAGCTCGATGGTGATCGTGTCCTTGGTCTCGTCCACACGGATGACCTTGGCGCGTTCGCCCTTGAACGGTCCGCTGGTGAACTCCACCTGGTCTCCCTTCGCGACTGTGATCACCTGGGCCCTCGCCTCCGCCATGGAGACGATCTCCTCGATGTTCACGTCCTTCGGAAGGACGCCCTTCACGTGCGGTATGCCCTGCGACAGCTTCCTCGCGGTCGCGAGATCGAGCACTTCCACGAATATGTATCCCTTGACGTCTGGGAACAGGAAGACGGCGGAGATCCCCTCCGGCGCCTTCTTTATCTTGTTCACGAGCATGTCGAGCACGATGTGCTCCTGCCCTGAAGTCACTCTGTACGAGAATATCATTTCAACACCCCAAATAATGCAATCCTGCCCTGTTTCACTTCTTCTGTATGAATCCGAATATGACGGAGATGAAGAACCCGATGAATCCCATCACCAACACTCCCGCCATCACGACCTTGAAATTCTCCATCAGCTCCTTGTCGCTGGGGCGCCTGCTGACGCGCCAGACATACACCGCCTTTTCGTAGAATTCCTTCAGTTTCGGAAACGCCATAATATCACTCTTCATTTGCCGTGCGGACAATGCCGGTTCGCCATCATATCGCTATATCGAGCTCGTCCAGATTGACCTGCTCGAGCTCAGCGTTCGTTTCTGCTGCGGACGCAGCAGTGTAATCCGGCGCTTTCGCGCCGACGAGTATCACCAGCGTCTGTATGCCGGACTTCTTCATGTTCTTGTCCACTCTCGCGCCCCATATCACATGGGACTCGGGCGCGATCTTCTTGGACACCTCTGCCGCGATCATCTCTGCCTCGCGCAGCGTCATGTCCTCTCCGCCGACGACGTTGATGATCGCACGGCTTGAAGTGGATATGTCGAGATCCAGCAGCGGGCTGCTGAGCGCGGTATTGACTGCGACCAGCGCGCGCTCGTCGTATGACGAATCCGCTGTCGATTCGCCGACTCCGATCATCGCATAGCCGCCGTCCGTGAGCACCGTCTTCAGGTCCGCGAGATCGAGATTGATCAGGCCGGACACCGTGACGAGCTCGGTGATTCCCTTGACCGCGCGCGAGAGCACTTCGTCGGACACGCGGAACGCGGTGTCCAGCGGGAGATCTGGCACGATAGCGAGCAGCTTGTCGTTCGGTATGACTATGAGCGTGTCCACTGTCTTCTTCAGCTTCTCAAGGCCGCTGATCGCGTTCTGCCTGCGCCTGCTGCCTTCCGATGTGAACGGCATGGTGACGACCCCTACGACGAGTGCGCCCATCTCTTTCGCGATCTTCGCAGCGACAGGTGCGCTGCCTGTGCCGGTTCCTCCGCCGAGTCCGCATGTGACGAACACGAGCGACGCGTCGGATATGAGCCTCTTTATGTCTTCGAGCGATTCTGTCGCTGCCGCTTCCCCGACTTCCGGGTCGCTGCCCGCGCCGATGCCCCTCGTCGTCGTCTTGCCTATGAGTATCTTCCTGTCCGCCTTCACGTGCATGAGGTGCTGGACATCCGTATTCATCGCGGCGGACGTCGCCCCCGAGACCCCGATCTGGGTCAGGCGGTTGATGGTGTTGCTCCCGCTGCCGCCCATGCCGAGGATGTACACCTTCGGCTTGGTGGACTCGTAGAACTTCAGCAGTTCCTTGTCGTCAGCCGACATCCCGTCGGCGAACCCTTGGTAGACCTGCTTCCCTTCCAGAGGAACATCGATGATCTTCTTGAGCTCTTCAGCCATGAGATCCCTTCTTTGCGCCGTGATGGCAAAAATCGCCAGTCTGGTGTCAGGATTAAGTGTGCACTAGGCCTCGATTTTTACAGCTATACTATGACGAATATGTTTATATTGCTGAGCCCTGTCGGCGGGATGCGGGAACGGGGCGAAGCCGTCGTCGGGCTCATGGTTTAAAACCGTTGTTTCCAACATAGGGACATGGCGGACGAAGTGGCGCACATCATGAGGGACATCAAGAGCCTGAAGATACAGGGGGCGAGACGGGTCGCGGAGGCAGCTGCCAAGGCGATGGCGCTTGCCGCCAAGAAGAGTCCTGCCAAGACCACCGATTCTTTCATGGAGGACATGGAAAAGACTGCGAACAAGCTGGTCTCGCTCAGATCGACGGAGCCCATGGTCAGGAACACCATGAAGTACTTCATGGCGCGGCTTGAGAAGGGGCGCAGCGTGAAGGAGATGAAGGCGATCGCGGCCGGCGCCATCAAGCAGTACGACAAGGAGTTCACAGACTCGTTCATGAAGATAACGAAGTACGGTTCAGACCTCGTATGGGATGGCCAGACTGTCCTCACCCACTGCCACAGCACCACGGTCAACAGCATACTCATACACGCGCACAGGCGGAAGAGGATCCGCGTGAGCTGCACCGAGACGCGGCCGAGATTCCAGGGCCATCTCACCGCCAAGCAGCTATCGGAAGCGGGAGTGGACGTGACGATGGTCGTGGATTCCGCAGTCAGGTACCTGATGAAGGATGTCGACATGGTCATCGTCGGCTCGGATTCCATAACTGCGGACGGATCGCTCTACAACAAGATAGGCACCTCGATGGTGGCGACGATCGCGCACGACAAGAGGGTGCCGTTCTACTCCGCGACCCAGCTCTACAAATTCGACCCGATCAGCAAGAGGGGCAGGATGACTGAGATAGAGATGCGCCCGACGAGCGAGGTTCTGGCGAAGAAGATGAAAGG
>CABMEP010000036.1 GCA_902385155.1 uncultured archaeon | reverse complement strand
GGCGTCCTCGATGATTTCGTCCGACATGAGTTACATCCCTTGCAATCCGCTAAGAAACACTGCCGTTTTCCCGACAGGCTTTATAAAACGAACGATGGTTTAAATACTGAAACGTTGGATTAGGGATGGACCGGGAGCCGGAACAACGCATGAGCGGATGATGACAATGACGGACGAACAACTATCGCTGAACGAAGGGTACATCACCACGGGCATCGACCGATTCATGAGGCTGCTTTTCGACAGGAAGAAGATGGAGCTCTCGGAAGCCTCAAAAGAGTTAAATATACCGCAGGACACCGTTGAGTACTGGTCGTACGTCCTTGAGAACCAAGGGTTCGTGAAGATCAGCTACACGCTGACCGCCGTCTATCTGGAATGGCTGGGCAGCTGACGGTGATGGGTTTGGCTAAGAAGAATGAGGCGAACAGCGACGACATGAGTGACGAGCTGATGCTCATCAAGAGGGCGCTCGAGGAAGACGCGCCGGAGGGCGAGGAGGACAGGCTCCCGTCCGAGAAGCCGGAAAAGAAGGACGCGAAGGAGACGAGCAGGCCCGAAGCCCCGAGAGGAGAGGAAGGCGAGCTCGAGAGGTACGCTTTTGACGCCGGAGGGATACCCGTCACCATCAGGATAGTCCAGAAGGCGGCCGATTACACGCCCCAATATGTCATCCAGATCCCGCTCATAGCGGAAGGCACGAAACTGATCCTCAACGCCCTGAAGGCGGACCTCATCACCCAGGTCAAGATAGACGTCATGATGCTGACCGACCCGAGGCAGATGAAGGAGGTCAGGGCGAAGTTCGAGCACAAGGCCAACGAGCTGCTGGAGAAGCAGTTCACGGGCCTGACCCCCGAGAACCGCAAGGTTCTCACGTCATACTTATTGCAGCACACGCTCGGGCTCGGAGAGCTCGAGGTGCTGATGGCCGACGAGAACCTGGAGGACATCGCCATCAACAGCCCCAGCGAGCCGATACAGGTCTACCACAAGAGGCACGGCTGGTGCAGCACCAACCTGTGGATACGCCGCGACGAGACCGTCTACGAGTACGCGTCCATCATCGGCAGGAGAGTGGGCAGGCAGATCAACGTCCTGAACCCCATCATGAACGCCTACCTGCAGAACGGAGACAGGATCAATGCGACCCTGTCCCCGCTGTCTTCTTTCGGAAACACGATGTCCATCAGGAAGTTCGCGAAGAACCCGTGGACGATTCCGTATTTCATAGAGCTCAAGACCGTGTCGCCGGAAGTGGCCGCATTGATCTGGCTTTGCATACAGAACGAGATCTCCCTCCTCAGCAGCGGAGGGACCGGAAGCGGAAAGACGTCGTTCCTCAACGCCATGTGCTGCATGATCCCGCCGAACCAGAGGATCATCAGCATAGAGGACACGAGGGAGCTGACGCTGCCCGATTTCCTGCACTGGATCGCCATGACGACGAGGGAGCCGAACCCCGAAGGGAAGGGGGAGGTCACCATGCTGGACCTCATGGTCAATTCCTTGAGGCAGAGGCCGGACAGGATCATCGTCGGGGAAGTCAGGCGCCAGAGGGAGGCGGAAGTCCTCTTCGAGGCGATGCACACCGGCCACTCGGTCTACGCCACCATACACGCAGACAACGCCAACGAATGCATCACGAGACTGACCACTCCTCCGATCAACCTCCCGAAGTCCACCCTTCCCGCATTGGGCGGGATCATCGTCCAGTACAGGAACCGCAGGAGCGGCATCAGGAGGACGTTCGAATTCGCCGAGATAACGAACGGGGGCGAAGACAACGTCGTCTACCGCTGGGACCCGAAGGCGGATGTGACCAAGGAGATCGGCTCCATCAGCAGGCTGGGAGAGACATTGGCGCTCTACACCGGCATGACCGCGAAGGAGATGAAGTCGGACCTCACCGACAAGGTGAAGGTGCTGAAATGGATGGTCTCCAAGAAATACTTCGACATCAACGCTGTCGGCAGGATATCCGCCGACTACTACAGGTCGCCGGACGAGGTCATGGACAAAGCGTCCAAGGGCGGCGACTACAAGTTCTGAGGTATCACGATGCCGAACGACAAGGCCGAGACCATAAGGAAGACGTTCAACGAGGCGGTGACCGAGATCAGGATGTACGAGCAGAACCTGAAAGAGGTCGTGCCGCGCGCGCCATCGGAGGAGAGCGGCAGGTCCGTGGAGCTGACCACCTCGACATACAGCGAGACGATGGCCGAGCTGGAGCGCCTGCAGCTGATCAGGAGGCTCGCGTCCAAGGGAAGAAAAAGAGTATAAATGGTATTCATGATATAATTGGGAGCGGATGACACCGATGCCACGCAAGAACCCTGATGAGATTGAGGAAGCGTCGCAGCTTCAGCCCAAGCCGCAGGCACCCATCATGCCGCAGACCATAAAGGACAGGATCGTGTCCTCTGTCGCTGCCCGGTTCGGATGGCTCCAGAAGGCGATGCGCGAAGGCGCGATGAACGAGACCGTGGAGCATTTCGTGGAGCGCGCCATGCTGAAGTCGCTCGGGCTCACAGCCATCCTCATACTGATCGGCTTCTGGTTCCTCGACGTCCAGAAGGCGGACAAGCTGTTGCTCATACCGTTGCTGTTCGTCATCTACACGATGGCACTGTCCCTCTTCATACAGGAGCCCAAGGCGAAGGCGTCAAAGCGCAGGAGGGACATCGACCGCGACCTGCTGTTCGCGGGCAGGCATCTCTGGATCGCGCTGAAGGGAGGATTGCCGCTGTTCGACTCGCTCGTCGCCATCTCCAAGAGCAACTACGGCGCCGTGAGCGGGGAGCTCAACAAGGTCGTGGAGAAGGTGTTCATAGGCACCCCGCTCGACACCGCGATGCAGGAGGTCGTGGAGGACAACCCGTCCCCGTCGTTCAGGAGGATGATGCTCCAGATCGTCAACTCCGTCCGCTCTGGAGCGGACGTGGCGGACTCGCTGGAAGTGGTCCTCGACCAGATATCCAGGGAGCAGCTCATCGACGTCAAGGAGTACGGGCAGAAGCTGAACCCGGTGGTCATGTTCTACATGGTGTCCGGGATAATATTCCCCTCGCTCGGAGTGAGCGTCGGGATACTGTTGCTCTCGTTCGCAGGCGTGAAATTGGTGGGCAGCAACATCTGGGCGTTCGTCCCGCTGATCGCGCTTGTGCAGTACATGTTCCTCACCTACATCGAGGTGAGCAAGCCCAGCTATGAGCTCTGAATCATGAAGTGACGCTTATGTATGAGAAGCAAGTCGAGACCGCGGGAAGGCTGATACCGAGGGAGCAGGTCAGGAAGATAGGCTCCCTGGTGGCGGCGTCCGGCATGGACATGAACGAGGAATTCTCCTCAGGGGTCCTAGTGGTCTTCGTGGCGGCGGCATTGCTGCTCTCGCTGGTCGCGCTCGCAGTCCTGCAGCTGCCGCTCATACTGGTCATCGCGGGCGCGCTGTTCCTCACGATCGTCGCGGTCGGCATACTCTACCAGTATGTCGTCCTCAAGATAGAGGACAGAAGGGCACAGGTGGACCGCATACTGCCGGACTACCTCCAGCTCGCGGCAGCCAACGTCAGGGCCGGCATGCAGCTGGACAGGGCGATGTGGTACGCCGGGAAGCCGGAGTTCGGCATACTGTCCTAGGAGATGGAGCTCGCATCCAAGCTCGTGTTCGGGGGGGAGAGGCTGGACGAGGCGCTGATGAAGATGTCCGAGCGGTTCAGGTCCAGGTACCTCGCCAGGACGGTGGAGCTCATCAAGGAAGGCGTCGAGTCGGGCGGTGAGATCGCGGGCATACTCGAGAAGACCGCCACCGACCTCAGGAACCTCCAGCTCATGCAGAAGGAAGTCGG
>CABMEP010000035.1 GCA_902385155.1 uncultured archaeon | reverse complement strand
CCTCCAGTAGGATAGGCCGAGGTTGTACTGGACATCGGAGCTCTTCGGATTGATCTCGAGCGCCTTCCTGAACAGCCCTATCGCCTCCTTGTTCCGCCTCTCGTCCATGAGATGCAGGCCCGCCGAGCTGTACGACGCCGCGAGGAGGAAATCAAGGCCGCCGATGGAATAGTGCGGATAGGTCTTGCCGATGTCCTTGACATTCAGCAGGACGTCCCCGTCGTCGTACGTGGTCTCGAAGCGGTACTCCTTGCCCACGAGGAAGACGTGGTTCGGCGCTATCGCCACCCGGAACTCGAGGCCGATCCTGGCCATGACGTCCGCGAACATGAGAGATGAGCCGTAGCAGTTGACTGCCGGGGGCTTCGACTCAAGGCCGGTCAGGACCAGCTTCCGCTCGGAATAATCGAAGTTCGAATAGAAGATGCTGGCGAGATGGTCGAACACCTCTCGCTCGTTCCTCGGGTTGGAGACGTGGTCGCGCACCGTCGCGGTTATGGAGGAGACATAGTCGTCGTACTTTGACCTCAGGTCGCTCATCCTGTCATTGGGATACTTGAGGGCGGCGGCCTCGTTGAGGAAGACCGCATCCACTATCCGTTCCATCTGCTTCTGTCTCGCGATCGGATTCTGCTCGGCGCTTTTCTGCAGTTCCATCTTCCTCTCCACGATTAGCTGACCCATCCATGGTTTAAATCCTTTGCTGGAAGCGGCCCTGACGTGCGGCGGATCGGGGACGGACGCGGCCGGGAACGACGGGCCGGAGGCTAGGCCGTGCGGAATAAAAGAAAAAAGAAGGGTGCTATCTCTTCTTCTGCGCCTTGAGGAGGATGGTGAGCGCCTTCCTGATGGCGAGCTTCACTTCGTGCTCGGTCCTGCACCCGGTGCAGATGATCTTGCCGTTCTTGAAGAGCAGGAGGGACGCCTTCGGGTCCTTCAGCTTCAGGATCGCGCCCGGGAACTGCTCCGGCTCGTATTCGATGTCTGGCACCTTCCTTCCGAGCGTGTAGAGATCAAGCTCTATGCCCAGATTCGCGGAAGCGACGATATTCTCTATCCTGAAAGGAACATCTCTTACCATGCATACACCTTCGGCGCACCGCTATGTGCGCCACTGCAGAACTCTGTATGTATTTATAAAGAAAAGTATTTAAAGGCCATTTAAATACCCGAACGTTGGTTTTTTAAATGCGAGATGTACTATAATGACAGTTCTTTTGAAGATAGAGAACGTTGGATAATCATCAGTGGTATGTATGGCGAGATCATCGAAGGGAAGAATGAACCGCAGGTCGCGCCTCCTCGGGAGGAACGCGCGCAGGCGAGACGTCACTGTGTCGGAGCGGATGCACAAGCTGGAAGTAGGAACGAAGGTGCAGCTCGTGCCGAACGCCAAGTACGAGGATTTCCCGTCCCCGAGGTACGCCGGCCGTGTCGGCACCGTGGTGGGCAAGCAGGGGAGCGCGTATGTCGTCGAGCTGAAGGACGGCAGCCTCACAAAGAGGTTCATCACCACAGCCATACACCTCAAGAGCTGCTGATCATTGGGCGTGATTCATATGATAGGACGAAGGACTATTGATGTAAAGGAGGTCCCCCTCGCGGACGTGAAGGAGATACTCGAGATGCCCAGCGACATGGAGGCCGGCTTCGAGCAGACCAAGACACTGGACTATTCCAAGAAGGTCGCGAAGCTGGACAAGAAGAAGGCATACGAGCTCATAGACGAGCTGATGGCGGCGGTCGCCAAGATCAACCGCGCCAAGGCGGTCAAGCTCGCTGACCTCATGCCGAAGACTCCGGATGAAGTGGCGCCCCTCTTCGCCAAGGAGACGTTCGCCCTAACCGAGGACGAGGTGTCCAAGGTGCTGGAGATCGTAGGTAAGTACGCCAAAGCCTGAGGTGACCTCCATGATGGAAGAATACGGTTTCGTGCTAGACTATTTACCATCGGGCAAGTCCGATGACATACGCCGCGAGCCTACGGTGTTCATGGTGGGGGAGAATTTCTTCACCCTGCTCGAGGCGGTCACCAAGAAGGACCTGGAGATATCCATCGGCGACAGGCTCTACATAGGCAAGGAGCTCAGCCTGAGGAAGGAGGTGGACAGGATCCGCGGCAGGATCGAGATGCCTCAGATATCCAGCTCGGCGAGGAGCGAGCTGAAGGCGGTCATCAAGAAGATAGTCAGGATGAGGGAGCCCGAGTTCGTCACGTTCATCAACAAGTGCGGCCCGATCACCATCAGGCAGCACCAGCTCGAATTATTGCCAGGGGTGGGCAAGAAGCACCTCGCGGAGATACTCGACGAGCGCGACAAGAAGCCGTTCGAGTCCTTCGACGAAATGCTGAAGCGCATACCGCACATGCTGAACCCCGCGGACATCATCACCGAACGGGTGGTGGCCGAGCTCAACGGCGAGGAGAGGTATTTCCTGTTCACCAGGCCCCCGACCCCGCCGCATGAGCAGCACGGGTACGGCGGCTACAGCGGACGGCCAGGCGGATTCAGGAGATAACTGCCCGGGCCCGCCATCCGGCCACGTCGTAGTGAGGTTTTTAAACTCCCTAGTGGAACGTCTGTCATGGTAGACATTCCGACTGACATGTGGATTCCGGCCCTCACGAAGCCGGCTGAAACATTAGCAAAGGCGAACAAGAAGAAGGCGTCATTGGTTGACGCCGCGATCGTCATGACCCTCGCCGGTGCGGTGTGCGGTGCCGTGGTCGGCCTCATGGCTGGACCGATGGGCCTCATAGGCGGGGCGATAGGCGGCGCGATAGCCACCCTGCTCATGTCCCTGCTCGGCAACGGCGTCGTGTGGGTGATGGCGAAGATACTGGGCGGAAAGGGAGAGTTCTCCCAGCAGTATTGCCTCTACTCGCTGTTCGGAGCCCCGATCGCGATAGCGGGCGTGCTCAACATAGTGCCCGTCCTCGGAGGGATACTGAACGGACTTCTGAGCCTCTACATGCTCTATCCGCTCACGCTCTCCATCAAGGAAGTGCACAAGCTGGACACGGTGAAGGCGGTCCTCGCGTGGCTGATCCCGGGAATCGTCCTGGCGATAGTCGCGTTCATCGTGGGCGCCGCGATAGCCGCGATGCTCGTGATGTACGGTCTGACCCAGGCCGGCTCTTTCGGCTGAACGCTCCGTTTCTTTTTCTTTTCTCTCCTTTTTCTTTATCCTCTCCGCTCGAGCGGAAGCTCCATGTTTAATAGGATGAAGGATAGCTGATAGCGCTGATGATATGACCCACCAACGGACAAGGCGTTTCGGGCAGCATATGCTCATGGACGAGAAGGCGCTGGACTACGAGACGGCGATGCTCGGGCCTGAAGGCAAGACAGTGCTGGAGATAGGCGGGGGGACAGGCAACCTCAGCAAGCGGATCGCGGAGACGGCCAAGAAGCTCATCATCGTGGAGAAGGACGAGGTCATGGTGGAGGCCCTGACCGAGCTGTTCGAATTCGACGAGGACAAGGACGTCCGCGTGATACACGCCGATTTCCTTGGCTTATCGGAAGCGGACATAATGAAGCGGGCCAAAGCCAAGAGAATAGACCTGATAATCAGCAACGTGCCGTACGTGATCTCATCCCCGCTGCTGTTCAAGCTCCCCGAGTTCAGTTTCGAGCAGGCGCTCCTCTGCCTGCAGAAGGAATTCGTGCAGAGGATGGTGGCGAAGCCCGGCGAGAGGGACTGGTCGCGCCTCAGCGTGATGACCCAGCTCTATTTCAGGCCGATCTACCTCCGATCCGTGAAGCGCGGCTCGTTCAGGCCGATGCCGCAGGTGGATTCGGCGATGGTGATGCTCACCAAGACCGACGAGAAGCGCGATGCGGATAGGGACAAGTTCATAGAACGGCTCTTCTCGCACAGGAAGAACACAGTCCATTCCGCGCTGAGGGCCGGGGAGCTTGAGACCAATTATCCGAAGGCGGACAGCGCGGCCGAACGGCTGGGATTGGGCGAGAGGAGGGTGTTCACTCTCACCCTGGACGAGATAAAGAGACTGTTCGCCGCGCTCTGACGACCCTTGCCGTCGGCTCACTTGAACTTGTTCAGCATCTCCCTGACAAGATTCGGCCCGAGTGCCTTGACAAGCTTGCCCAGCTTCGGCCCTTTCGGCTTGCCGATGATCGCCATGTAGAGCGACCCGAACAGCGCCGCCGGAGGGATGCTCTTCTCTTTCGCGACCTCGAAGACAAGGTTGTGTATCGCCAACGCGTCCAGGCTGTCGTCGAGCTTGCCTGCGAACTCGATGACGCCGGCCATCGACTCCGGCTTTGTCGGGTTGATCGTGAACGAGTAGTCTTCCGGCACGAATCCGATCTTTATCCATTGGGATATGTAGGGGGAGAGGTATTTCACTCCGGCCGGGTCCTCCAGCGCCGCGCCGACCTTGTTCCAGTCGCGGTAGATCTGGTAGTGCAGGAGCACATCGAGGAACTTCGCCTTCCAGTTCTTCTTCCCCGCGATGAGGAACGCGGCGTGCTTCTTCTCGCCGGCCCGGTCGGTGTTGGCGAGGTCGACCTCGCTCGCGGTCTCGTAATCATCGTAAAGCCTCATCAGAGACTGGCCGGTGGGATCGAAATCCTTGTTCTCGTCTATGTCCGCCCTGAGAAGGAAGTACTTGATCAGCTCCGGGGGAGCCAGCATCATGAAATCCGCCACGCCCATGCCCACTCCCTTGGACTTGGAGTATTTTGCGCCGCGGAGGAGGAAGAACCCGAACTTGTACCCTATCGGCGGCTCCTTCTTGAACATCTCCTTGAACACCTGGACCAGCGTGTCCCACGAGCCGCCCTTGGTGTGATGGTCCATGCCCGCGCCTTCCGCGCTGGTGCCGAACGAGTCCATCCAGGACGGCCAATGCAGCCTCCATGTGATCTTGTACTTGTGATCGGAAATCCTGTTCTTGCCGGAGAATCCGCAGCCCTTGGTGTACTTGACGTCGCGGCCGCAGGTGTAGCTGTACGATTCCTCGTCGAACGAGGTGACCATGGTGGTCGCTATCTTGCCGCATTTCTCGCAGATGGGCATTATCGGGCTCCAGTCCTTCGGCAGATCCCTCTGCGATGACTCAGCCACTATCCTCTTCGCTTCCTCCACTTCCCTGAGATAGAGGCGCGCGTACGAATCGAACCTTCCTGACGGGTATTCCTCGCTCATCCGCCTTATCTCGGGCGCGACCTCGAACTTCCTCATGACGCCTTTCATCTCGTCAAGGAAGTAGTCCCCGAACGACTTCGACTTGCCGGTCGGATCCGGAACGTGGGCCAACGGTTTCCCGAGATGTGGCGCGAGCACCGCGGTGTATTGCGAAAGGACGGCCGGCACCGAATCGAAGGCATCGAGGTCGTCCGATATGAAGTAGTTCTTGACCGGCTTGCCCGATTCGGCCACCTTTGCGCCTATCGCTACCGGGAAGAACGCCTCGCACAGCGTCCCGAGATGCATCGGGCCGCTGAGGGTGATGCCGGAGGTGATCACGTATGGGGGCTTCTTCTCGTTGACGATGCGTCTGGCGAGCAGGTCCACCCAGTGGTCGTTCTCGTTTATCTCCACGTTCCCGGTTTCCATTCGCTGAATACTCAGCGAATATTAAAAAATGAGACGCTGGACCGCTGACAACGGGGAAACCTGCACGCTGGTAGCCATTTTAAACCATGAGAGGATATTGCTCCATGGCCGCAGTCTCATTGTGCAAGCGATGCTGGAAACGCAACGGAATAGCCAAGCCAGCGAAAGCCGAAGTGGTGAAGGAGCGGGACTGCAAGCTATGCCTTGGCAGCTTCCTGCGGGTGGCCGATCTCGGCGGGAAGATAGTCACTGCGATAGACAAGGTTCCCGGCGCCGAGACATTCTCGGTGGGCACCCGGCTGACCAAGGACAGCGAACGGTACGAGGAGGGCATCTGGGACATGGTCGACCTCGCCAAAGCCGAGAGCGTGAAAGGGGAGCTCAACAGGGAGATAGGCAAGTGGGTGGAGAAGAATTCCAAATACAAGTTCAGGCTGGATCCGCACGTCAGGGCGATGATCGATGTCGTCACCGGCGGGATAGAGACCCAGGTCGCATCCGTCTATTTGTACGGAAGGTACAGGAAGCTCAAGCGCAACGTCAGGCAGACCAAACGGGTGGATTCCGATGAGAAGTCGGTGGAAGCGGAGATAGAGGCTCCGCTGCTCAGGATAACGAAAGGGCAGAAGGCGGTCCTCCATGGCGCGGGAAGGGAGGACATAGACGTCCTCATGGCGGGCGGCGGAAGGCCGTTCGTGATGGAAGTGGTCAGGCCGCAGGTGAGGAAGTTCGACGCCAGGAAGGCGCAGCTGGCGATAAACAAGTCAGCGAAGGGCATCGCTGCGGTCGAAGCGCTCAGGTTCTGCGACAAGAACAGGGTGGAAGTGATAAAGCGCGCCAAGTTCGACAAGACATACGAGGCGACGGTGGAGCTGGACAAGCCGATATCCAAGCCGGACCTCCAGAAGCTGCCTGGCAGTGTGCCTCTCGCGCAGAGGACTCCGCTGAGGGTGGCCAACCGCAGGGCCGATCTCATCCGCAAGAGGACTGTGAAGCGCCTTGATTCGATATGGATCGACAAGTCCCATTTCAAGCTCATCATGACTACGCAGTCCGGCACCTACATCAAGGAATTCATCAGCGGCGACGAGGGCAGGACGCAGCCCAGCGTCTCATCCATGCTGAACCGGAAGGCGAAGTGCTCCGACCTCACGGTCACCGCGATACACAGTGAGTGGCTTGAAGAGTTCTGGTAAGATGGATACAAAGCAGAGTCAGCGCGAATGATCGCGACGATATGTGATCTGATGGAATTCGAATTGCTCAGGATGCTCATTGCGGTCGCAGGAACGGGCGCGGCGGCATACTACGACGTGTTCAACAGGAAGAACGTCCCGGACATGCTGCTGTATGCATTCCTCGGGATCGCGGTCGTGGTGAACATATTCGACCCGTCCGCCTTCCTGCAGAACCTGCCGATCGCCGCTGTGATGATAGGGTCGATGTATTTCCTCTACCGCATCGGCCAGCTCGGCGGAGCGGATGTGCTCGTGCTCGCCGCGATATACGCGTCTATACCGGTCGTCAGCGGCCCGCTTCTCGGAACGCAGGAGGACACGATATTCAGCCAATTCCAGATGCCGTCCATCTTGGTCGTGACTTCCATCGCGGTGCTGCTGTTCGCGATATGGATCGTCGTGAGGTACGCGCCCGACGCGCTGAGGAGGACGTTCCGCGGAGAGGTGAAGTTCAGCGCGATGCAGCTGGGCCAATCGTTCATGCTCCTCCTGTCGTTCGGCGCATTCGTCTACATGTTCTCCCAATTGCCGACGTTCTCCGTCAACCTGATCGCATTGATGGAGATACTGTTCGTCTCCGCGATATTCTTCACCCTCTACAAGGATGTCATAATGGGATCGATGGTGAAATGGACGAGGAGGCCGGAAAGAGAGGATGTGCTCGCGGTCGAGCTCCTTGACAGCAGATTAATCAGCAGGCACTCGATAGGCAGGCTCGTCGACAAGGGCCAGCTGAAGAGGATGAGCAAGCTCAGGAGGAAATGGCCGGTGCTCGACCTGCCGATGTTCCTCCCTTACGTCCTGGTTGCGCTCGTGATCTACATACTGTTCGGGAACCAGCTCCTTTACTCCATGTTCTGATGCCAAGCCGGCCGATTGATACGGTGATCGAATGGATGCAGTCATATACTCCACGCAGGATCCGGCCGGAACCAACATCGCGAAGCAGCTGGAGAAGGACGAGGCAGGGATAACCATCACAGGGACGGAATCCGGCCTGCTCTACGCGGAGAAAGACGTGGAGCGGATGACGGCCGATTTCCTCATTTTCGCCAGCAAGCACAGGAGCGAAAGCGGCACCCCGACATTCACTGTCCATGTGCCGGGAAACTGGAACGCCGCCGAGATGGGCGGGAAGCCGGGGCAGATATCCGAAAGCGATCCGATAAGCATGAAGGCGATGGCGGTCGCGCTCGACACGCAGAAGAAAAAGGCGGGGATCGACATAGGGATCGGGATGGAGGTGGACCACCACGGGCCGCTCTGCATGACGCCGTGCTGCTTCACCGAGATAGGAAGCACGGAGAAGGAGTGGAAGACCGAGAGACACGCCGAAGCGGTCGCCGCGGCCATAGAGCGGATAGACGACGCAAGGAAAGAGATCGAAGTGAAGGAGGTCGCGTTCTGCATAGGCGGGGGGCACTACTGCCCGGCGTTCAACAGGATGGAACTGGAAGGCAACATCGCGGTGGCGCACGTGCTGCCCAATTACGCCGCTGACGCCGTCACAGCTGACGCGTTCATGCAGGCATTCGAACGGACCACGGAGGATATAGATGTCGTGCTGATAGACTGGAAGGGACTGAAGGCTCCGCAGAAGGAAAAGGTATTGAAGCTCACCAGTGAAGCAGGAGCGGAATGGCGGAAAGCGTAACACCGCATCGGGATGATGATTGAATGGCGGACCCCATCAGCGACATGATCAACCAGTATTTCATGCAGCCCATAGCCGAGCACAGCGGCTACAACATAGTTAACACGCTCGTCTACGCGGTCATCGCCATGGCGGCCGCCTACTTCCTGTTCAAGGTATTCAAGAGGAGATTCACCAGGGAATTCATACTCTACACCATCCCATTCGTCCTTCTCGGCTCGACGATGCGGGTGGTCACGGACTCGATCGACTCGGGGGCGATGCAGCAGCACAGGGACGCCCTGTTCGGGCTGGTCGGCAAGGTCGTCGATTCGGGAGCGTACAACTACGGGCCGCTGACAGTCACGCCTGGGATATACATAATGACGGCGGCGATAACGATCGCAGCCATACTGGTCAGCGCGGCACTGAAAAAGCCGAGGTTATATCCGGCGATCGGGCTCGCGCTCTGGCTCCCGCATCTCCTGCTGCTGTCGCCGCTCATGGTGAACTGGCCGTACGCCGCGATGATCTTCGTGATAGTGATGGTGTTCTACTACCTGTCCAACGAGATATTCAGCAGGTACGGGATAGGCAGCATGCAGAGCAGGATCGCCGTGTTCGCCCACGCATTGGACGGCGCCGCGAGCTTCGTGGCGATAGAGGTGTTCAACCGGATGTCGCCAGAATGCCTGGAGAAGGGGCTGTGCTATTTCGGCCAGCACGTTGTGGAGCGGTTCTTCGGCGAGGTGATCGTGTACGGCACGGGGCTCTACCTCGCGATAAAGGTGCTGTTCGCGATCGTCGCGTCCTGGGTGATAGAGAAGGAGAGCGCGGACGGGCATGAGATGAATTTCATATACCTCCTGATCATCGTGTTCGGGCTGGCGCCCGGGTTGCGCAATGTTTTAAGACTGATTGCGGGAGTGTAATAGCGTAAGAGTGAACTGACATTGATATGATGGAACGTGATGTTATGGCGACTAAATTCGGATTCATGATGGTGGCGCTCCTTCTCGTGGGCGCGGTTTTCCTGTTCGGCTGCACGCAGCAGGCGCCGCAGAAGAATGAGAGCGCACCGGAATCACCCGTCGTCAACGAGAGCACGGGCCCGGCCATAAACCAGACACAGGAAGAGAACCTGACGACAACGCCAGTCATCCCGTTGGAGACCAGGAAGGCTATCCTCAATACCGGATTCTCGTCCTCGGCGTCCTCGCCCATAGGCAAGGGCTTGGATTCCTTCAACGTGGTCCTGGGCAAGATAGAAATCCACGGATCGGAAGGATGGACGACGGTCTCCGACAACGCGACGACAGTGGACCTCGCGGCGGTCAGCGGCGGAAAGGAGCCCCTCTCTTCAGCGAACACCACGCTCGGTAATTACGACAAGATCAGGATGAACATCATAAGCGCGGAATCGGTGTACGTGACCAGCACGGCGATACCTGGGGTGGTGTCCGAGAAGAAGGCGACCCCGCTCACGATACCCTCCAGCATCGTGGAGATCCCGTTAAGCCTCAACATGACGAACGAAAGCGAGACGTATTCCGTAACGATCGTGTTCGACATCAACCAGGTCGACCCCGCGGCAGTCGAGTCGTTCGATGCATCGTCCGCCACAACCATGGTCAAGATGTATTCCCAATGCATGCCCGACTGCGTGGCCGGATGCGCGAAGACCAATGACGTCTACAAGGAATGCCTCACTTCGTGCGCGCTCGACAAGAGCCGCGACTGCGACATGAACGCAACCACCACATGCATGGTGGACTGCAACTGCCCGAACAACGTCTGCTACACGGGCGACCAGGAGCAGTGCAAACTGGACTGCCTCAAGACCAGGAAGAGCGACAACTCCACATGCAAGATGGCGATCAACGCCTCATGCATAGACGACTGCATGGCGAAGCCGTCGTTCGTGGCGTGCACCGAGTCCTGCATGGGCGCGTGCTGATACGGAAATAGGCAACCGCGGCCTTTGCTAAGACAATACTGGAAGAGGTACGTCCGCATTGTTTAAATAGCCGGAAATGGCCCTATTTACATGGCCCCGAGGGAATTCCTGCCTTTCCGGAAGGGAGAGGGAAACGAGTTCGTGGAGAGGAGGAGCGAAGCCAACATCCTCCAGGACAAGATACGATTATACGAGCTGGTGCTGGGAAGGTACCGCCAGATGATAGAGCACAGCGAGTCGAAGACGATCGCTGACCTCAAGGCGATGATCAGGCCGAACGACGAGACGGTCCAGAAGGCGAAGGAGGAGATCACGTCGGCCATGAGGCCGTACATCTATGACCAGCACTTCGATATAGCTGCGGAGGCGGCCCACAAGACGGTGCGCGAGATGCGCACAGTGAAGTCCCTCATAGACTTCTGGCTCACGCCCAAGGAGATGATGAACCTGAGGGGCGGCGACCCCATGGACAAGGCGGTCTTCCTCTGCTCCCTGCTGATCGCGCTGGACAACCCGGACTCGTACGTGATCGTGGGAGTGGACAGCGGAATCAAGGTCGCGGTCGGCTACAAATTCGGGGAGCAGTGGCGCCTGCTCGACACCACTAGCAAGGCGAGCGTGAGCGGAGACAAGGAGACGCTGCTCAAGGAATGGTTCGGGGACGAGCGCAACATATACGAGTTCAACAACATATACTACAACCAGCTGAAAGGAGAGGAATGACATGGCGGACGTTGCAATCAGTGAGAACTACGCATTGTCGCTGATCGTGAAGACGGCGATAGTATTGGCTGTATTCTGGACGACGGTGAACGTCCTGATAGGATTCCTGGAATTCGCAGGGATGCGGGTGGAGCTCGCGGCCGGAAGCGACAACGGCGCGGTCATCATGACCCTCGCGGCCGGATCGTTCGCGCTGCTCGCGATACTGGAGTTCCTCTACGTCAACCTCCTGAAGAGGACCATATCGATGAAGTACGACGACACGGCAGTGACGCTCTCGTCAGGGCTCATAGGCAAGAACCAGACCATAGTTCCTTACAGCGGGATAAAGAGCGCGCATGTCGGAGAGGTGGGGTTGAAATTCATAGACGATTACCTGGGGATAGCGACCGTTGTGGTGCACGGGGACCGGACAGTCAATTTCCCTGGGGTGAAGAACGCATCGCAGATAGTGAAGGAGATCAGCGACCGCGCCGCCGCCAAGAAGGAGAAGAAGGCGGACCCGATGGAGCTGGTCATGAAGGAGATCACCGCATTGAAGACCGAAGTCACAGATCTCAGGAAGAAGCTTGAAGAGAACGAGAAGAAGGAACGCTCGGCCCGGGAAGGGGAGAGGCCGAAGAAGAAGTTCGTCCTCAGGCCGTTCGAGGAGGCACTGTGACCATGATCAAGGCCCATGCGAAAGTCAACCTGTTCCTGTCCGTAGGACCGAGGGACGAAAGAGGCTACCACCGGCTGAAGACGGTGTTCCAGCCCATAAGGGAGCTGCACGACAAGGTCCTGGTGGAGGAGTCGAAGGAGCCCGGCATACACGTCAAGTGCAACAATCCGCTCGTGCCCAAAGACGGGCGCAACACCGCTTATCGTGCAGCGGAGCTGATGATGAGGGCTGCTGGGAGGGATCCGGCAATGACGGGCATCAGCATAGCGATAGAGAAGAATGTTCCCCTCTCGAGCGGGCTCGGGGGCAGCGCCATCGATGCCGCACCGGTGATAAGAGCCCTCAACGAGGCGTGGAGGATGAGGCTTAATCGGGCGAGGATGGATGAGATAGGATCATTGATCGGAGCGGATGTCCCGCAGGCGCTGCGGAAGAGGACGTGCTACGCGGAAGGAAGAGGAGACGAAATAATCGAGGAGTTTGCGCTCAAGCCGATCCATGCGTGCATTGCGGTCCCGAACAGCTACCTCAGCAACATGAACGGCAGGAAAACAGCGTTCCTATACGAGGAGATCGACAGGATCGAAAGAACCGAGGCGGACGAGCGCCCGATGCTCGCGGCGCTAAGGTCCGGCAGCTGGGCCGGAATAGCCAAGCACATGCGCAACGACTTCGAGCTCGTGGCGTTCAGGCTACATCCCGAATTGGCTGATGTCAAGAAGACCATGCGCGACAGCGGCGCATTGGGAGCGCTCCTGGCTGGATCTGGCGGCGCGGTGTTCGGGATTTTCGATGACGCGGAACTGGCGCATGCCGCGATGCTGAACCTGATAGAGAAGAGCAGCGTGAGGCTGCTGCTCCAAACGCTCACTCTCTGAAAAAATGGATTCCCCCTAACGGCGAAGCGACAGCCGCTGATTTCACATCTTCTTCAGCCTTGCGATCCTGTCCTCTATAGGGGGGTGGGTGCTGAGCAGGCCGAGAAGGCTCTTCTTCGCCGGATCGAATATGAACAGGTGCCGTGTGGCGTCATTGACGCCTTCGATCTCGTTGTTCCCCTTCGCGTACTCCTTCTGTATCTTCTGGAGCGCGCTCGCGAGCCCCGCCGGATAGCGAGTGAGCATCGCGCCGCTCGCGTCGGCTGCGTATTCCCTGTTCCGGGATATCGCGAGCCTGATGAGCGCGGATATCATCGGCGCGAGGATCAGGCCGACTACCGCCAGCAGCATTATGATGGCGGAGCCGCCGCCACGGTCGTCCCTGCGCCTGTAGAACACCGACCTGATGCCGATGTCCGCGACGAGCGCTATCGCCAGGGCGAACATCGTCGCGACGAGCATGGAGCGGATGTCGTAGTTCTTGATGTGCGACATCTCGTGCGCCATCACGCCCTCGAGCTCCAGGCGGTTCAGCCTGCCCCTGAGCCCCGTGGTTATCACGACGAGCGAACGCTTCGGGTCCGGGCCGGTTGCGAACGCGTTGAGCGCGTCGCTCTCTATGATGTATATCCTCGGCATGGGGATGCCCGCCCCGATGGCGAGCGCCCCCACGATGTTGAACAGGTAGGGATCGTCCTTCTTCCTCAGCTCGCGAGCCCCGGTCATGGACAGTATCGCCTGCGGCGCGTTGGGGAACACGATGAGGTAGAACACCAGCAGCGTCGCTACAGTAGAGACCGTGAACAGCGGGAACGAAGGAGATATCCCTATGACCGCGAGAAAGGCGAAGATCACCGCCCCGTAGAGGATCGCGTAGAGGATGAACATCGCGACCGTCGCGCGGTTGTTGTCTCCTATCTCTTCGTAAAGGGTCATGCTAGGTATTCATGAACAAAGAATAAAAAAGAGAACTGGGCCTGGGGGCCGCCGGAACCATGGGTTCCAGCTCAGAACTTGACCTTCACAGGCTGCCTTTCCGCCTCGCTCTCGGTCTTGAAGAACTCTATCTCCTTGAAGCCGAACAGCGCGGCGACGATGTTGGACGGGATGGTCTGGATCGAGTTGTTGTACTGCAGCACCACGTCGTTGTAGAGCTGGCGCGCGTACGCGATCTTCGTCTCCGTTCCGCTCAATTCCTCCTGCAGTTGCATGAAGTTCTCGTTCGCCTTGAGCGTCGGGTAGCTTTCCGCGACAGCGAAGAGCGTCTTCAGCGCTCCCGCGAGCTGGCCTTCCGCCTTCGCCTTCTCGCGCGGCCCGGTGGCCGACATGAGGGCTGTCCTCGCCTTCGTCACCGACTCGAGGGTCTCGCGCTCGTGCTTCATATATCCCTTGACAGTCTCGACGAGGTTCGGTATGAGGTCCGCCCTCCTCTTCAGCTGGACGTCGATCTGCGCCCATGCGTTCTTGGAGTTGTTCCTGAGGGTGACCAGGCCGTTGTACATGAGCACGCCGACGATGGCCACCACTACGATTAGACCTGCGATTATTTCCAGCATGTATCACACCTCATTCAGAAGCCGCCGATGTCGGCCTGTAGACCGTCAGCGGAACCACGTCCGCAGCGAACTCGAGCCTCGCGATCTCGAACGGCTCGAACACGTGGCTCGGCAGCTCGATCAGCGGTGGCGCTCCCATCGCAAGCTGGAGTGCTCGCGCTCCAACCACTCGCGCCTTCTCAAAACGAGTCATTTCCATGGCCAGCTATCGCTGGTGAGTATTTTAATCCTTATGCCGAGCGCGGCGCAGTCGAGATGTGATGTGTTCAGCGCCTCTTCTTCGCGGTTTTCGCCCTGGCCTTCATCTTGGGCGCCTTCGCCCTCATCAGCTTGGCCTTCAGCGCCTTCCTCGCGACAGCTCTCGCTTGGACGGCCGCCTTCCTCTTGGCGATCTTCGCGAGCTTCGCGGCCTCCGCCTCTTCCGCCGCCCGCTTCATTGCCGCTTCCTTGGCGGCCTTCATCTCCTCGAGGCGCTTCTGCGCCTCCAGGCGCTTCATCTCCTCGTGCTTCCGGATGTGGCCCTGGAACGCGGTATGCTTGGTCTTCAGCTCGCCGAGCCTGGACACGATCTCGTCGTTGCTGTTCTTCTTCTCGTAGAGGCGCCTCTTGCAGTTCGGGCACCTGAACGCGAGCTTGGATGCGATCTCGAAGTCGATCACATTGCTCTTCGAGCACTTGGAGCAGATGTACGAGAGCACGGTGGTGTTCTCCTCGAGCTGGTTGTTGAGCTGGTTGATCTCGCCCTGCATGGACTGGTTCAGCACCTCGTATATCCCGCCGAGGTTCACCCGCCAGATGTACGAGTACCATCCGGTGTCCTTGTCCTTTATCCTCGTGTACTCCGCGAGCCTCATGCTGTGCATCTTGTTGAGCACCATGCGGATCTCGGACACCTTGAGCTTGCATTTAACGGCGAGGGCGTCGTCGGTCATGTCCTCCGTCGCGGCCCTTATTATCTTGACAGACTCTTCCCCAAAATTAGAAGTGAGATAGTCCTGGACGGTCTTGTTCGATACTGCCTGGACGTTGGGATTTGTTTGTCGTTCTGCCATGTCGCGCCTCGAGGATAAATCGTTCCAGTGTTTAAATTACTTCCGGATTTTTCTTTGCTTTATAAAAACCTTCGTTCCGGGATTTCGCGAAAACCTACCGAAGTTAAAATCAGCGGCTGAAACCGGATTTCGGCCTAAAAAAGACAAAAATCGCTGGCGCGTAGACTATATAAATATTGGATGTATATTCTGTCTGCGCATTTTGCATCAGTGCGAATGGGCTCGTAGCTCAGCTTGGCCAGAGCGTTCGGCTCTTAACCGAAATGTCGTGGGTTCAAATCCCACCGAGCCCGCTTCTAATTCTTTCATCCTCTGCGGTGAGCGCAGCGACGTTCGTCAGGTTTAAAACCCCCCTAAATGACATAGCTCCGAGAACGATGCCGGAATCCGCCTTCAAGGAAGAGGAGAAGAAAGAGGAGGAGCGCAAGGAGGGGGAGCAGAAGCGCAAGAAGAGGGAGAAGCAGGAGGAGCGCAGCCCGGAGATGGAGTCGAAGAAAGGGGAGATAGAGAAGGGCGCGGACAAGGGAATGGCGTTCGGCGAGGCGAGGCCGCTGACGGAAGTCAGGTTCGTGAAGACCCCGGTGCACGGAGTGTACGGCGCCGAGAAATACGAGCCTGTCGTGAAGGAGGAGCTGGCGGTCAAGCTCATAGAGGAGGAGCACAAGAAAGAGGAGAAGAAATCCGAGGAGACGCGCAAGGAGGAGGTCCACAAGGAAGAGACGGTCAAGGAGAAAACCGCGGCAGAACGCGAGGCGGCGGAGAAGCTCGCCCCGGCCGAGACGGCGAAGGCCAAGGCGCCGGCCGCAGGGCTGAAGAGGATGGAGATCGCGCGCGACGAGGCCATCAGGAAGGAGATACTGCTGAAGGAAAGAGAGCAGCTCTCGAAGCTCGTGGAAGAGGCGAGAAGGAAGGGAATGAAAGAGCCGACGAAGGAGGTCGCCTCCAAGCTGTTCCAATACTATACCCAGCGCGGGATCAAGCCCACCGTCGCGCTGGGGAGAGTGATCTCCGCGATGAAGAGGCTGGGCATACTGAAGAAGAAGGATACCAAGGGAGTCACGGATTTCATCAAATCGCTTTTCCCCAAGTAGGCCCGGTGCGCGCACCGAAGGCGATCACGCGAAACCCGCTGGGGCAACAATAAAATACCGAGACTGCATCTCTTATTGTTGATCAGATGAAACCGACGCGCAAGCAGCTGATGTGGGTATACAAGAAGCTCCATTCAGCCTACGGCCCACGGAACTGGTGGCCGGCGGATACCGATTTCGAGGTCATAGTCGGCGCGATACTGACGCAGCAGGCGCAATGGTCCAATGTCGAGAAGGCGATAGCGAACCTCAAGGACCACGGGCTGCTCGACCCCAGGCGTCTCGCGGAAGCGGAGGCGGCCTTCGTCGAGAAGCTGGTGAGGCCGGCGGGATTCTACAAGGTGAAGAGCAGGAGGATAATCGACATGGCGCGATCCTACGAACGGATCAGGGGCGCATACTCGATGCCGATCCCTGCGGCGAGGGAGGAACTACTTTCCATGGATGGGATCGGTCCGGAGACGTGCGATTCCATACTGCTTTACGCGGGGAACGTCCCGACATTCGTGATCGACGCATACACCAAACGGATGGCGGAAAGATACGGCCTCGCGGAAGACGAAACCATAAGGTACCATGAACTGAAACAGAGATTCGAGGAGAAGCTGCCTAGGAACGAGCGGCTGTTCAACGAATACCACGCCCTGATCGTAGAGCTCGGGAAGCGGCACTGCAAGGTTAGGCCGGAATGCGACAGCTGCCCGCTCGGGAAGAGATGCAAGAAAAGAGTGAAGAGCAAGACAAAGAAACCGGCTTTGGAACAGAAGGCAAAGCCACGGAAGAGGAGATGAGATGGACGGGGACAGCATAGACTTCGACAGGATCATAGACAAGTACCTCTACCGCGAGGCGCGGACGAAGACCGTCGGCCGCTACTACCCTTCAGAGGTCGGGCAGTGCATCAGGAAATCGTGGTTCTCATTCAAGATGCCGAAGCAGATCGAGCCCAACGTCACCAAGATATTCGAGGCGGGCAACCTCCTTCACGAATTCGTGGTGGAAGTCCTCAAGAGCGATAAGACACCCGAGGTCACATTGATAGACAGCGAACTGCCGCTGAAGATGAAGATAGACGAGTTCGAGATCAGCGGAAGGATCGACGACATCATCAGGCTGGAACACAACGGGGAGAAGCTCCTCGTCGAGGTGAAATCCACCAAGTCGGTGGACTTCCTGCGCGAGCCGTCCGAGCAGTACATGATGCAGCTGCAGTTCTACATGCACGCCACAGGAATACACAAGGGAGTCATACTGTACGTGGAGAAGAACACGCTGAAGAGCAAGAGCTTCGCGACCAATTACGACCCCAAGCTCGCGGAGACGATCATCAGCAGGTTCAGGGAACTGCATCTATCGCTCAAGAACAATTCGGTCCCGCATCCGGAGGCGAGGCAGTCCAGCAAGAACAGGTGGATGTGCCAGTACTGCGCCTACAAGAAGGAGTGCGACGAGATCGAGACCGGCGAGAAATGAGCCGCGGCGGCGAATATCCGGCGAAACGGCGCCGCGCGGGCATCGGGGAGCGTTTAAATTCTTATCCGGCGTCCTATCAGCCGGGGGCCGGTAGCTCAGCCTGGTCAGAGCGGCAGTCTTATATGGCGCGTTCTGATACACTAATATCAGGACAGGCTTAGGTCAACTGTAGGTCCGGAGTTCAAATCTCCGCCGGCCCACTCATGCTCGCATCCTGCACGACGTGAAAACGATGAAGACAGACCCGAAGCTCCACGCGCTGATCCTGGAACGGATCGGAAGGCTGATGGGGCTCGCAGAGGAGAACCAGAGGAAAAATCCGTCCAGGGCCAAGCGCTACGTCGCGCTCGCGGGGAGGATGTCGACGAGATACCGCGTGAGGATGCCGGAAAGGTTTAAAAAAAGAATATGCAAAGTATGTAGCAGATACTGGATTCCTGGTTATAACGTGACCGTCCGATTGAACCGGCGGAACAGGACTGTTGAGTACCGCTGCGAATGCGGAGCGCTCCGACGTTTTGGTTATACCGAGAAGAAGAAATAATGCCAATGAGGGATGAAGAATGATCACAGCTTACGATATCGAGCCGAACAGGCTCATCAATGCCGTCGCCGAGAAACTCAACGACGACAAGACCGTAGCCCCGCCGGAGTGGGTGCAGTACGTGAAGAGCGGAGCCCACAAGGAAAGGGCGCCGGACGACCCGAAGTTCTGGTACAAGCGCTGCGCGTCCATACTGAGGACCCTTTATGTCAAGGGACCGCAGGGCGTCGGAGCGCTCCGCGAGAAATACGGCGGCAAGCCGGGAAGCAGGAGCGGAAGGATGCACTTCACCAGGGCGGGCGGATCCTCAGTCAGGAAGCCTCTGCAGCAGCTGGAGAGGGCGGGCCTCGTCATGAAGATCAAGGACGGCAGGAAGATCTCCAGCAAGGGGATCGCGCTGTTGAACGGAGTCGCGAAGAAAGTCGGCAAGGCCTGATCCGCGCAATCATAAGTGAGAATCATGGAAGGCGCAAGCACACCGCATGAAGAGATGCGGAAGCGCCTTGAGGAAGCGCAGAAGGCTCAACAGGCCGACGCGCAGATCAAGATCGTGCTGGCGAGGATACTGGAGCAGCCCGCGTACGACAGGCTGATGAACGTCCGGATATCAAATCAGGAAGTATACGCGAAGGCAGTGAATGGCCTCGTATACATGTACAAGAAGACAGGACGGAAGATAACAGAACGGGAATTGCTGACGCTGCTGAGCGCCTCTGTCGAAAGGAAGACAGGGACAATCGAGATAAGGAGGAAGTAACATGGGAAAGAAAGGACCGAAGAAGAAGTCTCGCCTGGTCAGGGCGGCCAAACGAGCGAAGCCTGTGCCGCTGTTCGTCAGGTTGAAGACCGCGAGGAAGGTTTCCTCCACACCCGCGAGAAGGCACTGGAGGAGCGGAAGGCTTCAGGTAACCGAGAAGGATTGATAGCATGGAAAGGATATTTATCGCTAATTTGAAGGACGTCATCCGCAAGCCGGTGACGAAGAGACACAGGAGGGCGGTCGAGCTCATCAGGAGCCTCGTCGCCAGGCACTCCAAGACCGATATCTCCAATGTGAGGATCGACAATGAGCTGCTCGAGGAGCTGTTCAAGCACGGAGGCATGGCACCTCTCCACAAGATCAAGGTGAAGATCGTCACCGACGAGAAGGGGATGGTGTTCGCGATGCCGCCAGAGAAGAAGGCGGAGAAGCCGAAGAAGGCAAAGCCAGTCAAGGCGGTGAAACCCGCCGAGAAGAAGGCGGAGCCGAAGCAGGAGAAAGCCCCCGAGAAAGCGCAGCCAAAGCCTAAATTCGAGCAGAAGAAGGTCGAAGGCGCCAAGTAAGGGTGAGCGCATGTCCGACCAATTCGGAAAGTTCACCTTCTATGGCAATCCATTCATAGGATTCTACGCGCGCACCAACAACGAAGTCACCCTCATCGGGGTGTCCGCGCCGGACAAGTTCACGCGCATGGCCGACCTGCTCGGGACGAAGATCGTCAAGACCACTTTCGCGGAGAGCCCGCTCATCGGCCTCTACTGCGTGATGAACAGCAACGGGATAATCATATCCGAAGTGGTGGAGGACTGGGAAGTCGATCTCCTCAAGAAGTCGCTGAAGGAGGCGGGATCGGACATCAACGTCCTCAAGATGAGGACCAACTTCACCGCGCTGGGCAACAACATCGCGCTGAACGATTCGGGAGCGCTCATCAATCCCGACTTCGCCAACGACGACACGGCCAAGGAGATATCGGACGTGCTCCAGGTGGACATAGAGGCGAGGACCATCGCCGGCTACAAGACAGTGGGGGCCGCGGTGGCCGCGACGAACAAGGGATTCATAACCCATCCGCACATCACGGAAGAGGAGATGGATGCCCTGAAGAGCCTCTTCAAGGTCGACGGAGGGGTCGGCACCGCGAACGGAGGGATGCCGTTCGTGTCGCTCGGCATCGTCGCGAACGACAAGAGCGTGGTGTTCGGGGACCTCACGACGGGATTCGAGCTCCACAGGATAGAGGAGTCGCTCGGCCTCATCAAGTGAGGCGTATCGATAGCTGAACGGTGTGACGATGGAATCCAACTCCGATATTGACAAGGCCATTGCAGTGCAGCCGGCAACCAGCCAGGAAACGAAACCCGAGGCGGCGCAGGAAACGCCGCAAAGGATAGATTACGATGCATTCTGCAAGGTCGAGATGAGAGTCGCTACGGTGCTTGAAGCCGAATTGGTGCAGGGGGCGGACAAGCTCCTCAGGCTGACCATAGATGTCGGAACCGAGAAGAGGCAGCTGGTCGCGGGGATAGCGAGATCGTACGCTCCGGCGGACCTTGTCGGCAAGCAGATCGTGATCGTGGCGAATCTCCAGCCGCGGAAGCTGAGGGGCGTGGAATCCAACGGGATGCTCCTCGCCGTCGGGGAATCCGCGGAAGGCGTGGTGCTCCTGACGGTCGACAGAAAGGTTGATAATGGTCTCCAGGTTAAGTGAATGGTCGATTGATCATCGGATTAATGTTCATTGATAGGAAGGTGAAAGCATGAAGTTCAAAGTGACAGGCAAGTTCAAGATAGGCAACAAGACGAAACCGTTCTCCAAGATATTCGATGTAGCGCGGGAGAGCATGGTGAAACACATTGTCTTCTCCTACTTCGGGAATACGTACAGGATGGTGCAGAGGAACATAATCATAGAGAAGATAACGAAGGCCTGATGGCCTAGGTGACATCCATGGCTACAAACCAAGAGCAGTTCGAGGTTCTCGCCGCCGAGGCGAACTACCACCAGAGGTACGCGCAGGACATCCAGAACCAGATGCAGGCGCTCAACCAGGTAGAGGCCGAGATGGATCGCACGCTCCAGGCGCTCGCGAGCCTGAAGGACGGCAAGAGCAGCATGTTCAACATCGGCTCCGGCGTCTTCGTAAGGGGCGAGCTGAAGCAGGTGAACAGGCTCATGCTCAATGTCGGCGCGAATGTGATGGTGGAGAAGGACCCGGCCGGCGCGACCGAATTCCTCAACGAGAAGAAGAAGGAGCTCGCGGACGCGAGGCAGGAGCTGCTCCAGAGCATGCACGCGATCTCCTCCCGGCTGAAGGAGATAGACGACGAGGCCAGGCGCATACTCAAGTCGGAAAGGCGCGAGTGAGGTTGTCTCATGTTCGACCTCCTGAAGAAGAAGATCGGAGGATTCGTAGACTCATTATCGAAGAAAGTGGCGGGCGAGCGCAAGCCGGAGGAGCCGGCCCCCGCGGAGATCAAGGCGGAGATAGAGGAGAAGGCGGTCTTCGAGCTGCCGAAGCGTTCGCAGGCGGAGCTCAAGCCGATACGGGACAAGGAAGCCGAGGCCGCCACGATTCCGCCGCAGAGGGAAGAGGCCAGACCGCAGCATGCGGCCGTTCATGAAGAACCGAAATCCCCGGAAATCAGACCGCAAGAGACAGTCCAGAGAAAAACAGCTGCTCACGCGCAGCCTGTGCCGTTCCATTATCCGGTGAAATTCGAGAGGCCTGAACCAAAGGTCCAGATTCCCACCAAACCGGCGCATGGACAGAAAGAGGAGAAACGCCATGAGCAAGCGGCACCGATCCCGCAGGCCCCCGCCCCGCAGCCAGCCATGCCCAGGGAGAGCGAGCTGAAGCAGAAGGAATTCAATGTCGCGCCGAGCCTCCTCACCAAGCTGAAATCGGTGGTGATGCCGGAAGTGACCATAAAGGAGGGAGACGTCAGTTCCGTCCTGGAGGATTTCGAGATGCAGCTCCTGACGGCGGATGTTGCGTTGCCCGTGGCGGAAGAGATCGCGAAGGATGTGAAATCCAAGCTCGTGGGCAGCTCGGTCAAGTCAAGCCAGCTGGAAGGGCACGTGAAGAAGGCGATATCCGATTCAATCCTTGAAGTGACGAAACAGGATCGCTTCGACCTGTTCGAACTGATGGCCAAGAAGGAGAAGCCGCTGAGAGTACTATTCATAGGCCCAAATGGGGCCGGAAAAACGACAGCCATAGCGAAATTCGCCCACATGCTCAACAAAAACAACAGGACATGCGTCATAGCTGCCGCGGATACGTTCCGCGCTGCCGCCATTGAGCAGACGAGCGAGCATGCGAAAAGGCTCAATGTACCGGTGATAAAGCACGACTACGGCTCCGATCCGGCGGCAGTCGCATTCGACGCGGTGAAATACGCCAAGGCGAAGGGGATCGACGTCGTGCTCATAGACAGCGCCGGAAGGCAGGAGACCAACAGGAACCTCATAGAGCAGCTGAAGAAGATAGAGCGCGTGGCGCAGCCGGACCTCAAGGTCTTTGTCGGAGAGGGCATATCGGGCAACGCGCTCCTGTCGCAGGTCTCCGAATTCCACAAGGCGATAGGCCTCGATGGCGTGATACTCACCAAGATGGATGTCGACGCCAAGGGAGGCACTGTGATATCCATCAAGAGAGCAACCGGGGTGCCCGTCCTGTACCTGGGGATAGGGCAGGGATACGATGACCTGGTCGCCTTCGACTCATCCTATATAGCAAAAAGGATCATGGCGGGCTGACACCGTTCGATCCGGCACTCATCCAGTAAAGCAGGTCCAGATTCCGCCCGGGCAGCACACGCCGTTTCCTGCGAACATCTGGCAATTCAGGCCGCAGCAGCATTGCGAGGAAGCGCTGCACGATATCCCGGTTCCCTTGCATGTGCCCATCGGAAGCCGGAGATCGTTGCATTTCCTGCCCTGGTCGACGCAGTTGCTGGGCGAGCTGCATAGCAGGCCTGACGCGCAGGCGCCCGCGGTCCCGCTATAATCGCAACTCACCAGACCCGACGGAGATCCCGCGCATACGCCAGGATTCGACGGAAGGACGCAGCATTTCAGCGTTTCGTCATAGACGTTGGGCAATGTGCATACCCCGCCTGATCCGGTGTTGATGCATGTGGTGGGATCGCCCTGCAGCACGCAGCATTTCAGCGCCGGGCTGTACACCGAGGGGTAGGGGCAGCCCCCGTAACAGATGTTGGAACCAGCATAGACGCAGCACTTGAGGGTCGCATCGTACATGGTGTCTGCGGGGCAGCTGTCTGAGCAGATGTCTGAGCCCTCGTAGACGCAGCACTTCAGGTTGCCGTCGTATTCAGTGCCGGCCGGACAGGTCCCGAAACAGATGGTCGTCCCGGGGTAGGCGCAGCAGCCAATTGTATCATTGTATGCGGTTCCGGGCGGACAGTTCGATGTGCATTCGGTCTGCGTCCCAGAAAGAACGCAGCAGAACAGCGAGGGGTTGTAAAACGCCGGCGGAGTGCAGCCCCCGTAACATATCTTTGATCCCGTATAGATGCAGCATTTCAGGGTCGCATCGTATGTGGTGCCGGCGGGGCAGCTTCCGACGCATATGGCGGAACCCGCATACACGCAGCAGCCCAGGGCCGAGTCGAGGACTGTGCCTTGCGGGCAGCCGCCCAAGCATATCGATGTCCCGGCATAGACGCAGCATTTCAGCGTGTCATCATAGAAAGAGCCGGCGGGGCAGCCATCGACGCAGACGTCTGTCCCCGGCAGCACGCAGCATTTCTTGACGGGATCGAACGAGGCCGGGGGGATGCAGCTGTAATAGCACATGTCGGTGCCGTCGTAGACGCAGCAGCCGATCAACGAGTTGAACGTGGTGCCGTCCGGGCAGGTGATGCCGGAATCCGACGCGCAGGCGTTCGGGACCGACGGGTCGACGCAGCATTTCAGGACCGCATCGAAATAAAGCGGAGCGACGCAGGATCCGAAACAGATGTTCGTGCCGTCGTACACGCAGCATGCGGATGTGACGTCCGGGTGCGTTCCGGCCGGGCAATTGTTCGGACTGGTCGTGCATGAGCCCGGCTCAGACGGGATTACGCAACAGCCGAGCGTCGAATCGTAGACCGATCCAGTCGGGCATCCGGACGAATCGCCGGAGACGCATTTTCCGAACATGTCGGCGCAGCATTGCTGGATGTAATCCCAATGCGCATTCATCGGGCAGCAGTTATCCGCGCCGCAATAGCCGACAGAGGGAGAGGGGCAATAGATCCTCGTGGGATCGGTGGCGCACAGCGACATGCACACCCCTTGCTGATCGATGCAGCATAACGAGTTGGAGTCCCAACCGAACGAGCCCAGCGGGCAGCAGCCGTCCTTGTCGCATGCGTCGATATTCGGGAGGCAGCCGCCGGGCCTTGTCGTGTCCGTAGCGCAGACAGAGAGGCATTCGCCGCGCCTGACTCCTTCGAGTATCACGCAGCATCCGCGTTGGCTGCTCCATTGGCTGCCCGGGGGGCACTCTGGGGTGATGACGCAGTTGCAATCGTCACCGCAGCAGCCGCTCGCGCAATTGGTCGTCGAAGGGCATTTGTCCTTGCAGGGCGATGAGCCTGTAGGACAAGGACACGTGCCGTCTGGCAGGCAGCAGCCGCCGGGGCAGTTCTGGCACTTCGTAAATCCGCTGGAGCACTCGCCGGTGGGGCAGATCACCTTGAGGGCGCAGAGCAGCAGTAAGAGCAGGAGAAATGCTACCGCTCCGAGGATCTCCAGACCAGACTCTCTCTTCCGCTCATCAGCCATCTGCGCACCGTTGGATCAGAGCTCGCGGGTGAGGTCGATCTCCATGATCACTTCCTCGACCTCGGTCTTCTGCTTCTCGAGAAGCTTCTTGATCTTCTCTATCCGCTTCGCCTGGTAGGCGATCATCTTGTACTTCTTGACCGCCTTGTTGAAGTGCTCCGTCGTGAGCGTGAATACCTCCTCCTTGTCCATCTCCTGGGCGATGTCCTTCATGATCTCGCCGAGGAACTCGTTCGCCGCCACCTTGACCTCAGCGCGGATCTGGTGCGGCTTGGTCATCCCTTCCTTCATCAGCCGTACAACTCGCGCGGTCGGGAAAGGCAATTTCTCGTCCATCTCTGGCGAGAGCTCCGCCTCGCCGTTCTCGTTGATAGGTTCGTTAGAATCATCTGCCATCAGGATCACCTGCACCTATTTTCTCATAGGCTTTAATAACCTTTTTACGACGTCCGCTCTGACGTGAAAAGCGAGGGTTTAAATCGGCCGCCGGACACTGGTGGACATGGCGATATTCACAGGTAATAAAGTGATGGAGAACGAGCCGGCTGCGGCGAAGATGCTGAAGGAAAGGGGATTCGGAGAGGAGGTCGGAGAGCGGCTGCTGCTCGCTCCGGTCGAGGCGCTCTACCTCGTGGAGAAGAAGCGGATATCGGTCCTAGACGGCAAGAAACGGATGGCATTCGACTCGTTGTTCTTGGCGTTCAAGAAGGCGGAGAAGGAACTGGACATGAAATACGCGGTCTACCGCGACCTCCGCTCCAAGGGATACGTGGTCAGGACGGGGCTCAAGTACGGCACCTACTTCCGCGTGTACGACAAGGGCATACGCGTCGGAGAGGGGCATTCCGAACTGCTCGTCCAGCCGGTGCCGGAAGAGATGAAGACGTCGGTCTACGAGATCGCGGGCGCGATCAGGATATCCCACTCCGTGAAGAAGAAGATGATATGGGCGATCGTGGACACCGAAGGCGACGTCACCTACATCAAGCTCAGCCGCATCGTGCCCTGAAATCAGACGTTGGCGGCTGGAAACGCCGCCTGATGAGGGTTTAAAAATATTTACTGTGCTTATTGGGCAAGGTGAAAATCCTATGCCAGCAGGCGACGAGAACGTAATAGATGAGGATGAGGAAGACGACCTCGAAGAGGAAGAGGGCGAGGAATGGGAGGACGAAGAGGAAGACGAAGGCGACATAGAAGAGTGATCCTTCCCTCCGACCCGATCAATCCAGCTTGAACCTCTCAATCAGCCTTGGGCTCTTTGGCTCTTCTTTTCTGAACAACAGCACCACTACGGCGACGGATGCCACGACGACTATCACGACGTATATCACCAATGGGTCGACGATCGGTTGCGGTGTCGCAACAAAGCCCGCTATCCTGTTCCTTATGTGATCTGTGAGGATCATGGAATTGAGGTAAAGGCCGGAATCGTATGAGTCCTTCGCCGCGATCAGGAGGGGCTGCATCGACGTGAGGACCTGCTTCTCGTCATTGGAGCTCGCGTTCGCCAGGCGCTGCTCGATGAACGTGCGAGTATCGTTAAGCGATTCCTGAGCGACCGCCTTATAGTCGTCCTTTATGCCCTCGAGATAGGCCGCGCCGTCGGAGACGTCCGATGATTTCGATTTCAGCTGCCTGAACTCGGCGATGTTGAGGAGTATGTCGTTGGCGCCGTACTGTTTCAGCTTGTCGTAGAGCGCCGACAGCTCGGTCGCCTTCTTGTCCGTATCGCTGACGGAGGACGCCAATGACGTGGTGTCCACCCTCGTCCCTGGATTGTCCGAATTGACCTTCAGCGCGTTCGCCACCCCGTCCTTCAGCAGTTTCCATCCGCCGACCGCCGACTTCGCTTCCGCAAGGATCGCTGACGCCTCGGATGCCATGGATCCCGTCCTGTTCGACAGCGTCTTGTCCATGGAGGACACCCCGCTGGAGACGTTCGACATCGTGGCGATCGCGGAGGAATACGCGCCGGAGGCGATGTCCACGCTCACAGATTTCAGCGTGTTCTCCGCTGCCTCGATCGTGTTGATGAGGTCTGTCGTGTCGCCGAACGCGCCCAGCGCGAACGATGTCGACTTCTGCTTGCTCAATGACTTGAACAGCGATTCCTGCTTCGAGTAGAATGTCTTGTCCAGGCTCGTGGACTCCGACATCTTCTCCAGCTCCTTGACCGCGGACAGCGCGGCGCCTGTGTCATTCATGGAAAGGTAGAGGTCCGCCTGCGTCTTCTTGGAGTCGAATTCCGCCAGCTGCTTGTTCAGCTCGAATATGGTGTCCGGCATGCTCAACGAGGAAGCGAGGGACAGTATCCCGGACGACGCGTTCCTTACCGCGGACAGCTTGTCCGAGACCGTGGACAGGCGGTTCGCCACTGCCTCCCTCTGCAGCCTGTCGTTCCTGCCCTGGTCTATGATCCTCTGGGCGCGGCGCAGCGATTCGGTCGCGTCGGCGTAGTGGCCCACGCCGACCCTGTACTCCGCGTCGCGGACGTACGCGGAGACGTCGACTTTCTCCGCCGCGGAAGCGGAGCTGACCAGCGATTTCAGCTCATTGTAGTACTGGTCGATGTCCGTGGTGGTGTAGAACACCCTGTACACCTGGAACGACTGCGAGAGGATGGGTATCGTCCATTTGGCCACGTAGTTGCCGCCAACGAGCGCATATGAGAAGTCCTTCGGCGCCGCGTCCGACCCGTCCGATACCCGGATGGAGGTCGGAATGATCAGGTTCGGGTTCGCCTTCAATGTCAGCGTCATGCCGACGTTCTCCAGGCTGGACTTCGTGCTCCTCACGCTCAAAAGGTAGTCGAGATTGTTGTCCGTGCCCGTCGAATTGGATTCTATCACTTCCATCGGGTTGAATGTCGTGCATACGACGCTCGCCTGTACCGTGCCCGCATAGACCGGAGAGAACCGGGCGCTGAAGTTGCCCCCGACAAACAGGAGAGAGTGCTCCTTGCCGTTGACGTACGCGGTGCAGTCGTCGGCGCTCGTGGCGTCGTTCAGCGTGAGTGAATCGAGGTCGTCCTTCACCCTTATCGTATAATCGGTCTTCTCGATGAGCTCGTACTGCGTCAAGGACACCCTGCTCACCGACTTCTTCTGGAGCTCCGCCACCCTGTACGGGGTGACTACCTGTATCGAATACGTGGACATCTCGTTGACTCCCGAGAGGTAGATGTCGACGCCTGTGCCTGATGCGGCGGCCCTGACTCCGTCCTGCCCGAACGTGAAGTTGCTGTTCACGTTGACCGGGACGTTCTGTATGCTCACCGTGACAGGAGAGCTCGAATTGACGGGAAGATCGTTCACGATGTCTATCGACGTGGTGACGGCCCCGGCGGAATCGACAACGGGAACGGTCTGGTACGTCTTTATGACTTTCGCCTTCTTTGGCAGGTAGCTCTTCAGCACCTCGGATACGCGCTTCGACAGCTCCGTGATGATGTTGTCATATGTCGCCCGCGCGGCCTTGTAGTGCCCGAGCATATTATCCGGAATGAATGACCCGTTCGAATAGACGAACCCCTCCAGATAGCTCACGTTGGACCGTATCTGAGTCATGTCCGGAGCGCCGGGGGCCTCGCCGAGCGCGTCGAGCGTCTGGAGCGCCACTCTCCTCTTGGCGGACAGGTCCGAATACTGCTGGGGGGCCCGGACATAGAGCGTGGCGGCCATCGCGTCTATCTCCGCCTTCGCGGAATCCGCCTCCACTGCGGTGGTATTCGCGTACTGGACCAGCAACGACTTGTCCTTCACGAGCTGCTCGGCGTCGTAGACGTTGACTCCGTCCGATTTCGCCAGGCTGATCACGGAATTCAGGAGCTGTATGGATTGGCCCAGGCTGCCGATGCTCGAAGCGATCATTATGCCTTTCGCGGACACCAGGTCCGCGGCCTCGTCATAGCGCATCGACGCGTTCATCAGGGTCCTGAGGCGGACGCCCGCCCTGCCTTCATCCTTCAGGTATTCCTTCTCTGTATCGTTGAATCTCCTTACCGCGAGCTGCTGCTGGATGGACTCGACGCCGCCTCTCGCGGTGAAGCTCGCGATCGCGGATTCCGCGGATGCCCTCTTCGCCGCGGTTATCCGCTCTGCGTTTTCGAGGAGAGAGGATACGAATGATTCCGTACGGTTGGCCACTCCAATCGACTCTGTCGACAGCCGTTCCGCTCTATTCAGCTTCTCGATCGCGATGGCGTAATAGAACTGCTCTTTCAGCAGCAGCGTCTTGTTCGCCTCTGCGAGGAGGGTGTTCGCGCCGGGAGATGTCCCCGTGCTGTTGAGACTATTATCCATGGAACGGAATGATTCTGAAGGAATGACTGCGGACGGATCATTCGACACGTTGGTGAAATAGCTGACCACGTCTGCGTTGATCAGATTGTACTGGTTCTCCTGCATCCGTTTCCTGGCCTGCATCGCGTACTGGAACTGCTCTAACGCGGAGCGGTTGGCAGACGCCAGATCCGCCTTCAACTGGATTCTTGCGTCCCTGACCTCGCGGTACATGTCGACAAGCAGGGGGAATATGCTGTTCGCGCTGATAGCAGAGTTAAGTATCCTGGCGGTCCTGCAGTCAGTCACGCCAGAGGAGCCGTACCCGCTCTTAAGGAATTGTATGTTGCCGCAGAGTGACGCCCATCGCATGCCGAAATCCGCGGAACCGTCTGTCGTCTGGGTGTTCGACATGTTTATGAAGTTCCTGACCTTGTCGTACATGACTGCTGCGGCGAGGCTGTGATCCCCGTACCCGCCGCCCTCGCAATAGAGCGCATCTGCCTCATTCTGCAGGACGTCCATCGCGGAGTTCAGGCCCATGCTCGCCGCCTCGAGCGCGCTGCGCTCGTTGGCGATGATCTCCCCGGCGGTCCCGTCTGCAGCCACCCCCGAGAGGACGCAATCCATTATCGCCTGATCCAATCCCTGGGGCTGCGTGAACAAAGACAAAGAGAGATTGCTTGTGCTGTCATCTCTTCCGATGAAACTGTCGAGTGGGTTCCCAATTATTTGCTCAAAGCCCAGTATGAAAGAGGTTGTCGCCGTGCAACTGCGGCCATGTATCGCTACGATCCCATCGTAGATTATCTCATTCCTCTTATTCTGAGCACGTATGATATAATCCGCGGAACGGTTCAGGTCATTGACCGCCTTAGAGAAGTTCGCCGCCTCCTCTGCTGTGAGTGTCGCATTCAGGGATGTGACGTCTGGGACCACGCTTTCAAGGCAGGTGTCGCCGACAAGCCCCAGGCAGCCGCTGATCACATATTTCGCCGGCAGAACGACACTGCATGTGATTGATTGGAATCCGCCAGGAATGTCCTGCGCGGATGCGATCGAATCGCTGTAGCTCGGCCTGCAGTCCGCCCATGCTGATGGTGCAAATGATATAAGAAAGATGACAATGAACGCCGCAGGAACCGAAAATATGCGGCCTCTGACTCCCCTAGAACGAGGCATGCTGTTTCAAGGGTTTCTTACCTTTTAAAGATATGCCCGACGCCGAAAGATAGACATCGATACTGCTGGATCTAACGTCGGATTGGTTGTACGCAAAAACAAGGGAATGTGGGGAGTGGGATTTGAACCCACGAAGCCGCTAGGGCACGGGATGTCCTCCCGTGCAGGTCTTAAGTCCCGCGCATTTGACCAGGCTCTGCCATCCCCACGCGGATATTATGTGCGGCGGCTTTAAAATACGACTCTGCGACGTTCTCCCGTCGCCCCTCGGTTTTAAGATACCTTTTTAAAGTTACATTCTAAAACCGATACAGAAGGTGGATGTATGGTTAAACTCCTGTTAGCGCGACAATTGGCAGGCAGAAAACTGATAACGAACGACGGAGAGGAAGTTGGAAGACTCGTTGACATAGTGATCAACGAAAAGAATGGCAGGCTGGAGACGCTTGTGGTTGAACCTAACCCCGACAATCTGTCCGTCAGGAAGATGAGGAAGGAGGAAGGCTTCGTGTATGTTCCATACACAGCGATCCTCGCCGCGTCCGACTACGTTATCGTTGACAAGAAGAACTTCGGTTGATTTTTTTCAACTAATTTTCCTTTTTCATAGGAATTCGGATAGCGACCGCTGTTTCGAATCCACCGTGGCGTTGATGTCTTTAGTGACCACTTTGGCGCCGTCCCACACTTTCATCTTGGCGTCCTTTCCGGGCGGGACCGGCACCCCGTACTCCCCCGCGCCACCGGGGATGTAACTGAATTTGTCTTCGCGGAAGAGCCGGATCATCTCCGCTGTCCTCTTGTCCACCGACTCGAGCTCGGAGATCGGCGCCGTGGTGAGAACCGAGATCTCGTTCCTGAACTTGTTGATGAATAGCCGCCACATCTCCTGCACTTTCGCGGAATAGACGTTCTTCACCCCGAGGGAAAGCCCGATGATCTCCGACAGCGGGATGATGTGGACGCAAGGCGGCCTGTGGTCGGGATGGACTGGCTCCTTGCTGCTGGCGAGCTCGTCGATCCGCTCGAGCACGCCTTTCTTTATCGGCTTGCCGCAGGCCGGGCATCTCCACCTCAGCCTCATCGCATCGCCATGGGTGAAGAACGTCAGGCACCCCATGCAGCGGGTGCGGTGGTACTTCCCTTCCTTCGGACTGAGCTTGACATTGAGGATAGGCCTTCGTCCGCCTTCGCGCTTGATCGCTTTCGACATTTCCGAAAACGATATCCCTTCCATGGAGAGCGTGGTGAATTCCCGCCCCATCTTGTTCGGCCAGGGACTGTGCGCGTCGCTGTTGCTGAGGAATGTCACGCGGCCCAGCTCCGAGACCCTGTCGGCCATGTCGGTGTCCGCGGACAGTCCGAGTTCTATGAATGCGATCCTGCTTGCGTTCGATCCGTAGCATTTCTCCAAGGAATTGTACTCCTTGTACATCGCGGTCCATGGCGTGAACGCATGGGACGGGCCGACAAGGCAGTCCGCGGCCAATGCGATGTCCGCGATCTCTGCAGAGTTCAGGTGTATCTTCGGCCTGCCTTCCGTGTCGAGATCCTTGCACTTGCTCGAGAAACGCTCCCTGACTTCCTGCACCTTGCTCAAGGAAGGGAATAGCAGTATATGGTGCACCCTCATCGCGTCCTCTATCTCAGTCTGCAGTATGAATCTCGTCCCGTTCTTGTGGATGAACACCCCTTCGTTGCCCGCCTCTTGCGACAGCTGGTCTTTTACCATCCGGAGCCAGCGGTCATTCAGTATGTCCGCCGTCCCGACAAGATGCAGTCCCTTGAGGATCGCCTGCTCCCCTATCCTCGACGGGACCATGTCAGCGGAGACGGCTCCGGAGAATTGGCCGTGCAGGTGCAGATCGGAGTTCACTTCAATCGGGGCCATGCTCTCCAATCTCCCCCGGATTTATCAAGATTTCCTTTGCGGACAGAGGACGCGCGCGTTCTGTCTAGAGAGTAATCCTTTTTAAATACTTAAACAAATTCACTCTATGAGTTCGGGGAATCCATCGCGAATGTTGATTCTGTTTCTCGTCGTCGCGATAGCCGCGGTCGTTCTGTCCGGTTGCGTCCAGAAGAACGTCTATCCATCAGAGAAGGAGACGATAGAGACCGAACGGCTTGTCGATGTGAACGGCGACGGCGTCCCGGACCAGGCGATATACGTATTCGCGTCGAAAGACGTGGGGCCGGTAACGATCAAGCGGGAGCTCCTCGTCCAAAGGGATGTGGGCAACACGGTGATCGTGAGGCTCAACATCCTCAGCAAGGCGACGGACAAGATAACGGATGTCACCGTGCGAGAAGTGATACCTTCGTCCCTGACCACTACGCTGGAACGGGTCAATTTCACGCCCAAATACAGCGAGCTCCTTAGGAGGGAACCGCCAATCACGGTATCGTGGAAATTCACGTTCAGCGGAAGGGAGGAGGTCGGAAAGACCGTCGAGTACAGCACCGTCGCATTCCAGGAGATAGACAAGACCTGGGTGGAGAGGTACGCGCAATCGCCATACATAGAGGTCCAGGTGATCGACCCGAACGCCGTCCCATTCTTCGTGACCGTCACCCAGTTCGGAAGCAATTTCTACGGGCTCCTGAAAACGAACATGAATTTCTACATCGCGTCCGGGATCTACGGCGCGCTGCTGTTCGTGATTGTTCTCCTTTATCTCGAGCTGCTGTCGTTGGTCGCCGCCTACGTGGTGAGCCTGGTCAAGAAGACACCGTTGACCACGGAAGTGTACAACTTCCTAGGCCACGGGAGGAAGGACAACAACGTGTGGATCGCTGCGGGCGTGGGCCTGATGGTGGTCGGAAGCGCGATCGCGCTATTGACTACTGAGGCGCCGGGTTCCGCGGATCTAGAGACCCTGTTGCGGCTCGGGTCCAACATCCCCAAGACGATCGGCGCATTCGTGATCGCGATAGGTGTGATATCCATCTACTACGCGGCGATCGACGTAGTGAAGGGGATGCTCCTCGGAGAGAGGTACTTCATGACCCCGTTGGACATCGCCAGAGCCAGGCTGAGGGACATCAGTGGAATGATAGACTCATTGGAGAACAGCATCATGACCTCGTCCGAGTCCGGGATCGACACCGAGACGGAAGAGGTCGTCGCGGATGTGGAAAGGAGGCGGCTCGAGCGTCTCATCAAGGACGTGAACGACGAGAATGCGGAGCAGTACATGCCGCAGATAGCGAAAGCGATATCCGATATCCAGACGGCGGTAGACAGCCTGGCCGGGAAGAAGGAAGTGCTCACTGACTGGCCCGTATGGCGGAATTCCATAGACGAGATGCTGCTCGAGAACGACAGGGTAGGGCCCGAAATGCTCGTAAAGATACCCCAGCGCTGGAGGAGATGGGCCCTTGCGAGATACATGGCGGAGCACCTCGGAGAGGCCATAACGATAGACAACGGCGCGCTGGTCAAGATAAAGACCGTGATCGTGGAGAAGAAAGAAGTGATACAGCTCCTCAACGGGCTCATGCAGGCAGGGAAGATGGAGGGCGTCGCGGCGATGAGGAAGGACGGCCTCCTGATCGCAGCCATGCTGCCCAAGGAAGTGGACCAGAACATGATCGCCGCGGTGAGCGCGAAGGTTATCGCCAATGCCGAGATGGCTTCGATGGAGCTGGAGCGAGGAAAGACCCGGTTCGTCATGCTGAAGAGCACGAGCGGGGACACGATCATCTACGGGGGAAGGACCATCGTGCTTGTGGCCCTTGTGAAAAGCGGGGAGACGATCGGATTCGTGGTCTCCGAGATGGCGAAGATAACCGAAAAGCTCGATTCTCTCATCTGAACATCGATCAAGGAACGGCTTTTTTCCGCAGGATCACTGGCGGATCAGGCGAAGAATACGGTGCAAAGCAGAAGCATCAGGAAATTGTCGTTCACCTTCAGGTCCAGTGATTCGATTGCGGCGGCCGCCAGCAAAAGCGGGAAAACGCCCCACCCCGCGATGAATGTCGCTGGAAGCGTCGAGATCACGAAAGCGGCGAAGGACGCGGGCGTCTTGTTCTTGAATATCGACCGCTCCGTCCTCGATGACGAGAACATCGCCGAAGCGATGTCCCCGACCGTCACTATGAAGATCGATGTCATCACCTTGGATGAATCGGTGACCATGGTGAGCAAGAGGAGAGAGCCGGCCAGGAACCAGAACGCGCCCTCGCCCGGGAATGTATCCCTGATCCCAATCTTCCCGAAAAGCCGGCCTATAAGCGGGATTTTCCGGCCGGACCATCTCATGTCCATGACGAGAAGGAAGCATAGGAGCGCCGATGTGATGAGCGCCGCCGACATGATCCCCCATGACGCGACGAAATGTAGTGCGACGGCCACGAGGAGCATCACCGACAGGCCGAATCCCACGTGCGCGATCTCGCGAAGGAAGAATCCTCCCTTGTTTGATGGAAGCCGTTCTCTTGGCCGCACGAGGGACCAGATCAGGAAATACGACATCAGGCCGAATGCGGTTCCCGCCAGCACATCGTTGAGGTAATGGAATCCGAGATACACCCGCGAGAACGCGACCATGCCATAAAAGGCAAGAGAGGGGATGAACAGCGGCGTGCCGAGCGCGAACGCCGTGAACAGCGCGGCTATCGCGGTGTGGCCGCTCGGAAACGACCCGTCGCCGGGGCAGTCGCCCTTGCCGACCGCATCCGCCGTTTCGCACGGACGCGGCGTATCCACGGTCGTCTTGGTGTATTGGAGCGCGGCCAGCAGAAGCAGCGCGGCGATGAACGCAACGTCCGCCTTCTTCCGCAATGAAGCCAGCCCGGGGTCCTTTGAAAGAACGACATAGAGCCATGCGAGCAGCAGGAACGGCCACGTGGCCATATCCAGAAAGGAGCTAATCGCGGTGAGCGCCGGCACATCCAGATTGAATAGAGTCCGTGATATGATGTCGGCGACCATTAGACCACTGCGTACGCAGGAAATGCCAGAGGAGGGATTTGAACACTCGGCCTCCAGATTTCTTAATTCCACCGTTCTGTTTCCACAGGGTCTTGAGTGAAACTTATGAGTCTGGCGCTCTAACCAAGCTGAGCTACTCTGGCTTCCACACTATTGTGTTGCTGAAGTTTATTTAACTTACCGAAAGGGTTAAATAAGAACCATCCGAATCCAGTCCGATGAAAGAGATCCTCTTTCCGAAGGAGCTCCATGCGCATGAGAGCGTCCCTATCATCCTCGAAGGCGTCTTCGGAGGCACGATAGCCGGCCTCGGAATGATGACCATCGGGGCCTTCTTCTCCCCTGAAGTGAGCACCGCGCTGGTGAGCGCTTCGGCGATCGGAACGGGATTCGCGACAACAATCGCACTGCAGGAAAAGATCAGGAGCAAACAGTCCCCTGCGATGGCGCCAAGGAAGACAAAGGCCAAGGCGCGCAGGAGATAATCACCTGCAGATGCCGATGCTCACCCGCCTCCAGACGATCGTCCCGAACTCGTCGTACGTAGTCATCCTGATGATGGCCAGGGACGGATCGCAGTCGTTAGGCACGGCAAGACGGCCGCAATCGACGAACATCCTCTTTCCAGTCTGGCCCTCTATGAATCTGAAGAGATCCGTTACATCTGGGGACAAGGCGCCCGTTCTGCAGGAATCCGCAAGTTGGACATGGTACTGCTTCTCCAAGACCTCGAACGTGTCAGCGACAGACACGTAATCATACAAATCGGATCGCGTCTCCTGTTTGAGCGCGGAGATCACGGTGAATGATGATGCAAGGAACAGCAGCGCGATCAGCGCCTCAAGAGTGAACACCTGGCCCTTCATGAACCGCACACCTTCAGGACCGCTGGGCCGTCATATGGTCCTTTCACGAACACTATCCGTTGGATGCAATACGCGTCGGCCTGGAGGGTGCTAGATGACCCGATAACTGTTCCGTCGGCGCCAGTCAATTCTATGCTGACGTTTGACATGCGGAATGCCGAGAAATTCGATGCGGAGGCAGCGGAGGATATCGATGCTAGATCGATGACATTCGAATGGACGGCAGAACGGGTCGTTTCCGCAAACTCTCTCCTTACGAATATATCGGACAGAACGAGGAGTCGCATCTGGTTCTCCCGGCCAGCGAGAGCGTCCGCTGAACGCTCTATAGAATTTATCATCAACGCGGTGAACGAGATCATTGAGATCAGCACCACTACTGCGAGTACCGCATCGAAGCTGAAGAATCCCTTCATTCCGGCGTCCGGCCGGCCGTTACGACACGCATCGGTTGTCAATATCATTCATCTCCGAATAACCCAATGGGATCTCTATCAGGCCCGGCGCGGTCCCGCACAGCACCAATCTGCCGAGTATGGCGCAATCGCCCGGGCCCCAACCTACGTGCAGGTATCTGTTGTTGACCGCATTCTCCGTCCCTTCGATGGAAAGCAGGGTCGCCTGCATGTGGGATTTTGTAGAAGCGAAACGCGAGCTGTCGATGTAATGCAGCTGAACGGACACCAGCGCGCCTACGAACGCCAGGTAGACCGCCAGAACCACCAGGAATTCCAACGACAGTTGACCCCTCATCCAATCCACCTGATTTCAGTAGACATCGGGATGACTGCGACCGATGACACGTCTTCAGCGCTGTCGTAGACCATCACTCCGAACATTGAATCGCCGGAAAGCAGGACGCTTTCGGAAAGCGGATCCGCGATCATTATACGGTGGCGGAGAATCGCGTTTTTCAGCTGGGACGCGGAGACCGAGATGATCTTGTTGCCCTTATCGACAGAGAGCAGCTGGGCGCACAGGTTCCTTGTGCCGCCGCCGATGACGTTCCCATCCGAATCGAAGGTAATGTACGCGAACTCCTCGTCGAGATAATGGCATCCTTCGCAGATGTAATCGCTCTTTTTGGACCAGTCATGGGTCTCGGCTACCCGATCAAGCTCTTCTTTCGATGGATTGCCGCACCAGAATCTGACAGTGAACCTGCTGCGGAAATCGCCGTATGAGTAATTCTTGTATCCCTCCGCGCCCTCGACGCCCCTGAGCAAGGATAGGTCATTGCCGATGCGTTCCTGTATCGCTTCGGGATCCGCGTTCGGATCTAGACTCAGAGTCATATTCACGGAGTGCCGTATCGTGTCCGTGACGGCCCGCTTCAGCTCCATTTCGCGCGCGTGCCTGTCTTCGAGGACAAGGAGGTGATGCTCCGTCGAGTCGATGTCCCCTTTCAGCGAGGAATAGTACGAATAGACGAAAAGGATCGAAGCGATCGCAGCGAACGCATAGAGGAACGAAAGCACCCCGCGCACGATACTCCGAAACGGCGAGGGAATATAAAGATAGCTGGAATATACATCTCGTAGCAGGGTAGGGTAAATCACACGAAATGAACTAGAGAAATGTTTATATATGACTAATTTTTGATTTGAAGCATGTTCAGTAAACTTGTTGAAGAGTTCCAGTCAGGACAACGCTTGGCTGATTTATCTATAAAACACCATATGAAACTTAGGGAACTAAAAGAAAGTTTAAGGACAGAGTTAGGAAACACATCATATCTCAAAACAATTCGTTCAAATGGTGCGAAGGCAATCATACAAAAATTAAAGGATCCGACATATCGATTGAGATACACTTCAAAAATGAGTATACGTGTCAAAACGCGACTTAAGGAATTAATGAAAGACCCTAACTTTAGAAAAGAATGGATCAAAAAGGCGAAACACGGTTCGATAAAAGGCGAACAAAAGATTTTGGAACTCCTTAATGGAGATGAATTCTATAATCGATGGTGTGCTAAATGCAAATTGGGCGGTGCCACACTTGCAATACGACAACGTGGAATTCATGGCGCATCCGTAAATTCAAGAAGGAGATGGTCTCTGAGCGCATTAAAACAAATCCATAGAGGATCGATCGGTCCGAATGGAGAAAAAATGTACAATTGGCTTGAAGTTTATGTTGCATCTGTACTCCAGGTGGCTGGATTTGATTACAAATATGAACGGATTTTCAAGGTTAAAAATAGAAATGGATATGTATCTGTAGATTTTTCTATAAAACAGGCTCCAAATCTTCTTATTGAAGCGACGTGTTGGGATGATCCGGAACAAAAATCAAATAGATTGAACAAAAAGTTCTATCTTATCAAAAACGAGATCCCTGATGTCAAAATGATTGTTGTAACAACAAGAAACCGCGCTGAAGAATACACACGCTACTTACGGAAGGGTATTAAAGTGTTAACGCCTATTCAATTCAGGCGTTTTGTAATATCCAAGCTAGCGGGGTAAACAGATGTTCCCTAAGGGTAGCTTGGAGTGCCCGCCGGGCTCATAACCCGGAGATCGGTGGTTCAAATCCACTCCCCGCTATTTTTTATTTTTCTTTTACGCCGTCGCTTCAGTTCACCTTTTATTCCTCTCTTTCCTTATTCATCCGGCAGTGGGCCCGTAGCTCAACGGATAGAGCGCCTGGCTTCGGACCAGGAGGCTGAGGGTTCGAACGTGCGGTCGGAAGACGATTCCGGCAGCGCCGAAATTCCCTTCGGGCTCGCTCTAATCCTACTCCGGAAATGCAATACGTATAAAAAGTTTAGGATGGAGTAGGAATCGAGGAGTCCAAGGTCGGTACGCGCGTGCGATGCTACCCCTATCCAACGGTGATAATCATGACAGAACATATCGAATTGAAGGTCGCAGAGGCATTGAAGACGGACGTGGCGAGAGGAATCGTCAGGCTTGACTCCGTCGCCATGAAGAAGCTGAATGCTACGACAGGAGACATCGTAGAGCTGAAGGCGAAGAAGACCACGGTGGCAGTCGTATGGCCCGCCCACCCGCAGGACGAAGGCCACGGCCTGATCCGCATGGACGGCCACACCCGCCAGAACACGG
>CABMEP010000034.1 GCA_902385155.1 uncultured archaeon | reverse complement strand
GTGGTGACCGTCGAGTTGATCTCCTCGCCGCCCATCGGATCCGTCATGGTGAAGTCGATCCTCGTGATGTTCATCGAGAATCCCATGGTGTTGTGGGACTGCATCGTCAGCTGGACTCCGCCGGAGACCGGCTCGAGCTTGAAGTTGTCGCACACGATGCCAGGAGCGATGTCGCAGCGTTCGGCCACGTAGAACTCGGGCTTGAATATGGTGGAATAGAGGACGGCCATGATGGCGAGCACTATGACGATCGCCCACCCGTAGTTGATGAAGAACTCCGTCGCCGCCTGCCCCCTCATCGCGTGCCTTTGCGCCATACCCGTCTTTGCAATCACTTTTTAAATAACCTTGCTATTAACCACTCTCATGGTGCGCATACCTCTTTTTGGCGACATCTACGGGGCGGAGGCGGGCGAGATAATCATCGACGCGGAGAACGTCACCGCCAGGTACGGCAACACCAGGATGACCGTGCCGATCGGGTATCTCGACGAAGCCTCCATCTCCGAGAAGAAGGAGCTGGGGAAGGTGAAGGCCAGGATCATCCTCTACGACGTCCTGGGCAACCGGTCGGTCATAGAGCCGTTGATGTCCGAGCCGAACTTCTACCTCCTGAAGGGGTTCATCAAGAAGAGATAGCGCGAAAGGAGCAGACGGAGCGACAACCGAAGAAGAGAACGAGAGGAAATCTCGTGTTGATAGGGGTGCGAATATGATAATCAGACCTGCGACTGTGATGGACGCCGACGAACTGATGGGCAAGGCCCTCAAGGTCATGAACACCGGCACGCTGACGATAGTCATACAGAAGAAAGGGAGGTACAGGGGGATCGTCTCGGACAGGGCGCTGAGGACGATGCAGCCCCAGCAGAACACGAAGGTCGAGACGATCGCGTGGAAGGCCCCCGTGATCAACGAGGACATGCCGACCGAGAAGGTCGCGGAACTGTTCAGCGACGGCTCGCGCGAGCTCCCGGTGGTGCGCGATGGCGCCATCGTGGGAGTGGTGAGGCACGTCGACCTCCTGAAGCAGCTCGCGGAGGAGGGGAAGATCCCCGCCATGAAGGTGAACGAGATAATGTCGGTGCCGGTCCTCATGACGGACATCAACGAGAGCATCGCAAGGGTGGCCGGCAAGATGAGGAACTCGGACTTCCACCACATCGTGGTCACCGAGAACGGGAAGAACATGGGCATGCTCAGCACCGCGGACATCCAGCCGTTCCTCCAGAAAGTGAAGGCGAAGGCGCCCATGGGCAAGGAGAAATCGGGCATGTCGACCATCTCGCTGAGATCGGCCATGCTGTCCGCCCCGGCGCTCGTCAGGATCAAGCCGAACGCATCCGTGCTGGAGGCGGCCCGGCTCATGATCGACAACGGCATATCCGCGGTCCTCGTGGACGACGGGAAGCAGATCGGAATCATCGACGTGGTGGACATCATCCGCACGTCATTGCCTTCCGATGAGCCGCAGATAGAGATCATCGGCCTGAAGGGCGAGGAGCTGGAATTCCGCGACCAGATCAGGAGCGAGGCGTCCGAGTCGCTCGGCAAGATACAGAACATCATGCCGATCGAGTTCGCGAGGCTCACGGTCAAGGTGCACGCCAAGACAGGGGCGAAGCACCAGTACTCCCTCCACATGATGGTGTCCGGCAAGAGGACGTTCGAGGCCAGCGCGTCGGGATGGAAGCTGTTCACCGCCCTACACGAAGTCCTGAAGGAGGCCGAGAGGATGGCCATCCAGGAGAAGGAGAAGCTGAAGGGCAAGAAGTCGCGCTACGGCAAGATGAGGAGCCTCTCCGTCCGCATCAGGGAAGGGGAACTGTATCCGGGAAGGCTGGAGCGCGGAGCGTAACCCCGCGTATCTTTTCCGTTTCTTTTTGTTTTAGTATAGGATCAGCGTCAGCCGGCCGACAAGGGGTTATCCTTTCTTCACTTCGATCGGAAGGCCGCCCTCGTAATAGGTGACGCGCAGCCTGTATGTGCCCTGGGTCGAATTGATGCTGCCCGTGACCGCGTAGGGCACCACCCGTACGATGTCGATGTTCCCCAGCGAGGTGCTGACCACCGCGACGATCTCCCTCGGATTGGTCGATCCTATGGACAGCTGCATGACATTGTCCGGAAGGGTGATGTCCACGGAGGCGGTGCCGTTCGGGCCGATGACCCCGACGGTGGAGACCGTGCTGGCGAGCGTGTCTATGGCCCGCGTGACCTCCATGGTGCGGAACTCGTCCTGGATGGATATCATGCGGGAGAACAGCACATAGAGGAGCGGCAGCATGAGTAAGAATACGAATCCGATGATGATGACCGCTTCGAGAGCCACCTGCCCCTTCCGGCACCTGTTCTCCATGCCCTAGCCTCGCATGCTCGGTTTTAAACTCTGCGCTTGCCCGCGCCGCGGCCTATCCTTCCGCTCCAGTCCACCCATCCGGAACGGAACCGTCCGCCCTTGCCGTCGATGATCGCGGCTGCGTCGCGGACGGACGACCGTATCGGGCCGGACGTGCTGACTTCATAGACAGGGCATGCCCCCTTGAGGTTCCGTTCGGACAGCTGCGTGCAGTAGTCGACGAGCTCCGCCTCGATGTTGCCTTCCAGCTTCGCCTTCGGATACCTCCTCTTCTCCAGCCGTTTCCTGAGGATGTCGGGATCCGTCCTGAGGACGATGCAGGCGTCGGCGGGGAGCCTCATCTCGCACAGGAGATGGCCTTCTATGACGGTGTCGACGCGGAACTTCCGTGCGAGGGAGATCGCCTTCAGCAGCTCCCTCCTCAGGGCGGCGAGATCCGCGACCTTCGATCCGTTCTCCTTCCTGCTCCAGAGATGGAGCTGGCCCACGAGCGAATTGGCGGCGATGACGCTGAACCCCCTCTTCGCGAGCCCGGCGGAGACCGTCCCCTTTCCCGTGCCCGGCACGCCCGTGACGAGTATCACTGTCATGGGAAGAGCTGCCGCTAGTGGCTTAAAAATATGACGAATAGTCGGGCGCTAGGGCAGGACCGCCGAGGTCATTCCGATTCCGGCCATTCCTCATCGGAATAGAGCCGCTTCAGGCTGTCCCAGTACGCATGGAAATGGCGGACGAGCGACCCCGGATGCCTCAGGCACTCCGCCATCGCGCCGTCCGCAGGCTGGATGACGTCCTTGAACGTGAGCATGCGCGCGAAATCGCGCCTCGATATGGCTTCCCCGCGCCTGAACTTGTCGGCTATCGGTTCGAACCTCTCGGCCTGATCGCGGTAGCCCCGCCTCGTCGGCTCGTTGAGGAACTCCGAGGATACTGTCCTGAACGACAGCCCGGATTCCACGGTGTCGCCTGTCGTAACCCCCCGCCTGATCTCGAGCTCGCGCGCGAACCAATGGAAGCGGTTCACGTGGGCGTACGGGGTCTTCGTCAGCTCGGTCATCCCTTCGATCAGCACCGGCTCCTTGAGCAGCCTCGGCTGGGGGCGCTGCTGCCTGCCGCTGAAATCTAGATATCCCTGCTTCATCATGCAGGGATTTCGATTACGTTATATTTATATGTTTGGTAAGCCGTCCCCCCTTTTAAAACAGTTAAAAACCTATCAAGCAAAGAACCATCAGTGGGCGAATGACGACGGCAAGAGACAACCGCACGAGGGACAGGCTGATCCTGCTTTTCGCGATACTCCTAGCCGGCACGCTCGCGACAGCCGTGCTCGCCCAGAGCCCGTCGCAAGAGATACCGGCCTCATCGATCAGGGGGACGTTGGACATCGGCATATCCCCGACGGCGATCGTCTGCACCGAGACCCCCTGCGTCAAGGACTTCAGCCTCAACGTCACCAACAACGACCAGAAGCAGATCGAGGTGTACCTCTACGAGAGGATCGGGGACAACTACAGCCTGATCGCGACGATAGGCAATGTCTCAAAGGGCGAGAAGGCGCAGTTCACGTTCCCGTTCAGCCTCGCTTACAACGGCCTGACGACGTATGTAGGGAAGTACGCGATCGTATCCGACGGACTGAAGGCGAAGGAGTTCACCGTCGCCGAGGACTGGCAGAAGTACGAGAGCATGTCGAGGGATCTCCTCGGCCTCGGGGGATACATCGTCGCCCCGATCATAGCGATCGCGATCATCGCGATACTGTCCATCGTGGTGCGGAGCGCTGAGAGGAGGAGATACGGCACCCCCGACGAATACACCGACACGTCGCTGTTCCGCCTGCCCGAAGGAGGATCCATAGGGGAGCAGCTCGCCACTCTCCTGATCAACCCCCTCACCTGGGGGGTCATCATGTTCTTCGCGATGCTGCTGCTCTGCATGCTCGCGTTCTCCGCGTACCCCAACTACCCGATATTGACGACAATCCAGATCGTCGCGATATCGCTCGTGGCAGCTGCGGTGTTCCCGATCATACTGCTGACATTGACATGGTACGCGGACATCGTGGACAGGGAGCCGTTCCGCTTCATCGTGGGCATGTTCATGTGGGGGGTGCTCGCGGCGTTCATCGCGTTCTTCATCAACAGCGCGCTGCTGTACCTCTTCGGCAAGGGCGCGGGGATGCTTCCCCTCGTCCTCACGTCGGTCATCGGCAGCATGATCATCAGCCCGGTGGTGGAGGAGATCATCAAGGCGTTCGGGCTGACGTTCATATCGCTGCACCACGAGTTCGACGACGCGCTCGACGGGCTGCTCTACGGGTTCGCGATCGGGATCGGGTTCGCCATGATGGAGAACTGGTTCTACTTCATAGCGAGGGTGGATCCGATCATGGTGGGGATAGACGCGTGGGTGTCTGTCATATTGTACCGCTCGCTGTTCAACACGATCGCCCATGGGTGCTTCACCGGGCTCGCGGGCGTCTTGCTCGGTGTGCTGAAATCGCGCGACAGGTTCAAGCAGTACTACCACATCGCGCTCCTGCCCGGCATATTCATCGCGATACTGCTCCACATAGCGTTCAACTTCACCGCGTACCTGGACGTGGTGGCGATGTCGGACTTCAGGACCATACTCGTCTCGTTCAACCCTGCGCTCGTGATAGCCATAGCGTTCGCGTTCGTCCTGGCGTACTCGGCCGCGGTGTGGGACAGCAGGACCCAGAAGAAGCCCAGGTTCCGCTGATCCCGTAGTTTCCCGGCCTACCGCCTGCGAAATCGTTTTATACCTGGGCTGAGCGAAATATCCATGCCATTCCCAGTCCTCAGGAGCAGCCGCAACGACAAGCTCTACAGCAGCATAAGGAACAATCTGATGCTCCTAGCGGCCGGGGCGGCCATAGGCGCGGCCGCGACGATGTACATCGCGGACAAGCGCGACAAGGTCCTCAACGAGGATATCATGAGGCAGAACGCGGCCATCGCTGCGATGGAGAAGGACAGGGATGCGAAGGCGAAGATGATCGCCGACCTCGTAGAGGACAACAGCACGCTGTTCAGCCAGAACAGGAATTTCTGGGTCGAATTGAAGCACAAGAAGAGACAAGGCAGCTACGCCGCGAAGCTCAAGAGGCAGGACCTGATGAAGCCCGAGGCGGACTCGGACAGCTCGAGGATAATCAGGTCTCCGTTCCAGGCCGGGCCTTCCGCGGCAGGGGACGCCGGAACGGCGGATACCGGCGGCGCGGGCGTGATGCAGACGGCGAAGAGGCCGAAGAAAGGATTCTTCAGCAGCCTGTTCGGCGGAACGAAGTGATCGCGGCGCTGCCGCTACCTGTTATCGGAAACAAAAAAGATCAGCGGAGCTCAGTCCTGCCCCTTCCTGAATCTCGAGAGTATGTCGCCGAGGCTGTCCACCATGCCCCTCCTCTCGAAAGAGCCGCTGTCCGGCTTCTCCTGGAGCTCTGGCTGCACCGGGCCGATCTCGAGGTCCCGCTTGATCTCCTCTATCGGGCGGGTCTGCCTCCGCGGCAATGACGCGCTGACCCTGTCCTGCAGGTCCCTCGCCTCTCCGATCAGGCCGCGGAGCTCCGCCCTCTTCTCGGCGAGCCTATCGTCGATCTCGCGCTCCCTGTCCGCGACCGCGACCAGCTCCTGGTCGTGCCTCTCGGTGAGGCGCTCGATCTCGGCGAGGTACTTCCTCGCGAATCCCGCCTCTATCGATTCCCTCATCGTGCTGAGCTCGCGCTCGTACCTGTCGATGTCGTCGAGCAGGCGCGACTTCGCGTCCGAATACGCGGTGTGCACCGTGGATATCCCGCCCTCGAGCTCCCTCAGGCGGTTGATCATGTCGGACGCGGACCTGCCGTACGTGGCGCTCTCGCCCAGGCGCGCGTCCACCTCGTTCAGCCTCATCTCTATGTCAGAGCTCGATGTCTGCAGCTCCATGAACCTGTTCTCCAATTCGCCGAGCTGGGCCTGCTCGCGGTCGATCCTTCCCTTCACGTTGTCGATCGCGCCCTGCACGAGGGATTCCTTCTCCTTGTACTTCGCGTGCAGCTCCCTGAGGTCATGGAGATCGGTCTCCTGCTGGCGCAGCGACCTCTTCACGTCCACGAGCTCGGTGTTGGCGGACGACTTTATCGTCTTTATCTCGGAAGCGAGCGTCTGCAGGTCTGCGAGGACGCCGTCGAACCTGGCCTTCGCCTCGGTCTCTGCGTTCTTCAGCTCGATGGACTCCACTTCCAGGCTGCCGAGGTTCTCTGGCAGCGCCTTCAGCCTGTCCCTGAGGCCCTTCAGCCTCTTCTCCCTCTCGGAGACTATGTCCGATATGACCGTCAGTTCGGCGTCCAGCCTCGATTCCATCGGGGCGTAGGACTCGTCGAGCATCCCCGCCTTCTGCCTCGTGAGCAGGGCGATCTCCGACTTCCTCTCCCTGATCATGTCCATCTTTGCGCCGAGATCCGCGGAGAGGGCGCGTGCGCGCTCCTCGCGGCGTTCCATCTCCGGCAGCCGGACCTCGTCGTCGAGATTGTCAGCGACGTCGATCGAGAACGACTGGACCGATTCCTGCATGCTGTCACGAGGAGTGATCCTGGCGGCAGCGGACGCCATGCCGGGCGTCGATGAGTATTTCTTGAGCACTGCGCTCCTTCCCTTCGCCTTCCTGGCGGAGTGCTCCTTCCTCACTGACGTGACTATGTCCGTCTCCGCAAGGTCGGGTTCCGGGGCCCTTCCCCTCAGCTTGGAGCGGATGCTCCTCTCTATCGCCTTGACCTCGCCGTCCACCTCTTTCCTGATCCTCTCCTCTCTCCTGGTGAGGTGGGGCTGCTTCCCTATCCTGTCGGTCTTCGGCATCAGCCTGTCCGAAGCCAGCGGCGCCTTCCCCTGCTGCGCCTGCTTCCTCTCCTTCCTCTCCGGCGTCTCTTCCCTTATCCTCTGCGCCACCGGGCCTTTCTGGACCGTGTGGTCCTTGGGCTTCTGCTCCTCGTTGAATACGAAGCTGTCCTCGCGGCCGAATCCGAGATCAAGGAGCGATTTCCTCTCGTCGCCCTGCTCCGGCAGCTCCTCCATGTCGGTGTCCACCGTGCCGAGGCCCTTGGACCGCTTCTCCTCGAATCTCTGCTCGAATACCGATGCGTCCGGCAGATCGGACTGTAGCTTGACGCTGTACTTGCTGGACGCGAGCGGCGATGACGCCGCTGCCGCTGGCTTGGAATATTCCTTGATGCCCTTTCCGCTTGAATCGAATGAGATGCGGTCGTGGCGCATGTGCGGCTTCGGAGCGCGGACGCGGTCCGGCTCGTCGTTCCATGAGATGACGACCTTGGTGAGCTTGTACTCCACGTCAGCCATGCCCTGCTGCTCGAGGAGGTTGATGATCTTCCTGATGTCCTTCTCGTCGCCCCCGGTCTCCTTTATGAGCATCTGGAGCTCGACGATCTTCCTCATCTTGAGGTTGTCTATGACCTTGTCCGCCAGTGAGAATATCTCAGCATCCATTCAGTCACCATCGGGCCTAATGCGCCTGTCATACCATGTCTTGGAAGTATATATACTTACTGGTTTGGGGCCAGGAGACATGCCGGCGGTCATACGGCTGTCCATGACAGTATCCCGAGCGCGGGCGCCAGGACCATCTGCTTCCCGCCCTCGGATTTCAGCTCTATGGTCAGGTCCGTGAGATGCCTGAGGGTGGCGACCGTCTTCTCGTCGTGCATTGCGGCGTCTGCCACGAACAGCGTGGTGGCGTTGGACGCCTTCAGCCTCGCTCCCGTGATCTGGACGAAGCGGAACACCATCTCGGGGTTGTTGTACAGCAGAAGGGTGGAAACGGATTGGAAGACCGCTGTCGGACCGTCGGTCGCGTTCTGGAGCGACTGCGCTATCCCGATGGACAGGTCGTTCAGGGCGCTGGGGCCCGGCACGACGATGTCGCTCGCCTCCGTAGACTTCCCGTGGTCCGTTCCGAGCGTCCAGGTGTAGCAGTCCACGAACCACAGCGACTTGCCCGTGAAGCGCGCGAGGTCCATGTTGGCGGCGACGGAAGAGGATTTCCTCTCTATCTCCCTCGGGTCGATGTCGGTGGTGATGAACACCGCCTTCCTGTCGTGCTGGAGGACGTCGCAGAGCATGGCCAGGCTGAACGCCGACTTGTCCGCCCCGGGGTGGCACAGCAGGAGCACATTGGAGGCTTCCGGAAGCCCGCCCGCGTCGTCTATGGATTTTATCCCTATGAACATCGTATCACCATCGCTGAATGATCATTAATCCTTCCCGGCCGCGCCTTTCGCGGACCCTCTTCGCACTATCGTCTCTATCAGCGCCTTCACGGCGTCCATGCAGCCGTCACCGAGCACTGCCGACGTGCCTATGACCTGGACGCCCTCGGGCAGGCCCATCGCCCTCTTTATCTCCGCCGGGCGCATGGCGTTCGCCGCGTCCTGCTTGTTGGCCGCGATGACATACGGAAGGGCTTCCTTCCCGACGAGGGAGAGCATCTCCTTCGCCCGCCCGAACGACGAGGGAACGGTGGCGTCCACCAGGAGGACGATCCCGAACGTGACCTAAATAAGAATGTCGAGCATGAACTCGAAGCGCTCCTGTCCCGGCGTGCCGAACAGGTCCACCGCG
>CABMEP010000033.1 GCA_902385155.1 uncultured archaeon | reverse complement strand
GGACGAGAAGGAATTTACCTCGAAAGCCCCGTATGATTGGTCTCCACCAAAACAGCCGGACGGCGAGCCATCGGGACCAAAGGCGCTGAGAATGCTCAACATCGCCATGAAGACTGGCAGCAATTTCTTCGAATGGACCCACAGGAGGGCGGATGGAACGGACTTCCCGGCCACCGTCCTTTTGACAAGAGTGAATTTGAAGGGCAAGACATTCATCCAGGCAACGGTCCGGGACATCACAGAGCAAAAGAGGGCAGAGGATACCATCAAGAACTACGCGCTTAATCTCGAGTCCGAGGTCAAGAGGAGGACGACCGAACTGGAGATGGAGAAGCGCAAGGTCGAGGGGATGTCCGAGATGAAGGACGAGTTCATCAGGAACGTCACCCACGAGCTGAAGACGCCGCTGAGCGTGGTCCTGGCGAACCTGACGCTGCTGAAGGACTACTCCCCAGTGGGGAGGGAGAAGGACTGGACGAAGCTCCTGGACATGATGGAGAGGAACGCCTCCCGCCTGAACCACTCAGTGAACCAGATACTCAGCTTCAGCAGGCTCAACGAGATAACGCCGAAGCGCGAGAGGACCTACCTGAACGAAGTGGTCGATAGCGTGTATCAAGAGTACCTGCCGCTGGCCGTGGCCAAGGGAATAAGCCTTGAGCTCGATATCGAGCCGGTGATAGTGATGGGCGACAGGGAGATGCTCGCGATAGCCGTCGGGAACCTGGCGAGCAACGCGGTCAAGTTCACGGAGAAGGGAATGGTGAGGATCATCCTCCGGGGATTCAGGAAATCGGCCACAATCACGGTGGAAGACACCGGAATCGGGATGAGACCCAATGAGGCCAAGCGCGCATTCGAACAGTTCTACAAGGCGAACCCGAGCGCGCCGGGCACAGGCGTCGGCCTCACCGTGACCAAGGAGATAGTTGAAAAGCATGGCGGCGAGATAGGCATCGAGAGCAAGCCGGGCAAGGGAAGCACGGTCACGATAATAATTCCGAGAGGGATATGATATGGCAAAGAAGGTACTTGTGCTCGTGATAGAGGACGAGCCGGATGTGGCTGAGACGATGAAGATGCTTCTCGAGAGGGAAGGATACCAGGTGGAGTACACGCTCGATCCGAGGAAAGGGCTGGAACTCGCCGACAAGGTGGACGTCGTACTGCTCGACATCATGATGCCGGTGATGTCCGGGCGCGAGGTGCTGGCGCAGATGAAGAAGAGGAAGATAAAGACGCCTGTCATCGTGGTGAGCGCCGTCGGCATGCCGCTGGAAGTGGAGAGGGAGCTGCAGTCCAAGTATCCCGGCGTGGGATTCCTGTCGAAGACGTTCATGCACACCGATCTCGCGAAGGAGGTCAGGAAGAAGATCGGGAAATAACTACGCGATAGAAGGAATCACATGGGGCAATCCAAGCTGAAGGGAACCGGGACCAGACGCGGCAGTGCCACTCCCGGCGCAGCAGGATCGCCCAAGACGCAGAAGCGCGGTTTCGGGACGCTCAGGAACCAGACGATCGTCAGCGTCGCGATCGGAGTGATCATAGTCAGCGTCCTGATGTACATACTGGCAGATACCGTTATGGTATCCGGTTTCTCCAAGATAGAGAACGATAACATGGCGAGCCATGTGCTGCAGGCGAACAGCGCCCTGAATACAGAGAAAAACCAGCTGGACACGTTGACAAACGACTGGGCGGCATGGGACGACACCTATGGATTCGTGGTCACGAACAACTCTAGCTATTATATGAACCTGATGCCCGTGTCGCTTTCCGCGCTGAAGATCAACGCGATGGCGATCGTCAACAACTCCGGATTCATCGTCTACGAAACCAGCGTGGATTACGCCACCGGTTCCCTCTCTCCGACCCCGGCAGGATTCGATGGGTATCTCGCCGCGGGTAGCATTCTCCTGAAACATGAAGATCTGAACAGCACACATACCGGGATCATCATGCTGCCCGACGGGCCGATGATCATAGCTTCAAGACCTATACTGACGAGCGAGTATAGCGGCCCGATCCACGGCTCGGTGGTGGAAGGACGCTGGCTCAATCAGATCGAGAACCTGAAGACGCAGGCGGGCCTGTCCGTCTTCATGCATAGGGCAGACGTCGCGGACGACGGCGTCCCAGAAGATGTCCGTTCCTCATTGCTATCAGGAAGCGCAGAAACAGTTGTGGCTCCCCTGAACGAAACAGTAATCAGCGGATACATGCTCGTAAAGGATGTCTATGGGAAACCAGCGATATTCCTGGAGGTGCGGGGACCGAGGAGCATATACGCGGAAAGCAAGAAGGACTCCGACGCGCTGGTCCTCGTCGTGTTAGCCATAGGCGCTGCGCTCGGGATCGCGATTATCGTCTTCCTGGAGACGGAAATTCTGAAGCCGCTGCTTGATCTCAGCAACAGCGTGCGGGAGATAGGGAAAGGCGGGTCAACTTCGGATAAGGTGAAGATAACCGGCGAGTATGAGCTCGCGTACCTCGGCGAGGACATAAACCGCATGCTCGGCTCCCTGCGGAAATCCCGCGAACAGCTGGAGGAGGGCGAGAAGAAATACCGCGCCCTCATCAGGAACTTCCCGAACGGCCTGGTGCTGCTGTACGGGAACGACATGCGGCACATCATCGTCGAAGGCAAAGGGACCGAGAAGACCGGCTTCTCGAAAGAGAGACTCGAAAGGAAAACGCCAAGCGAGGTGTTCCCGGCGAGGATCGCAGGGATGATGGAAAAGGGATACTTGAAGGCGCTCGGAGGCAAGAACGCGACGTTCG
>CABMEP010000032.1 GCA_902385155.1 uncultured archaeon | reverse complement strand
TCGCGTACATATCGACCCCGCGGCTTGGTACATCGCTGTCGACCTATCTCATCCTGGGAGTGTAGGAGCTCCCAAGGGTTGGGTTGTTCATCCATTAAAGAGATACACGAGTTGGGTTCAGTACGTCGCGAGACAGTACGGTAGTATCTACTGGGAGTGTTAGCTGATTGAGGGTAGCGCCCCCTGAGTACGAGAGGAACAGGGGACGGGCGCCTCTAGTATACCGGTTGTAAATAGCACCGCCGGGCAGCCACGCGCCAGATCATAAGACCTGAAAGCATCTAAGGTCGAAGGATCTCCCAAAACTAGTCAGCCGTGAGAGCGGGTAGCAGACCCGTTTGATAGGTTGGAAGTGTAAGCAGAGAGCCAACGCGATCTGCGAGCTTGCCAATACTAAATCTCCATCTTTCAATAAATTCGTGTAAAAACGGTTTATTCATATTCTTCGTGTCTTTCACTCAAACCTTCATTCAATTTTCTTTTTTCACCCAACTAGCGTCAGCTCTGATTGATTCACGTCGGAAAACAATAATGGATCAGGCACGCACCATAACATTTAAATCGGTTGCCGACGATAATGAATCACTTCTTATATGAACCAAGAAGACAGTCAATTACGATCTTAGGTGATGCAGTATGGCAGCAACTATATCTAATGAATATGATGTGATCATCGTCGGCGCGGGCCCCGCGGGGTCCTCGTGCGCCATGTTCCTCGGAAGAGAGGGGAATAAAGTACTGCTTATTGACAAGGCGAAGTTCCCGCGCGACAAGACGTGCGGCGACGCATGCAGCGGGAAGTCCGTCAGCGTCCTGCGCGAGCTCGGTTTGCTAGACGAAATAGAGACGTCAGCGCACGGAAAGATCTTCGGCGTCATATTCTCCTCCCCGAACGGCACGGTCCTAGAGGTGCCAGGCAAGGAAGCGAAGGCCAGCGGATTCGTCTGCAGGAGAGAGGTCCTGGACAATATCATATTCAAAGGAGCGAAGAAGTACGTGAACACCCTCGAGGAATTCACGGTCACGGACCTCCTGAGGGAAGGCAACCAGGTCGTAGGAGTCACAGGCATCGACAAGAGCGGCAAGCAGCAGCAGTTCCGCGCCAAGATCGTTGCCGGGGCCGACGGCGCAGCGTCCGTGGTCGCGCAGAAGGTCGGCATGTTCGAGCTCGACGGCGCGCACCATTGCACGGCAGTCAGGGGTTACTATGACGGCGTCACGGGCATGAAGGAGATGATCGAGATCCACTTCACCAAGACCGTGCTGCCCGGATACCTCTGGATATTCCCGTACGAGGATGGCACAGCCAACGTCGGAGTGGGCATGCTCACAAAGGACATCAAGAAGTACAAGATCAACCTGAAGGAGCTCATGGAGAAGGAGATCCACGAGAACCCGATATTCAAAGAGAGATTCGCGAACGCGAAGCCGATCACCGATGTCAAGGGATGGAACCTCCCGCTCGGCTCCAAGATCAGGAAGCACATCGCCGGAGACGGCTGGGTGCTCCTGGGAGACGCCGCGTCGCTCATCGACCCGTTCTCCGGAGAGGGAATGGGCAATGCCATGACGAGCGCGAAGATCGCGTTCAGGACCATCAGCCGCTCATTGAGGCTCGGCTCCTACAGCGAGAAGATACTCCATGAATACGAGGAGGAGCTGAAACGCGAGCTGAAGGACGAGATGGCCATGAGCTACAACCTGCAGAGGCTCGGCAAGCACCAGTTCATGCTGAACTTCGTCATAGGCAAGGCGGTCAAGAACGCAGAGATGAGAGATATGATCTCGACGATGGTCGTCAACGAGGAGGCCAAGAAGGGATTCGTCTCGCCGCTGTTCTACCTGAAGCTGCTCTTCACCTGAGCCTAGGCAAAATCAGGTGCGGAAGCGCCGCTCATTTTGTTTTATTTTTCGAGCTCTAGCGCGAGCTGGACGAAATCCTGCTCGAGCGCCTTCTTCCAGCGCGTGGCCCTGAGACCGGCCGCCGGATGATACGTCGGGAAATAGCGCCTGCCCTCCTTCTCTATGATCCGCCCGTGGACTGCGCCTATCTTCATGTCGTGATCGAGGACCGAGTTCAGGGCTGTATTGCCGAGAAGCACTATCAGCTTGGGCTGTATGAGATCCAGCTGCCTGTTCAGGAATGGCATGCATGCCTCGATTTCATCCTTCAACGGCTTCCTGTTGTCTGGAGGCCTCCATTTCACCACCGAGGTGATGTATACCTGCTCCCGCCGCATATGAAGCTGGTTTTCTATGAGCCCGGTGAGCAATTTGCCCGCCCTGCCCACGAAGGGGCGTCCCGTGCGCTCTTCATTGGCCCCCGCAGCCTCTCCCACGAAGAAAACAGGCGCCGATGCGCTGCCTTCGCCGGGAACCGGGGCCTTGCTGGTGCGTCTGACGACAAAATCGGAAATCTCCTTCTCCAACGCCCTCAGCTGCGGTTGCTTGTCCACAAATCCACCGCCGATTCACTTGAGAGTGCTGAGGTACCAATCCACGGTGTTCTTCAGGCCCTCGTCGAAATTCATCCTGGCCTTGAAGCCGAATTCCTCCTGCGCCCTCGACACGTCGAGGCACCGTCTCGGCTGGCCGTTGGGCTTCGTGGTGTCCCAGACGATCTTACCCGAGAATCCGACGTGTTCCGCGACGGTCGTAGCGAGATCCTTGATCGATATCTCCATTCCCGATCCGAGATTGACCGGATCGGGCTTGTTGTAACGCTCGGTAGCGAGGCATATCCCCTCGGCGGCGTCGTCTACGTAAAGGAACTCGCGGGTCGGGCTCCCGTCGCCCCAAAGTACCACTTCCTTCTTTCTCTGCTGTTTCGCTTCCACCATCTTCCTCACCATGGCGGGGATGACGTGCGAGGATTCGGGGTCGAAATTGTCCCTCGGCCCGTAGAGATTGACCGGCAGCAGGAAGATCGCGTTGAAGCTGTACTGCTGCCTGTATGCCTGCGCCTGCACGAGCAGCATCTTCTTCGCCAGGCCGTACGGCGCGTTGGTCTCCTCGGGATAGCCGTTCCAGAGGTTCTCCTCCTTGAACGGTATCGGAGTGAATTTCGGATACGCGCAGATCGTGCCGAGCGCGACGAACTTCTTCACCCCGGCCAGCCTCGCCTCCTCCATCAGATGGAGGCCCATGACCATGTTATCGTAATAGAACCTGCCCGGGTTCGCGCGGTTTGCGCCTATGCCGCCGACCACCGCCGCGAGATGTATCACGACGTCGTGGTCCTTCACCACTTTCCTGCAGTTCTCAGTGACACGGAGATCCATCTTGTCCACTAACGGGACGGTGATGTGCTTGGCTCCGCGCCGCTTCATGTTCTCCACCAGGTGCGATCCCAGGAAACCTGCGCCGCCAGTGACTAAGAAACGGTTGTCTTTCCAGAAATTCATGCTGGCCACCTCGTATCAAAAGGATTCTTCACGGGGCTGATCGGTTTGAGCCCTTCTCTCTGCAGATCCGCGTCCACCATCAGATGTGTCAGTTCCTTGAACTTTACTTTCGGCTCCCATTTCAGATTCTTTTTCGCCTTGGACGCGTCTCCGAGAAGGAGATCGACCTCCGAAGGCCTGAAGTATCTCTGGTCTATCTTGACATGCTCGTTCCAATCGAGCCCCGCATAGCTGAACGCCTCCTCCACGAACTCCTTGACCGAATGCGTCTCTCCTGTCGCGATCACGTAATCATTCGGCTTGCTCTGCTGGAGCATTGTCTGCATCGCGGAGACGTACTCCGGGGCGTATCCCCAGTCCCTTTTCGCATCGAGGTTGCCGAGGAAGACGTATTTCTCCTTGCCGGACTTGATGTTCGCTATCGCGCGGGTCACCTTGCGCGTGACGAACGTCTCTCCCCTGCGCGGAGACTCGTGATTGAAAAGGATCCCATTGCTCGCGTGCATGCCGTACGCTTCCCTGTAATTGACTGTGGCGAAAAACGCGAAGACCTTGGCGACCCCGTATGGGCTCCTTGGATGGAACGGCGTCTCCTCGTTCTGCGGCGGAGGGGACGAGCCGAACATCTCGCTGCTCGATGCCTGGTAGTATTTCGTGTTGTTCTTGCTCCTGCGTATCGCCTCGAGTATCCTCAGCGCTCCGACTCCGGTGACTTCCGCGGTATATTCGGGTATCTCGAAGCTCACCCTGACGTGGCTCTGGGCGCCGACGTTGTACACCTCGTCCGGCTCGATGTCATGAAGCCAGTTCGCGATTGAGCTCGAATCTGAGATATCGCCGTAATGCAGCCTCAACGTGTACTTCTTCTCGTGGGGATCCTGGTAAAGATGGTCTATCCTGGCGGTGTTGAACGAGCTGGACCTCCTTATGATGCCGTGAACCTCGTATCCCTTTGACAGCAGGAGCTCGGCGAGATACGATCCGTCCTGGCCTGTGATTCCTGTGATAAGCGCCCGTTTCATGAAAACACCCTCGAATAATCATCCGGTTCCGATTTTAAATAAGTTCCTCCAGTGGGGTCGCTGAGATTTGAACTCAGATCAACAGCTCCCAAAGCTGTCAGCATGCCAGGTTAGCCCACGACCCCGTGCGCTTCCGTATAAATTATCAGCGCTCTTTTTATATCCCTTTTCACCAACACGTCGCATGAAGCAGGTAATCGTCTTCCGTTCGGATCTGAAGATAGGGAAGGGAAAGATAGCGGCGCATGCGGCGCACGCCGGAATCACCGGATACGAGAGGGTGATGTCCAAGAAGCCTGCGGTTGTAAAGGAATGGCTATCGGAAGGCCAGAAGAAGATAGTCCTGAGAGTGAAGGATGAAGAGGAACTGGTCGGGCTTTATGAGAGGGTGAAACGGAGCGTGCCGGCCGAGCTGATTAGGGACGCGGGGCACACTCAGGTCGAAGCCGGGACGCTCATCTGTCTCGTGATCGGGCCGTGGGAAGACGAGGACATCGACCGGTTCGTCGAAGGGATGAAGCTCCTCTGAGGCAGTTAGGATTATAAATCGAGCGCAGATGGTTCTCTATGTTCGCCGTATTCGAAGGCATCAATGGGTCAGGCAAGACGAAGCACGTGCATCTCTTCATCAAGAACCTGAAGAAGGCAGGAAAGCGGGTCAGGCTGTACAGCTATCCGGACAAGAAAGGGGTGTACAGCAAAATCCTTGGCAAATTCCTGTCGATGGAGATCGAGCTCGACCCGACGACGCAGTTCCTGACGTTCCTGTCCGACATATCAAAGGACCAGGAGAAGATACGGAAGGACCTGGACAACGGGTATTGGGTCATAGTGGACCGATACATCCCGTCGACCGTCGCGTTCCAGAATCTCCCTATACAGAGGGGAAAGGACCTCATCACCGGGCTGAAACTGATCCGCCCGGACTACATATGCTTCCTGAACGTCTCTCCAGACATAGCGATAGAGCGTATGGAGGGGAAGAGGAGATACAGCCGTTTCGAGAGGAATGAGGAGCTCCTCATGAAAGCGAACCTGAGATACAAGGAGATGGCGGAAGAGGATTTCTTCGGAAAGTGGGTCGTCGTAGACACCACTAAACCAGTCGAGGAAGTTGAGGAAGAGATAAAAAGGAGAATTCTGAAGTGATAACGACGGGCTGACAGCGCAATCAAGTACGCTCCGATCGTCTAGCCCGGTCAAGGACGTAGCCCTTTCAAGGCTAAAACCCGGGTTCAAATCCCGGTCGGAGCACTCACGCTGTTTTCTGCTGCAGCTTCGCGGCCTCCTCGGACGACATCTTCAGTATGTCGTCTATTGAATGCGCCAGCTTCTCCCCTTTTTCAGTCAGTTTGATTATCTTCCGCCTGCCCGGCGAAGACACCGATACGATGCCCGTCTTCTCAAACGACTTAACCAGTTCAGTCGCATAGACATAGCTCTGGCCCGATTCCCTCGCGAGGGCGGCTGTGTGCCATTGCTTGTCCTGGAGAAGCAATGTAAGCAGCTTGGACGGCTTGGGATGGAGGATTATCTCCGATAGCGGCCTCTCCTTCTCCCTCGGTTTCTCCTGCTTGACCGCCTGCTCTTCCGGCTTTTCGGCGTTTCTCTGGGCGGTTTCCTTCTTCTCAGCCTTTTCGGTCTCGACCATGCTAAGAATTCGTAATGTTTTTAAATATACTATCCAAATAGACGTGAGGCGGTAATATGTCAGTTCGTATGAGCAAATTGTACGGTATGGATATCTTCTCCGACGGCGGAAAGTATCTTGGTAAGGTATTCGACATCATAGTGGATGTTGAGAAGGGAGAGGTTGTTCGAGTAACCCTCGAGAGCATCCACGCGGCGTCACGCGACGAAGCGCAGAGGATCATCAAGGAAAAGACAATTCTCTACAAGAACGTCAAGTCTGTCGAGGACGTCATCGTGGTGTCCAAGACAGGCGCAGGCGCGTCTGCATCATATGCGTACGCACCGACGAAGGAAGAAGCGGAACAGTCCCTCTCTTTCCTGAAGTAAACCTTCTTTTGTTTTCCAGTTTTTTATTTCAACGATTCCAGCGGAAGCTGGGATTGCCTGATTGTTTCGGCCCATCGAATAGGGCTCATGCTAACGGATAATGGATAAAAAAAGAGAAAAGAAAAAAGGAATTTATCGGACGTTCTTCATCTTGGCCTCGTATACGAAGCCATCCTTGCCGAGGTAGTACATGAAGCCAGACCTCTTCGAAATCTTCTCAGAGCCGACCTTGCCTTTCCTACCCTTCTTGTTCGCCTTCATCGGGGCCTTCCAGACATACCCGTCCTTCCCGACGAAATACAGAAATCCGTCTTCTCTCTTGATTTTCTCAGATCCAACTTTTCTTCCCATTTGAATAACACCTCGTTATCGAGGTAAGAATGTTCTACTATATTTAAAAACCTATTCGGTGAATTGACTTTACGAGGTAAAAGGGGAAATTGCCCGATTTTACCGACGTTAATTGATTGGGATGATTATATGGGTTTGCTTGATTTATTTGGAAAGAAGGACGCCAGCAAGATAACGAAGGGGGTTCCGTTCGACATCAGGACATCGTTCAACCCAGTGAGGATCTCCGCGCACAGGATCGACAGGTGTGACCTCGAGATAAGAATCAAGAATCTCGAATCTGAGACCGTGCTCACGTCGCTGGTCATAGAGACCGGACAGGGGCTCGGCTTGGAGCAGATGGGGATACAGAAGGCGAAAGAGATAAGGATAGGATATCTCGGAAAGGGAGAGGAATACACAATTATCGTGCCCATATGGTCTAATACCTCCACCAACCCTGGAGACGCCGTAGTCAAGGTAATTGGTTTCGTGCATTACAGGACGTATGCATACGTGCTTAATTCAGTCAAAAAGAACCTCTCGCTCCGCATCGTCTAATTCGAAGCGAGGTCAATAAAACAGCTATTTTCTGTTTTTAGTGCTCGATTAGTGGAAGTTGGTTCTTTGTTTTTAGGATTGTGTATTAATTTCAAGCCAGGAAGTGGAGTGGGGTATAGAGGGGGAGGGGTCAGTTCTAGTATTAAGAATATATATTTATTAAATGTAACTATAAATACAATATGGATATTTTATACCTTTATAGCATCAAAATAGGAAATAAACAGGCAAAGAACACAGTCAAACGGAGGTTCTATTACAATTTCAAAAATTCAATTGCAGGCAAGACAACGAAAGTCTTCAGATCATCTTTCTATACAAACGAGAAGAATGAAAAAGAGATCGACAATTTCTTCAATGAATATATTGATTGGGTGGAAGTATTCAAAACAAGAATTAATTCGTTTGAATTCATCCAACATAGAATAATACAACCATCAGATAACAACAAAATCACAAAATAACACCATTACTGGAAGTAGAGGGCCCGGGCCTATACACTCAACACTTTAAACATTATATGTGAGTCCAATAAGAACGATTGGTGCGAGAATGGGGATAAATCTGATTATAGCTGAGAAACCATCGGTGGCCCAGAAGCTAGCGTATGCCCTGTCCCGATTGCCCCAGAGGAGGATGTACAGGAGAGTATCATACTATGAGTTCACGAGGGGCGCAGACAAGATCATCATTGCGTCGGCAGTAGGCCACCTTTTCACTTTGAAACAGAAATCCCAATCCACGCCCGCTTTCGACATCGAATGGGCGCCGACCCACTCCGTCGATAAGGCAGCCTGGTACCAGAGAGACTATCTCAATGCCATCGCGGATCTCGCGAAGAACGCGGACACCGTGATCAATGCCACAGACTATGATATAGAAGGAAGCCTCATCGGCTACAACATCATACGTTTCGTCAGCGACCTGAGCAAGGCCAAGAGGATGCGATTCTCGACCCTTACCGCGCCCGAGCTCGAATCCGCGTACGAGAACCTCGAGCCGCTGGACACCAATAACGCGCTTGCCGGCGAAGCGCGGCACATGGTCGACTGGTTTTATGGCATCAATCTCAGCCGCGCGGTGATGAATGCGATACGGAAAGCGGGCAGGTACAAGACGCTGTCCATCGGCAGGGTTCAGGGCCCCATGCTAAGGTTCCTCTCCTTGCGGGAGAAAGAGGTTAAGGAATTCAAACCGACCCAATATTGGGAACTACTCGCCTATTCCAAAGGACACAAGTTCATACACGAGAAAGAGCGGTTCAAGGCGCAGGAGGAGGCGGAAGAGGCGAAGCGGAAGACGTCCAGCGAAGGCACCATACACATCGACTCAAAGACGAAGACGCTTTATCCCCTTCCTCCGTTCGATTTCACCACCTTGCAGGCTGAGGCGTACAGGCTGTTCGGATTCATCCCGGTGAAGACGCAGCAGCTCGCGCAGACCCTTTACGAGAACGCCTACATCAGCTACCCGAGGACGTCATCGCAGAAGCTGCCGCACCAGCTGAATCTTCCCTCGATAATAAGGAAGATTGCTACAATCGACAGGTTCAGCTCGCTGGCCAACCAGCTCATCAACGGGAACAGGTTCAGGCCGAGGGAAGGCCAGAAAGAGGACGTACACCCCGCAATCTTCCCGACAGGGAACCTCGGCAAGCTCGAGCCTGACGTCCAGAAGCTGTACGACCTGATCGTGCACAGGTTCCTCGGCTGCTTCGCGGAGAGCGCGGAGGTGGAGGACAGGAAGATCATCCTTTCCGCCGGCGAGAAGTACAAGGCCTCAGCCATCCACATACTGAAGAGCGGCTGGTTCCAGTTCTATCCCTACGCCGCGGCGAAAGAGACTGCGATCCCCCCGTTCTCCAATGACGAGAAGGTCGCGATCGAGAAGTTCGAGGTGACGAGCAAGATGACGTCGCCGCCGAATCGGTTCTCGCCCGCGTCCATACTGCAGCTGATGGAGAAGGAGAACATCGGCACCAAGACCACCCGTGCCATAGTCCTCGACACACTCTACAAGAGAGGATACGTTTCCGGCAGGCAGCTCACAGTAACCCCTCTCGGCATGGCAGTCTACGAGACATTCCAGCAGTACTCCCCTAAGATAGTCGATCCATCCCTCACCAAGCAGCTCGAAGACGAGATGGAGATGGTGCAGAACGGCAAGATGTCCAAGCAGAAGGTGATAGGCAACGCGAAGGTGATGCTGGAAGGAATATTGTCCGACTTCGCCAAGAACGAGCAGCAAATCGGCTCGAACCTCCTCAACAAACTGGAGGAATCAGAGCGCTTCGCCTCATGCAAGTGCGGCAAGGGGTTCCAGAAGATCATCGAATACCAGGGGCGCAAGTTCCTCGGCTGCACCAACTATCCAACATGCAAGATCACGTATTCGCTCCCTTCGTCCGGCCTATTCTCGTTCGCAGAGCTCTGCAGCTTCTGCGGATCCCCTAAAGTATGGTTCATCAAGGGCAAGAGCAGGTACAAGTACTGCCTGAACCGCGACTGCCCCGAGAAGCTGGCCAAGCTGGCGAAGAAAGAGGAGAAGGAGGCCGAGAAGGCAGCGAAGGTCCGATCCGCGAAGGCAGGGAAATCGCCAAAACCGCCGAAGGCAGAAAAACCACCCAAGCCGCCGAAAGAGAAGAAGCCGAAAGTCGCGAAACCCAAATCGGCGAAGAAACCGTCCTCAAGAAAACCGAGAATCCCAACGGCATCCGAGCCGGCAGCGGCAGACGCGGAATGATCACTTCTTTTTGTCAACAATCTGCTCCATTATCTGCTCAGTCGTAGGCCCGGACTTGCTCATGTTTTCTATGTGCCTTTCGATGACATCTTCCTGTCCCATCTCCTGCTTGGGCGCCTTCGGGAGAGTAAAACTAAACGTGCTGCCCCGCCCCACTTCCGATTTCACCCGGATGTCGCTGCCGTGCAGCTCCATGATGTCCTTTGCTATGGCGAGACCAAGGCCGCTACCTTCCTTCCGCATCACCTTGCTTGCCGTCCCCCTCTGGAACCGCTCGAATATCTTGTCCTGCTCCCGCTTTGGTATGCCTGCGCCGGTGTCGATTACATCCACCTGGACGTGGTTCTTGTCCTTCGAGAACGCGTTGACAGTGACGGATCCCCTATCGGTGAATTTGATCGCATTGGACACTAGGTTTGACAGGACCTGGGATATCCGTTCCGGATCCCCGTATACCTCGCCTAACGAATCCGGCGTGTTCCATATGACGGTGAGTCCTTTCCGCTCAGCTACCGACTTGAATGAGCATTTCTCCTCCAGCTGGTTCAGTTTGAACGACTGCTTGTAAAGTATCATCGCCCCAGTATCCAGTTTGGAGAGGTCGAGTATGTCGTTGATCAGCTTCGTCAGCCTCAGCGATTCCTTGTATATCACTTCGGAGGCCTCCTGCTGCTTCTGGTTGTTCGGCCCGAGCACCTTGTTCCGCATGAGTGAGGAGTAGCCCTGTATGTTCGTCAACGGAGTCTTCAGGTCGTGCGACACCATGCTGACGAACTCCGTCTTCATCCTGTTGAGCTTGTCCAGCTGCTTGTTTTCCTGCTCGAGCTTGGTCCTGGCCGCGGTAGTCTCGTCCTCGTTCTTTTTCTTGGCGGTTATATCCCTCATCGTGACGCTGAATCCGGTTATGACCGAGCGGTCCTTTGTCGGGACTCCGCTCGCGGAGTAGTAGAGATACTTCTTCCTTGCGTTCTGGAGCCTGAACTCCAGGTCCTGGAATCCCTTCCCACTATTCTCGCATTCGGTGAGCCGCCTCAGCACCTGGGCGAGGTCCTCAGGGTGCACGATCTGCGGCAGGTCCGGCGATTCGTCCGGCTTGTATCCGAGCTGTTTCTCGAACTGCCTGTTCGTGAACTTGAAGTTGCCTCTCTTGTCGATGATGCAGATGATGTCCGTGACGTTGTCCACAAGCTGTTCGTACTGCTCTTCCGCCTCGTCTATCTGGCGCATGAGGCTCCGCTTCTCTGAGATGTCTCTTATGAGGCAGACCGCCCCGTCATCCGATGGCATGACATCTATCTCCACTTCGCTGTCCGCGAAACCGACTTTCGGCCTCACCGCGTCTATCCTCTGTATCTGCCTATCGGTCATCGCCGCTTTGATCTTGCCTGCCATCTTCCCTCCCTTCAGCAATGATTTGATGTTCTGCCCTTCCAGGTCCCCTATACCGAAGAAATTGAGTGCCGATGCATTCCATGATCGTATCTTGCCGTGCTTGTCTATGCTTACGACCGGGTCCGGGAGATTCTTCTCCAGCAATTCCAGCCTGCTGTAGGCCTGTTCATGCTTCTTCCTCTCCGCTTCATCGGTAAAAAGCACGACAGACACGAGCCCGACCGGCACCTCCTTCATGGAGACCTCCGCCATGCTCCCGTCCTTCCTGCAGAGTCGGCCGCGTTTGACTATCTTGGATACAGTCTCTCCGGTCAATTCCTCTCGGCTGTAGCCGCTGAGGGAGAGTATGCTCTCATTTGAATCGATTATTCTCTTGCCGTCCGTCAGCACTGCGGGCTCGGTCAGGCTCCTGAAAAGAAGCAGGAACGACTCCGGGCTCGCGCGATGCTGGGGAGAGTGATTCGCATTCTGATTGGCGCCCTGCGCCTGTTGCGCGTCCGTTTCGATGGCGCTCGCGTCGCTTTCGATGATATCCGTCAGCTTCTGTTGGAAAGGATGCTTCGCTGGGACGTCATCTGCCTGTCCATCTGCCATGCCTCGATTTCGACGCAATGAATTTAATTGTTGTCTTACGAGCTAACGCTGAGGCGAGAATATGAGGATGGAGGAGGCCCAGCTAGAGCAGGATATCATTGCATTACTCTCCGCCAAGGACGGCGGTCTTGAGACGAACGAGCTCATAAAGGAATTCTCTAATTACGAGAAGGACGACGTCAAGGGCGCGCTCGTGCGGCTGAAATCCGACAGCAGGATAGACAGCCGTTCCCTCGGCAAGGTCGATTACTGGTACCTGCTGACGCCGAGCAAGCAGAAGAAGGTCCTGATCGTCGAAGACGACAAGGACATCAACAACCTCATCAGGCTGTCGATAAGCGACGGATACGAAGTGGAGTCCGCGTTCGATGGCGGCGAAGCCCTCAAGAAAATACATACGTTCAAGCCCGACCTCGTGGTGCTTGACCTCATGCTTCCAGGCCCGAACGGCCTCGAGATATGCGAGAAGATAAAATCGAGCCCGGACACCAAGAACACCACCGTTATCATCGTATCCGCCGCTGACGCCGCGGTCAACAGGTTTTTCGGCATAAAGAACGGCGCGGACTACTATATCAAGAAGCCGTTCGAGCCGATGGAGCTGAAAGCGCTCACCAACATATTCCTGAAGAAGCACGGCAGCCTGTTCGACCCACTGGTCGACCTGCCCGACATCAGGCGCCTCCTGGACAACATAAAGAGCTACATCAAGGAGGATGCGGAGTTCATAAAGGTGGATTTGGAAGGCCTTGAGGAGTACAGGGACGTGTATGGCGACAAGGACGCGCGGTTGATGGTACGCCTTGTCTCCCAGATGCTGCAGGACAAGATCAACGAGTCCGAAGGGGACCTCTTCCTCTCCTATCTCGGAGAATCATCGTTCGTTGTCGCCGCGAAGAGCGGCGCTGCCAGCAAGCTGCTCTCCGAGACGGAAGCGGAATTCAGGCGGGTCACCCAGTTCATAAAACAGAAGCACATGCACGGCGACCTGATGGAAAAGCTCGAGCGCGGCAAGACCGGTGCCCAGAGCATGCCGTTGAAGCTCGTCTACTTCACCATCAACATGGAGGCGTTCAAGAAGCAGTTCGAATCCAAGATACTGCCCGACCTCACATCAGAGGCGCAGCAGGCGAATCTGGCGGCGGTAAAGAACTACTCGTTGGACCAGATAAGGAACTGCTTCGAGAGCGTGAAAGACGTCGACGTCTCCATCAAGGAGATGAGCGGCAATCTGAGGATCACCGCCGGTCGGGAAGGGAAGCGTCGCTGAGCTTGTGCGCGAACATCTCTATCCAATCGGTCCGATCGTAGATCCGCATCAGGCAGAAGCCTGCCTTTTTAGCCAGGTCCTCGAGCCTTTCCTTTGTCATCGGATAGAACTCTCTCCCGACGTTGTCCATTCTCTTCCGTGGGACGGACTTCATAGATACGAAAAGCAGGCCGTTCGTTTTCAACACCCGCCTAAACTCCTTGAGCACGTACTGCACATCATTCTGGTCCAAATGATGAAGGACGGCATTGCACCATACCCCGTGGAATGTGCTGTCCTTGAATCTCAGCCTCTGTAATCTCATCCGCTCTACCCTGCATCCCGTCTTGGACGCCTCTTCCACCATGGGCGCCGAGGAATCGATCCCTATCGCCCTGAATTTATTTTTCTTGAAATTCTCTAGGTGGACGCCCGGCCCGCACCCTGCGTCCAAGACAGTCTTGCCCCCCAACTCCCTCGTGAATACCTTGAATTCATGTTCCGAGCACTGGACGGCGTCGAAAGAGCGCAGTTTTTCTATAAGCGGTCGTATCTGGGTCCTGTCAGAATAAGGGTTCTTCTCCTTTGCAGTCGCATTCCGTTCCCGATAGGCGAATACCTTCTGCATGGGATAAGTCAGCGCCCGAACTTTATAATCGTTCCTCTATGGATGCCCCTTCGGCTCGCTGTATTTGGGGGGAATTCCACAAGATATGCAGCCTTTCGCTTCGGTGTGATGAGGTGTCCGGGCCCTATGTTCTCATACAGCTCGGTCACGTTTTTTCTGTCATCCAGGAAGACGGCGTCGAATCTAGGGCAGAAGAACGAATGGATGCTTACCCTTCCGGACGCTGGGAACACGAACAGCATCGGCTTGCCGATTCTTTTCCTGAACATGATCCCTACCGCTCGGGCCAGTATCGTATCCGCCAATTCATAGTTCCGGAGCGTTATCCTATCCATATCGATTCCTGCAGAGACCACGTCGGAGATACCTTTAAATACACTGCAGTCGCTATACTTACAAGGCGATTTATTCAGTTTTTGGTGATTTATAGTGGACACTAAAGTCAAGACTGGAACAACCACAGTTGGCGTTGTCTGCACCGACGGCATCATTATTGCTGCCGAGAAGAGGACGACCGCCGGCGGCATGGTTGTCATATCAGAGGATTCTGAGAAGATATCCATTCCCGACAAGCACATCGCTTTCGCTACTGCGGGCGCGGTAGGGGATTCGGATGCCCTCGAGCGGATGATGAGCGTCGAGCTCAGGCTCTATCGTATGAGGGAGGGGCGGCCGATCACAGTCAATGCGGCGGTATCCCTTCTCCAGAATGTGCTGTACCAGTACAAGTACATGCCTTTCTATGTAGCCATTATCTTCGGCGGCGTAGAAGCGGACGGCACACCTAAGTTATTCTCACTTGATCCATCTGGCGCGGTCACAAAAGTGAAGGACCACACCGCGTTTGGTGGCAGCGGCTGGTTTTCCGCTCAGGCCGTCCTCGATGACCAATACGAGAAAGGCACAATAGTAGAGACCATCCCGCTCGTGGCGCGTGCTATCGCAGCCGCAAAGAAGAGGGACACTGCCTCTGGTGGCGGAGTCGACGTCGTCGCCCTGACGAAAGACGGCATCAGAAAGTACAAACCAGAGGAAGTAGAGCGGATGCTCGAGAAGTCGAAAGAAAAGAAGAGGAAGTAACGATTTCGAACTCTCGAAGCGACCACCATCATCTGACGTCCTGACACTTACGTGTTTCTTATGCAGAATTTACAACCCGAGCTTGTGAAGAAGATAGAGTCACTGCTACCTCCAGGATGCTCCGCGATAAAGATCGAGGCGGAAGGTCCGGACATTGTGATCTACCTAGACAAGCTCGATAAGTTCTATGCTGTCGACAATCCCGTCAAAGACATAGCCAACGGCATAAAGAAGAAGGTTGTTATCAGATCTGCAGCAAATGCGCTCCTTCCTCCAGACGAGGCCACCATCAAGATAAAGTCACTGGTGCAACAGGACGCCGGCATCGCCGACATCCGGTTCTGCCCGGAATTCCATGAGGTATGGGTCGAGGCTTACAAGCCAGGGATCGTCATCGGCAAGGGGGGATCCACGCTCAAGGAGATCATCAAGACCACGGGTTGGGCGCCAAGGGTGTTAAGGACACCCACTCTACCGTCCGAAGTGGTCAAGGGCATACGGAGCACGCTTCTCAAAGAGGCCGAAACGAGGAAGAAGTTCCTGAACAAGACAGGCAAACGCATATTCACCCCGCAAGAGAAGACAAGCTGGGTGAAGATCACCGCCCTCGGTGCGTTCAGGGAAGTCGGCCGATCCTGCATATTCCTCCAGACGTCCAATGACAAGATCATACTCGACGCGGGGCTCAGGTTCGAGGCGACGGACACGTCGAAGGAATACCCATACGTGGCGACGCTGAACATGCCATTCGACGAGATCGACGCGCTCTGCCTGTCGCACAGCCATCTCGATCACTGCGGATTCATCCCTTACTTCTTTGCCATGGGATATGAAGGCCCGATCTACTGTTCCCCCCCGAGCAGGGACCTCATGGCGTTGCTGTGTTTCGATTACATCAAGGTCATGAAGAGGCAGGGCGTCGACCCCCTTTACGAAGAGAAGGATGTCAGGAAGGCGATTCTCCATTGCGTGCCCAGGGAGATGGGTGAAGTCACAGACATCACCCCCGAGATCAAGCTCACGCTTCACAACGCGGGCCACATACTCGGAAGCTCGCTCGTGCACCTGCATATCAGCGACGGCCTGCACAATTTCGTCTACAGCGGCGACCTGAAATACAGCCACACCAAGCTGCTGAACCCAGCCAATTGCATCTTCCCGAGGGTGGAGACCCTGCTCATAGAGAGTACATACGGCGGTCGCGAGGACTTCCACCACCCGAGGCCTGAAGCGGAACAAAAACTCCTGAAAGTTGTGACAGACACGATCGCCGCCGGCGGGAAGGCGCTCATCCCAGTCTTCTCAGTCGGAAGGTCGCAGGACATCATGCTCGTATTCGAGGAATTCATGAGGAAGAACCCGGACAAGGCCAACTTCAAGGTCTATATAGACGGGATGGTGCTGGAGGCATCCGCCATACATACAGTCTATCCGGAATACCTCAAGGACAACGTCCAGCGCATGATACTCAGCGGCAAGAGCCCGTTTGAATCGCCTATCTTCGAGGTGGTCAAGGGCAACAGGCAGGAAGTCATAGACGGGGCGCCATGCGTTATACTCGCCCCGTCCGGCATGATGACGGGAGGGCCGTCCGTCGAGTACTTCAAGCAGCTCGCCAACAACCCGAAGAACGCCATCATTTTCGTGGGATTCAACACCAATTACTCCCTCGGCAGGAAGATACAGCGCGGCGACAAGGAAGTCGCCATAGTCGGAGAGGACGGCAGGCTGGACACCCTGAAGGTGAACCTCCGTGTCGAGACCGCCGAAGGATTCAGCGGACACAGCGACCGCAGGCAGTTGATGGCCTTCGTGAAGAACATGAGGCCCAAGCCTTCGCTCGTTCTCGTCAACCACGGCGAGGCGAAGAAATGCGATGATCTCGCCCATGCGCTGTCGCGGGCGATGAACATCGAGGCGAGAGCCCCGATGAACCTGGATAGCATACGGCTGAAATAAGCGCCCTCCTGCGGCCGGCGTCGCGTCCATCGCTACTTTTTTAAACAACCGGATTGTAGGCAGAACATGCGAACAAGACGCAAGGGCCAAATCTCCGCGGAGATGATCATCATACTCGCGATACTGCTGGGTGTGGTATTGCTGATAGCCAATAAGATGAGGGAAACGGCGGCAACCGCCTCGTCCCAGATACAGACATCTTCCAATCAGACGTTCAAGACCATCAATCAGATGAATGAGCTGGGATGCAACAACTCGGTCTGCAAGGATCAGACCGAATGCTGCAGCGGGTTCACCTGCGTGGGCGGCAGATGCATACAATAGATCGCTTGCGCGGGCAGCTCTCCCTTGAACTGCTACTCCTTTTCGCTATATTCCTAGCCGCGCTCGCCATGCTTTCGGCGGCCGCATTCAATACCAACAATTCGGCAAAGTCGACCGTGAACGGCCTCCTCGCCCAGAAAGCAGTTTCAGATATCGCGAATGTCGCGAATGACATCTGCGTGCTCGGTTCGGGGAACAAACGGCAGCTGCACCTCTCGTTAGCGGATGCGTCGTTGCTGTCCGTTTCAGGCCAGAACATCACGATCAGCTACAATAACGACGCGTTCAGCAAAGCGATATCGTGCGGGGCCTCGGCTACGTCATTCCCAGTGAAAGACAACGTGCTGAGCATCGAGAAGAACGGAAGTACAGTCAGCATCATTCTCGTCTCATGATCCTTCTCGTTGTAAGTTATTGTATCCCCAACAGCCCGGCGAGCATCTCGGGCTTGAATATGGACAACGTGCTCAGGTTGCTGAGCGTGCCCGAGACTATGAACGCGACGGTGTAGAGGACCCCTGCGATGAGCAGCGCCACAGCGATGTTGCCTCTCTTCAGCTCCTTCAGTTCGTTTATCCCGACCGTCATCGAATCGAGCAGGACTATCGCCACATACATGGTCAGGACCGCGATTAACACTACGAATACCAGCTGCACGATCGCCATCACAAACGCGATCATGAAGAACGGCAGCGACACCCCCCTCAGCAGGATTTCGTCGAATTGCTGGACGCCCTGCTTGACGATCGTGCCGATTGACGCCACGAGCGCCAGGAGGACTATCGCGACTGCGACGTTGCCCTTCTTCAATTCGGCGATCTCGTCTATGTCCTCGGTCATCTTGTCGAAGAACCTCAGAGAGAGGTAGACAGATAGGATAGACAGGAGTATTCCGAAGAACACCTGCATCAGGACAACGATGATCGAGAATGTAACGTCCACTGCCATAGTATCACGCAGCTATTTCCGCGGGAGTTTTTAAATCATTCCGCAGCCACATCGATAGATACTTATTATCTCATGCGCCTACACTCTTCGTGATCGGATGCTCATCGGCATAACAGGCAAACCATCAAGCGGCAAGTCGACGTTCTTCTCCGCAGCTACGCTTGTGGATGTCCCGATAAGCCCGAGGCCGTTCACCACAATCGACCCGAACAAGGGAGTCACATACCTCCAGGTCGCATGCCCGTGCTCGGCCCTCGGAGTGAAATGCAACCCGAAGAACTCCAAATGCGAAAACGGGAAGCGGTTCGTCCCGATCAACATGGTCGATGTCGCCGGTATCGTCCCGGGCGCCCACGAGGGCAAAGGGCTCGGAAACCGTTTCCTTGATGACATCAGGTCCGCGGACGCCCTGATACAGATAGTCGATGCGAGCGGGAAGACGGACTCCGAAGGCAATCCCTTCGAGAGCTACGATGCGGCGACCGAGATACGGTTCCTTGAAGAGGAGATAGGGCTGTGGATCGCCGG
>CABMEP010000031.1 GCA_902385155.1 uncultured archaeon | reverse complement strand
TTGACGTACCGGGGCGTTACACCCACTCCGACGTGAAGATTTTGGGCATAAAAAGTTGGGGATTTGAACCTCTTATCACTTTATAAAACCGCTAACGAAATGATGACATGTCAAATCCGGATCTGATAAGATTCTTTCAGCGAGTCAACCGACTGAAACGCACGGAGCGCACAGGGTGGGTCATTAAACGTATCAAAAAACCGGAGAGTGTCGCCGAACATTCTTTCAGAACGGCGATTCTTGCTTACGTGCTTACTAAGGATATCTCTGGTGTGGATACAGACAAACTCATTACGATGGCGTTGATCCATGAATTCGGTGAGATATTCGCTGGAGATATACCGACTGGGCCGCTGTATGAATTTAAGAACGGATACCTCGAACGGAAACGCAGGCTCGAATTAAAATCAGTGAAAAAGGTTCTGAGCGATCTACCGCCTTCGACAAGGAAAGGGTTATTCTCCCTCTGGAAAGAAGCAGAAGAGAAGCGAACTGTGGAGTCGAAGTGGTTGAAGAACCTAGATAAGCTTGAGATGGCTCTGCAGGCTCTTGATTATGAGCTCGAAGGGTATTCGCCCAAGTCTCTTGACGAGTTCTGGGAAGATTCTAAAAAGAAGATTAGCGAACCAAAAGCGATTGCTGTTCTCAAGAAAGCTGAAAAATTGAGAAAACGAAGAGTCGAATGATTATTCGTTCAGAGGAAATTCAAAATACGTGCTTCCTCCAAGACTTTCTCAACGGCAGGTTCAATGTGCTTGCCGTATCTCCAGCCTTCCGCTTCAGAAATCGCGGACTTTGCATATCTGGCCAATTTCTTGGATTTCGTGTTTTTGGAAATGTGATCGAGCACGTCCAGCGCAGGAAGCGCTTTGCCGCCATCATATATGGTAGCGAGCCGCTTCATCTCTGTAGAGATTACAATGCCTATGCGTTCGTCAGAATTGACTGCTAGCTGCTTTATCGCATCCGTTTTAAGGCTGTCGACAAGTGCTACGGCCGCCGATTGTATCGCGATTAGGATTTCCTGCCTCGTCTCTTTCGATCTAGAGCATGTGTACCGCGAACTGAGTTTCACCAGCGAATCGGAAAGCTGATTCAACAGCATCTTCCTGTCTTTCTTCGCCGCAGATCGCCTGCAGTTGTCCTTCAATGCATCTTCATGTAGTATGTCTAGCACCTTACTCTTCGGTTTCGAGAACGGGAACGTCGTTCTCATGATAGACCCTCTGCCTTCGCGTTCGGCTAAGTCATTCTTGATCCAACGACTCTCTATCTTCTGTGCGAAAGATTTGGCCATATGATTACCTATGTATACTATTCATTAACCTATATATAAAGATTTCTATCTCAGTTAGACTTATTTTCGGTGTCTATGGCCTTTCTGATTAAACGGTAGTTATATAAATATATCATATACATATATACAATAGACGGTGTATCCAATGGAAACTCTGACGAAGAATGTCCGCGCCCATAGTCCAACGCTGCAGAGCGTCATCATGGTAGAGGACACAATCAAAATGCATTCTGGAGCGTTCTCTCGCTATCAGCTTTGGCATAAGCTACCGAGGGGCATGATGTATCAGACCTTCCTGGTAATACTCGATTATCTGACAGAAGGCAACAAGATAGCCACAGACAAGGAAGGGAAAATCGCATGGATCTGGAACCCTGAACTCGTCAATCGGCTAATGTCCAGGAAGGTGCTCAGATGAGCAAGCCGAAAGGAGCAACCTATGTGGTGCATTTCGATGCCAAAGTCGAGAAAGCTTACGACCAGCTGAAGAAAGGAAGGAGCGAAGAGCGGCAGCTTCTCAAATACTTAGAACGTGCAGTCGATGATCTCAAGCTAGACCCTTATAGCGGAACACAGATTCCACAGAATCTGTTTCCGAATTATTACATGAAGAGATTCAGCGGACCGGAAAATCTTTGGAAATACGATTTGCCTAACGGCTGGCGCCTCATCTACATGATCGCCGCAGATGAAGTTAGAATACTGGCCGTCCTTCTTGAATGGATGGATCACAAGAACTACGAGAAACGATTTGGCTACAAAGTCAGATGAGGTTCAAATCCCTCCTGAGAGCTTAAACCCAAACCAGAGTTAGCATAGAGTTTAAGCCGTCACCGATATGGCCCTTCTGGGGCGCATTTCTATTCTTACCGATGTAAAATCAGTCGCACGGAGTGCGGGGCCCGATCCTTGCGGATTCGGCTTCCTACGACTTCCTCCTGATCTTGATCAGGCATGCGTTGTCGAGGTCCCCGAACGCGCTCGCTGTGATGGCGTAGGACAATTCGTCGAATGTGAGGGAGCTGACGCCCCAGTTCTCCTTCTTCCCCGGGCGCCAGAGGGGATCGTTGGTGTACACCGTATCCCCGCTATAGCCGGTTACCACGACAAAATGGAAGTTGAATACCGGCCTCTTCGAGTTCAGGAATCGGGTCGTGAGCAGGGCGGCCATTGGCCTTCCGCTGTCGATCTCTCCGGTGATGTCGCTTCTGTCGGGGAGCTTGACCGTCACCCTCCCGCCCGCGTTCATGAAGTCTATGAAGTACCTCAGCGCCAGCTTGATCTTGGCGTAGGCCGGCTTCCTCTTCAGCCTGACTTTCCTGTACCGCGCCTCGAATTCTTTCAGCAGCCCTTCCTGCGAGAGATTCTGATACGCCTTGCATACAAGATAGGGGTTGTAGGTGACGATATCGACATCGAAATCGTTCGAGAGCAGATCCAATCCCAGCTGGGGGGCGTATGTCCCTATCGGATGCAGTTCGATCCTGGATTTCAGGTCCGAGACGCTCGCGTCCATGCCGTAGAACTTGTATATCATGGACAAGCCGGCGAATCCGCAGATGTTCGATTTGTACGGCTGTCTCACTAACGGGACATCGAGCCTCGCGCCCATCCGTTCTGATCCCATCCCGGTCTTCATCGAATCGAAACCGCCTGCGCGCCGTCCTGCCGTTGAGGGCTTTCTGGTCCTGTCTCGGTCCTTGAGCTGGGCCATGGTAAACGATTACGCCCGGTATTTTAAAATCATAGGCAGCGCGCTTCCGGGGCGCTGGCTAATCTTCAGATAGTCTCGTTCCCTGTCCGTTTCATCCAGCGCCTGAACTCCCTGATGCAGCCGTCGCAGAGGAAGGTAGTCTCCGCCGCTCTGAATTCCTTCGGGATGACTGACAGCGCCCCCAGCTTGATGGGCTCCTTGATCTGGTACTGCATCATCTTGTCCGCGGTCTTCCCGCATCGCCCGCATTTGCCTTTCAGGGTCGTCATGCTGCCCATTGAGCGTCGCTTCTTAAATAGCAGCATCCGCCGGTCGCTCTTCCGGGACGCCCGATCCTCATCCTAAGCTAGTTCTTTCTCCCCGTCCTCGGAGAGCTTCTTGAACAGGAACAGCCCGACGACTATGAACGCCGCTATGGTCAATAACGGGATCAGGGCGTTCGCTGTCGACGATATCGTCGCGCCCAATGTCTCGGTCCTGGTCGTTATCATGTCATCCTCTCCCACTCAGCTGGCCACTACTTCGCCGCTGTCCTCTCTTTCGCCTTCACGGCCGCTTCCGCGCGTATCCTCCTGAGCGCGAGCATCTGACCGATCGCCTTGACCGCGGTGCTGTTCTTCACATTCTCCATTATGCTCTCCACTTCGGGGTCCGTGCTGTAGAACGGGACCGGCTTGTCGTCCACATATACGTATCCTATCGGTCGTAGGGCTATCGCAGTAGTCGTCATTTGTTACACACCCACCTGTTCCACTAATATCGGTCTGCCAGGATTTGGCGCACAAGACTTTTAAACCATCGGCTGCGCTCTACACGCATGGAGTCGAAGGATCTCGTGCAACTGTTTCCCGGCATCTTCCAGATAGAAGGCAAGCTGGCCACGCTCAATATCTATCCGGGCCATGCCGTCTACGGCGAGAGGCTCATCGAGATAGACGGGAAGGAGTACAGGATGTGGGATCCGTTCCGGTCCAAGCTCGCGGGCGCGATCAAGAAGGGGCTGAAGGCGACGGCGATCAAGAAGGGGGACGCGGTCCTCTACCTCGGCGCAGCCAGCGGCACCACCTCGTCCCATGTCGCGGACATCGTGGGCAAGAAGGGCATCGTCTACTGCGTGGAGTTCGCGGAGAGGCCGATGCGCGACCTGATCAACATCTGCGAGGTGCGCGACAACATGGTCCCGATACTCGCGGATTCCAGGAAGCCCGCCGACTACAGGAAGTATGTCGAGGGCAAGGTGGACGTGATATACCAGGACGTCGCCCAGAAGGACCAGGTGAGGATACTGGACATCAACGCCGACATGTACCTGAAGGAAGGCGGCGAGGCGCTCCTGTGCGTCAAGTCCCAGTCGATCGACGTCACCAAGACGTCGAGATCAGTCTACCATGACGTCCTGAAGGAGCTGAAGGACGCGGAGTTCGCGGTCCTGCAGCAGTTCGAGCTCTCTCCCTACGACCTGAACCACCTCTTCGTGCACCTGAAGAGATGAAAAAAAGCATAAAAAAGAGATCTTTTCCTACTGCGCCTTGCAGCCGTCGATATCCGGATACAGGTAGCAGAACGCGCCGTCCACGAACAGCGGGAACGTCTCGTACCTGCAGTCGAACACCATCGCGGGCGTTGTCGGGCTGCCGAGGAACGTCTCGGCGAACCTCTCGTCCACCGACAGCTCGCTCAGCGCCTTGTCTCCGTTCGCGCAGTCGAACGCGTCGGTCGTGTTCATCCCCGCCTTGCCGGCGCACGCGATCATCTCGAGCTCGGGCAGGAACGCCTGCGTCTCGCCGTACTTGTCGTAGACGCACCGCTTGACTCCTTCGAAGTACGGGGTCCCCTTCGCGCATTCCAGGTAGCGCATGGCGTACACCGCGTCGCTGTTGGCGTCGTTCTGTATCGCGTCGTACGAGTATGTCGGGACGATGCGGTAGGTCACGCGGAGCTTGTCGCCGAACTTGGACACCAATCCGCTGATGAGCGTGTCGTATTTCCTGGACCACGGGTCGTACGGGTCGATGTAGATGTCCGTCGTGATCCGGTCTCCCACGCTGCAGCCGCTCTTGTCGAGGAATATGATCGTGTTCGGCTTGATGGGCAGGTCGATCGACTGGTATATCTTGGCGATGGAGAAGTCGTTGGCGTTCATCCAGACATCCAGCGAGACGAGGCCGTCCGGCGCGTGGGCCAGCAGGCTCACGGTCCAGACGTCATCCACAAGCGTCCTGTTGGTGACAGTGACGTTGACGAAGCCGAGATACAGCTCGACGTACTTCACGATCTTCTGGTCGACGATGTCGCCGCCCTGCTCCTGCCCGAACGGCAGCCTCACCCCGAGCACGAACAGCGCGATGATCACGATCACTGCGGCAAACACCAGCATGATCGGCAACTTGAGACGGGGCCCTATCCGTTCCATATGATGGCCTATCCCGGCCCGTTTGACATCCGCTCTCTTCGCCATAACATCACTCTCTCGATGACCTGATGAATACGATCTCACTTGCACGCCGCTGCGAAAGCGTCGAGCTCCATCTGGCTGCTGAACGCGCCCGACCTCTGCTGCCCTGTGGACGGGCAGACGTACTCGGGCGTGCCTTCGAACAGCGCCATCTTGCTGAGGCAGGAGGCCACGGTCGCCATCGCGCTTGCGTTCGCCGTGTTCGCGAGGAATATGTCGCGCCCTTCCGCAGACATCGACATCACCCACGGGGTGTTCTTCTGCGACGCGGGGCAGGTGTCGCTGTATATGTATACTATGGTTCCAGCGCCTATCCCGTGGTTCGCGAGGCATGTCGCAGTATCGATGTCCCCTCCCGACGCGGTTATCCTCACATCGAAATCCGATGTGATGCTCGATTCGGAAGCCGGGAACAGCATGTCGGGCGCTATGAAAACAGCCAGTATCGCCAGGGAGACCGCCATGAGGGCGAACACGAGCAGTGTCTCGTGCCTCTGCACCCAGCCTTTTCCCGGTCCGTCTCCTCCGTCCTGCTGTTTAGCCACGTCTGAGGATTCGACGGCAAGCTATTAAAACGTTCAATCCATATCCTATCTTACTGACCCACTGTAGCTCAACCTGGCAGAGCGCCTCGCTGTAGTTCCAGCCTGTCGGCATCGTCCGGCAGCTTTCATGTAGAAACGAGGATGTTGCTGGTTCAAATCCGGCCAGTGGGACCTTATACTTTTCTCCGACGTGAAAATCGCGGTCTTCGAGGTTGGATGGGACTGAACCTCGGCCAAGGGGATAAACAAGCTCTATTAATTCTCTTTCTTATGATAGCGATATGATTCCCTTGAAGTTGATCCTGGCGATTGTATCTGCGATAGTCGGCACAATCAGCTTCCTGCCATACATCCGAGATATATTCCTCAAGAAGACGAAGCCCCATAGCTACTCCTGGCTCATCTGGACCATCCTGCAGGCGACAGGAGTCGTCGCGATGCTGAGCGGAGGGGCGGGATTGGGCGTCGTCGCGCTTTCCGTGGGCGTCGCTTTTTGTGGATTCATATTCCTTCTCTCATTGCGTTATGGCACCAAGAACATAACGAGATTCGATACGCTCTGTTTCATAGGAGCGTTATTGGCAACTGGATTCTATGTTTTCCTCAATGATGCGCTGCTGTCCGTGGTCCTGGTCACATTCATCGATTTCGTAGCATTCCTTCCAACGCTGAGAAAGGCCTACGAAGAGCCATACACCGAAACATTCTCCACCTTTTTACTGAGCGGGATTGCCAACCTGCTCGCATTAGGGGCGCTCGATGTTTTCAGCGTAACCACTGCCCTCTATCCAGCAAGCCTTGTTATCACCAATAGCATCTGCTCTTCGATCATACTCCTAGGCAAAAACAAAAAGACCAGACGGAAGAACGTTCCGAAACGAAAGCGTTGAAGGCAACCCTTAAAACTCCAACCGCAGATATAGACTCAGTTCCCTCGTGCCCTGAGAAAAGTATTGAACCTATCAGTCAACATGGTCCGGTGGGACTTTGTTTTAAATATGTTGTGAGAGAAAAGAAACAGTCTGCTTGGGTGGTGTAGTGGTTAGCATTGGAGCCTGTCACGCTTCCGACCCGGGTTCGAATCCCGGCCCGAGCGCTCTTTTTAATTCTCCGACGTGAAAATCTCAGAAGAAACGAATCCCCCGACGGCAGTTACTCTTCACGGCAAAGCTTGAGCACATGCTTTCGTGGACATTCCCTTAAGGTTGGATTACTTCAACCAAAACATATAATAATCGGGAAAGGATATTCTCGGTATGACTTTTACACAAATTTGTAAAGATCTCAAAAAAGGATCCGTAGGGGAAAATGGCCTTGTTAGGGGCGCGGTCGTAGGCACCGGAGAGTTCGTCTCGCTCTATGCGAAGACAGCATGGAATTTCAGGAAACTAAAGCCATTCCATGACGAACTTGAACGCAAGGACTTTTTCAAAAGTGAATTTTATCAGAAATACTCTAATGAAGTGCATAAAGATTTAATTGGCCACTTTATCGTTCCAGTGCTGATTATAACTCCTGCGATGATTTTAGAGAATGCCAATGGCGGGCATATGGGCCACACCGCGTACTGGGCGACAATGTCCTCCCTAGCTGGTTTTTTGGCGGGCGTTCACTACGGAAAGCATTACGTGGCGTTACAACGACTTAGAACTGAAATGGGTGACAAGAAATTCGCTTCGTTCACCCATTCTTGGGATTCTAGAACAAGCATGTAAGTTGACGTCGTATACAATGACAGGCTCTTGCCCCGAGAGGTAAGTCACGGCCCGAGCGCTCTCCTCTTTTTCTGACGTCCAGCTTGTTGGTTCTGTCTAAGCGAGGACCCACGACTGCCTGTGCCTTCTGTCCACCTTCTCCATCTGCTCGTAGATGTTCTCGATCAGGTCGTATCCCTTCGCCTCTTCCAGCGTCACCCAGGCGTGATCCACCAGCTCGTCCTCATTCAGCACGACTTCGCCCGACTCGTGCTCTGCCAGCATGTTGATGATCACGGTCGAATAGCCGTTTGGCCTGATCAGCGCGAGGCTGGCGACGTATCCCAGCACCCTTATCTTCAAGCCGGTCTCTTCGTTGATCTCCCTTCTCAGCGTCTTCTCGAATATGTCCAGCCAGTGGTCGCTGGTGTCCTTCGGCGTGGATACGAAATCGCTCATCTGCATCTTCCCGCCCGGGAAGCACCACTTGTTCGGGAATATCCTCTCCTTCGGGCTGCGCTTGCAGATCAGGTACTTGCCTTCCTTGTTCCTCACCACTCCGGTGACGGCTATGTAATGGACCTTGTCCTTGACTCCATCCGCTGCTGAAATGTTTTCCATGCACAGCCGGCCCGTTATCATGATTTAAATAGTTCCTCAAGGTTGTTTGACTATGTCCGATTACCTCCGAGCGATCGGCGGGGCGAACGGAAACGCCATCTTCCGGCTCTTCCTGGAGCACCGCAGGCTCAAGTTCAGCGAGATCGAGAAGCTGACCGAGCTGAGGTCGAACAAGCTCGCCTACTATCTGAAGGGGATGCAGAAGGAAAACATACTGCGGAAGAAGGGCGAGCACTACAGGCTTACCGGGGAGGCCGAGAAATATCTCCCGCTGTTCTCATCGAGGGGCAGGGAGCCCATAACTACGCTCCCTATCGTCATGGTCGCCATCGTGCGCAAGGGAGACATGCTCCTCATCAAGAGGAGGAAGCGCCCGTTCAAGGACTACTGGTGCATGATCGGAGGGAAGATGCTGTTCGGAGAGACGTTCGAGCAGGCGACGAGACGGCTCGCCATGGGGAAGGCGTCCATCAGAGGGAGATTCGTATCCCTCAACGCGATAATGCATGAGAGGATACACGAGAACCGCGAGATAAAGCACAGCTTCATGCTCTTCTTCACCAAGATGGCCGCGAGATCGGCGGAGTTCAAGCAGACCCCGTCCGGAGAGCTGAAATGGTTCAGCCTGGAGAGGATCAGGCGGATGAAGCGCAGGATCGTCCCGTCCGATTACTGGCTCATCACGAACAGGCTCGATTCCAGCGAGGAAGTGAGGCGGATCGACATGCGCGACAAGGGCGGCCGCCTCGTCCAGAGATGATCGGCGTCCTCTCGCCTGCGCAAGCGTTAAATGCGTTGTTTCTCAGATTGCGGTGAGCACATGAAGAAACCAAACCTGCTGGTGATCGGGGCGTCGGGAGCCGTCGCGACAGCGTTCCTGCACCATCTCTACAACCACCGCGACATCATCGGCAGGCTCGTCCTGCTGGACAAGAGGGACAGCATCACGAAGGATCCCTTCATCAACCACAAGTCCCTCGACTACACGTTCATCAAGAAAGCGATCAGCCTCCCGGAGAAGGAAGCGGAGTACGGCAGGCTGCTGGACAAGCACCGCATCGACATCGTCCTGGACCTCAGCACGCTCGACACCATACCGCTGCTCGCCGCGACGGACAGGTTCGGGCGCTCGTTCCTGAACACCGCGGTCAACGACGAGGAGATGGACATCCCCCCATCGGTGATCGAGATATACGACCGGAAGAGGGAGTTCGTGAGGAAGCCGCACATCGTGTGCTCCGGGATGAACCCGGGCATAGTGAACATGTGGGTGAGGATGGGCATGGAGGAGTACGGCATGCCGAAGCGGCTGATCCACTTCGAGTACGACACCGCGAGGATAGCGAAGGGCTGGAGGCCCATGATGACATGGAGCATACTGGAATACCTCGGCGAGGTGGTCTGGGAACCGTCGTCCGTCATGGTCGGGGGGCGGATCAGGGACGCGGACGTCGACTCCATGTTCAACCGGGAGGACATGCGGCCCATACTGAAGCCGATCATGAGGCTGGACAGGTACCCGTACGGGTTCACCGTGCCTCATGAGGAATGCGCGAGCATCGCCAGGAAGTACGGCATCTCCTCGAAATACGTCTACGCGGTCAACATGGAGACCATGAAGTACCTGAGGGAGATGTACCGGAAGAAAGGCACCGTCGGGCTGGGCGACCTGATGCTCGGGGACAACGTCAGGAATCCCCTGGACGGCTCCGACAATATCGGCGTCATCCTGGACTACCCGGACAAGCAGGTGTATTATTTCAACGCCGTCTCGAACAACGACGTGCTGGGCGCGAACGCGACAGTGACCCAGGTGGTCATCGGGGTGTTCGCCGGCCTGTTCACGATGGTGTTCGACAGGCTGAAGCCGGGCGTCCACTTCACCGAGGACCTCTACGACAGCCACTACCGGTTCTACATGGCTGACAACATGAGGGTGCAGAAATACGTGTTCAAGAAGACGAGGAACGGGCCGAAGCTGATCGAGTACGATCCACAGATAAGGCTGAAGCGCAGGAACCGCTTCGAGCACATGTACGTATTCTGACGCGCCGCCCATCCTGGCGTGCGTCGCCGGTTCAGAGATTCAGCAGGAGCAGCGCGGCAAGGCCGAGCGCCAAGCCGATGAGGTTCGTCCCGCTTATCCTTTCCTTGAAATAGAACACGCCCAGCAGCACATCCAGGATCGACGAGAGGATGAACACCACGAATATGTTCGTCGCCAGCGCCCCGAACGTCAGCGAGATCGCGAAGAACGTCTGGTCTATCGCGTACATCAATGCGGCGACGACCAGGATCCTCGTCCGGCCGCTCTGGGTCCATCTCTTCCCGCTGAAATCGCCGGCTACGTTGAATAGCGCGGTCAGGATCATCGCGGCCCAGAGAAGTAGCAAGTCCATCATAGCACCCGTCAGTCATCATGGTTGATCAGGAGCACGGCCGCTATTCCTGTGGCCATGCCGATCACGGCCAGGGGAGACAGTCTCTCTCCGAACATGAACGCGCCCATCGCCGCGGCGACGATCGAAGTGGATATCACGAACACGGGCACGGTCTGGGCGAGCGTCTTGACTCTCATCGCGTTGACCATGATCAATGCGCCGACAACATAGAGCGAGACGCTGTAGATTATGAACGGTGTCGGCCCCCCGATCGACCAGCTCTTGCTGAACCAGTCGGCGGCGATCTCAAGGACCAGCGCTACTGCCAATAGCGGGAAGAATATCCTCTTGTCCCGCCATGGGGGCTTCCGTCCTGCTCGTCTGCGTGCCATCCGACCAATGTCCTTCATTCGATCCTTAGGTTCCAGTATTTCGCCAGCTCCTTCAGCGTCATCGCGTTGACGATGTCCTTCCTCTCGCACCATCCGCGCCGGGCGACCGAGACTCCGTATTCCATGAAGCGCAGATGGTCCACGGAGTGGGCGTCCGTGCTTATGGTGAGCCTCACCCCCGCCTCGATCGCCTTCTTCGCGTACTGGTCGTTGATGTCGAGGCGCTCTGGGAACGAATTGATCTCCAGCGCGATCTTCCTGTCGGCGCATTTGTCGATGACCTTGTCCATGTCCACTTCGTAAGGCGGGCGCTCGTTGATCAGCCTGCCTGTGGGATGGTTGAATACCTTGACATACCTGTCGTCGAGCGCATGCAGTATGCGTTCGGTCATCTCCTCCCGCGTGGAGCGGAATCCGGAGTGGACGGAAACAGTGGCGACGTCGAGCCTTTTCAGCATCTCATCATCGAAGTCGAGCTCCCCGCCCTTCTTGACGCTGATCTCCGCTCCGTGCAGGAGAGCGATTCCCTTCAGCCCTTTCCGGATCCTCTTCACTTCGTCGACCTGCTTGAGGAACCGCTTCTTGTCCAATCCGCCTGCGACGCGTTCCGAATACGAATGGTCCGTGAGCGCCATATACTCGTAGCCGCGGCCTTTCGCGGCAGCCACCATCTCCTCTATCGTGTTGACGCCGTCGCTCCAGTCGCTGTGGACGTGCATGTCGCCCCTGATGTCCTTCGATTCCACGAGCGCCGGGAGCTCCCCTTTCATCGCGGCGGGTATCTCTCCGCGGTTTTCCCGCAGCTCGGGCGTCATCCACGGCAGGCCGAGCTTGGAATAGACCTCTTCCTCCGTCTTCCCCGCTATCCTCCTGCCGTTCTTGTCAAAAACGCCGTATTCGCTGAGCTTCCATCCCCTGCCGATCGCTATCCTGCGCATCTCTATGTTGTGCTCCTTGTTGCCGGTGAAATACTGCAGGGCGGCTCCGAACGCGTCGTCCTCCACCACTCGGACGTCAGCCTGGATCTGGGTGTTCCCTTCCTTGATGATTATCATCGACTTCGTCGCGCCTTTGGCCAGGACCTGTATCACTTCAGGCATGGACGTGAATGTGTCCATCATAGGGCCGGAGTCCTTGGCTGAGACGAGGATGTCGAGATCCCCTACGGTCTCCATTCTCCTGCGGAGCGACCCTGCAGCTTCGATGCGGATCACCCCCTTGACTCTGTTCAGCCTGCTTACGATCTCTTCCGCGATGGGGAGAGCGATGCCGAGCAGCGTGCGCTCATGACCCATCTTCACGATGTCAAGTGACTTGAGTATGTTCTCTTCGCTTTTCTCTCCGAATCCTTCCAGGTGCGCTATCCTGTGGTCGTGCGCCGCCTTCTCCAGGTCGGCGAGGCTCCTGATCTTCAGTTCCTGGAAAAGCCTGTAAGCCTTCTTCGGCCCGAGTCCGGGCACGGACACGAGGTCACCGAGTCCTTCCGGCATCTCGGCCTTCAGTTTCTCGTATTCCCTGACGTGGCCGGTCTGGATGAATTCCTCCGTCTTCTTGGCTATTGCCTCGCCCACGCCTGGAATCTCCTTCAGCGCCTTGATTCCGCCCTTCGCGTACACCTCCTCTATCGGCTGGGAGAGGGTCTCTATCGCGCGAGCCGCCTTCCTGTAGGCGATTGGCTTCCACTGGACCTTCTGTATCTCCAGTATGTCCGCGATCGCGTAGAATAT
>CABMEP010000030.1 GCA_902385155.1 uncultured archaeon | reverse complement strand
TACCAGTCGGCATGTATGAAATAGACGGAGTTCCGCTGGCACGGGCCGGTCTCGTCGCTGGATTGGTTCGCCGAAGTGTTTGCGGAAACGCCGCCCGCCGGGCCGGTCGAATTTACTGTCGCGTTCGCTTCCGGACCCTGGGTGTTCGCTATCTGATTCGTGTTGGGGTTCAGGTACATGGCCGGCTGTCCCGTGCATCCGCTCAGGAGGACCGCCGCCGCCATCATGAAAACTGCGAATAACATCGTCTTCTGCATACCATCACCTTTTTCCATCCTGTTCATCTCAGTTTCGCGATCCGTCGTATGGAATCGACGAATATCCCGCATTCCTCTTCCGTGTTGTAGAAGTACAATGACGCCCTGGCGGAGCCGTCCAGGTTGTTGGCGTGGAACCAGGAGTGCACGCAGTGCATCCCGCTCCTGATCATGACATTCGCGGTCTTGTCGAGAAGGACAGCCACTTCATGGTAGTTCATGCCCCTGACATTGAAGCTGAATATTCCGCTCCTCTCCTTCGCGTCCATCGGGCCGAGCAGGCCGACTTCGCTGCCGATCTCCTCCGTTATCAGCGAGTTCAGCTTCATTTCGTGCTCGGACACGTTCTTCATGCCGACCTTCCCGAGGTACTCCACGGCTGCGCCGAAGCCGATTATGCCGGCGTAGTGCTGCAGCCCCGCCTCGTAGCGGTTCGGTATCTTCTCGAATGTCGCCGAATCGTAAGTGGAATCGGTCACTGTCTCCCCGCCCGTCATGAACGGCCTCATGTCATCCATGCTCCCTGCCTTGGCGTAGAGCAGGCCTGTGCCGCTCGGCCCGAGCATCTTGTGGCCGGAGCACGCCATGAAATCGACGCCGAGCTTGCGCATGTCCAGCTGCTTGTGCGGTGCGCTCTGGGCGGCGTCCAACAATACGGGGCTCTTGTTGTCGTGGGCGATCTTCGCCATCTTCTCCGCCGGCTGGATCGTCCCGTCCAGGTTGGACGTGTGGACGAACGACACGAGCCTGACGCTCCTGTCCAGCTTGCTCTCGAAGTCGTCGATGTCGCCGAACCTGAATCTCAGCAGCCTCACTCCTTTCTCCTTCAGCTGCTGCCATGGTATGAGGTTGGAGTTGTGCTCCTTGTCGGATATGAGCACCGAGTCTCCCGCTTTCCACCGCATCCCGTATGCGATCAGGTTGATGGACTCCGTGGTGTTCTTCGTGAATATGATCTCGTTCTCCCTGGCGTTGAAGAATTTGGCGAGCGTCTTCCTGGACTTCTTCACCTCCTCGTCCACCCTGCGTCCGAGGCTGTGCCCGCTCCTTCCCCCGCAGGCCGGGAACTCCAGGTAGTACTGGTCGATCTTGTCCACCACCTGCTTCGGCCTGAGGCTCTGGCAGGCGTTGTCGAAATAGACGATCGGCTTCCCGCTGATGCTTTTCCCGAGGACGGGAAAATCCATCCTCACTTTCCTAGAATCGATTCCCATTCTGATCTCTCTTGATGGATCGTCGTCAGCCGTTTTCCAGTATGAACTGCTTCAGCTTGTCCGCGGTCATCTCGCCGCAGACCGACTTATTGGTCTTCAGGCCGATGAATGCCGGGACCCCGAGGAACTTGCAGTCCCTCTCGATGTCGGCCGCGTGCAGCTGCATGACCGCGACATTGCTCTCGTTGTGCCACACTTCCAGCTTGGTGAAATTGACTCCCGTCTCGCTCTCCACCTGCTCCACGATCGGCTTCATCTTCAGGCAGTGCGGGCATTCCGCCCCGTAGAACTCCACGAAGCCCTCGAGGCCGCATGGCGGCTTCCCGGTCTGGTTCGCTACCGTCCCGTTGACCAGCGGGCTGAACACGCAGTTTCCGCCGGAGGGGTCGCATGTGCCCAGCGTGAACAGGTTGTAGACGCTGTATCCGCTGTATAGCAGGCTCGCGAAGAACAGCGCCGTGAACGCGAACGATATGGATTCGAAGTGCTTGAACACGAATCCTGCCGCATTCTCGTTATGCATCATGAGCTTCCCTATGATCTCTCCCTTGATCCTCTGGTCGAGGCCCGTCTCGCATTTCCTCAGCGTCATCTTCCTGAAGACGCAGTCGAACGCTTCCGCTGCCAGCGGCCTGTACTTCGCGGAGAATATGGACAATACCGCGAATACCACGAGAGCTACGATGCACAATACCATCTGATCACATATGTATCTGTCAATGCCAGTTAATATACGCTACAGCGTGAACGATAGCTGAACGATCATGAACGATGCGGTAACGCATCCGTCGTCCCGCGCTCACATCTCTTCGACCTGCTTCCTCAGCTCGGCCACTTCCTTCTGGAGCTCCTTGTTGATGACGTCGTATTTCGCCTTCTTCTCAAGCTCCTCGAGCTTCCTCTTCAGGTTGGATTTCTTCCTTGCCAGGTCTTTCTTGCTCATGCCCATTGAATCATCCTCGTTCCGTCATCAGTCCGTTCCTTAGCAACCGACGACGCATAAAAGAACAGTACTACATCGGGCACGGCGTTTAAAAACCTAACACCGGCGTTCGGCCGCAGGCTCACTGGCCCTCTTTCTTCGCGGATACGTTTGACGCCTTCCTGCAGAGCCCGCACGGATCCTTCTCCGGGCACCTTCCGTACAGGTCGCCTTGGGGGGCGATCACGTGCGCAAGAGCCGGGCTCCTCGCCTTTATTATCTCACCCACCTTGTCCGCCATGACCCTGGACTCGTACTGGGTCTTGGTGCACTTCCTCTTGCCTAGGTAGTGCAATGAGTTGAATCCGTTCACATGGAGAAGGTCGTAGACCATCAATGCGTGCGGGACCACCCCGATGACATCTCCCATCGTTATCGTCTCCGCGGACAGCGCGGGATAGAGGTCCAGCATCGCCATCGCCTGCGCGACATACCTGTCCTTGAACGCCGAATTCCCTATGTTCGGCGGGGTGAATATCCTCCTCCTCGCTACCGCGGTGAATATCGGCTCCACCGACTGGTTCAGCGTCCTCTGGCGTATCTCCTGGTGCAACGACACGAGCGAGAGCATCACGAGTATCCCTTCCAGGTGGCTTCCGTTGTGGATATGCTTCAGGTTTGCGAGCTCGGCCTCGTCCCGGTTCTTTATCGCGTTCGCGATCTCTTCCGGCTGCGGCATGTAGGATACGAACATCGGCTCCTTCGGGTTCCTGTACAGGGAGACGATGTTGCTCAGCATCTGGTTCGACATGGAATACAGCTGGGCTGACGGCCACCATCCGAGCTTTTCGTAATTGTACTCCCTTCTCTTCATCAGAAGAGGCGCTATCTTGGCCGCCTCTTCAACCATCCTGTCCACGCCGTATCTCACTATCGGGGGGACGGACCCTCCTCCGTTCATGGAATCCAGGTGGGTGAGCTCCCTCGCGTTTGTGGTGGTCTGTATGAATGTGTACACATAGAGCGGGAGGATGTACCTCGCGTCCTCCTCGGGTATGCCTGCGTCGACCATCTCATCATACAGGCGTAGCGATCCATCTAGGACGTCTATCGTCTTCTCGGCCAGGCTGCTTTCCAGTATCGAATCCGGCAGATAATATCCGCCGAGGATCTTCTCTCTCCTTAGCGATTGCTGGAGGTGCATCATGTATTCCGGCTGGCAGAGCTGCAGGGTCGCGGCCCTGGTTATGTAATAGCTCTCTATTGTGAAGCAGCTCTGGTCGGCGACCGCCCCGTGGCCCTTGCCGAAGCTCCTGTCGAGTATCCTGTCCTTCAGCCCGTTGATCTCCTTGAGCCCCTTCTCCT
>CABMEP010000029.1 GCA_902385155.1 uncultured archaeon | reverse complement strand
GTCCTCGCAGTCGTGGAACTCCTCTGCGAGCAATGGGATCACATTGGATGACGTCTCTGGCGAACGCAACGAACTCCGGCAGGATTCGGAGATGTAGCCGTTGTCGAGGACATCCTGCTTCATCCTCTCGAAGACGGATCTTGCCGCAGCCTTGTCCTGCGTCCCGGGAGAACCGGTCGCCGTCGTGAGCGGAGAAGCGCTCTCGCTGGCCTGGTGGTCGGTGCTTGATGCCTGCGACTTCGGCTTCGAGTGCTTCCGCATGGAATTATTAGTATTCAATAATATATAAATGTTAGCTTCCGCTACCTCGATTTGAAACAGAAAAAAAAGGGGAAAAGAAAGAAAAAAATGGACTGGGGCGGAACTCAGTTCCTGCCCGTGACCATGTGATCTGCCGCTGCCGCGATGCCTTCCGCTGACAGCCCGACGCTCTTCAGCATCTCTGCCCTGATGCCGTGATCGAAGAACTGGTCTGGCACGCCGAGCATCTTCACCGGAGCGTTGATGCTGCTGGCCTGCAGCAGCTCCACGACTCCGCTTCCGAAGCCTCCGAGCACGCAACCCTCTTCGACGGTCACGACACGTCCGCACCTTGAAGCGATATCGGTGATGAGCTTCTCGTCCAGCGGCTTGATGAAGCGTCCGTTGACGACCGTGGCGTTGATGCCCTTCGCCTTCAGCATCTCTGCCGCCTTGACGGCAGGGTCGACCATGCTTCCTATCGCTATGATGGCGACGTCCTCGCCGTGCTGCGCCGCGATGGCGCCCTCTCCCAGCTTGATCTTGAAGTTCTCAGGCTTCGGCGTTCCGGTCGAAGTGGCCTTCGCGTACCTGATGGATGTCGGGCCTTTGGTCCATGCCATGGAGAACTCCAGCATCGCCTCGAGCTCGTGCTCGTCGGCAGGCGCCATCGCCACCATGTTCGGGATCATCCTCATGTATACCATGTCGAACGGTCCCTGCTGGGTGGCGTTGTCGTCCACCAGGCCTGAGTTGCTCAGCGCGAACGTGACCGGCAGGTTCTGCAGCGCGATCTCGTAGATCACCTCATCCACCGCCCTCTTCAGGAAGGAGGAATGGACGGCCACGAACGGCTTCATGCCGCTCCTGGCGAGGCCTGACGCGATCGTCACCTGCGACTGCTCCGCGATCCCCACATCTATGAATCTCTGCGGGAATTCCTTGGAGAACGGAAGGAGGCCTGTGCCTATGGTCATGGCAGCAGTCATCGCGACCACGCGCTTGTCCTTCCTCGCGAGCTCGAGCACCTTGTTGCCGAACACTTCGATGTAGGGCGGCAGCGCGTCGGCCTTCTTGGTGATCTCTCCGGACTCGGCGTCGAACTTCCCGAGGCCGTGGTACTTGCCGTGCTGGTCAGAACTGGACTCCGCGAAATAGCATCCCTTGCCCTTTGTCGTGACCACATGGACCACGACGGGGCCCTTGATCATGGATGCCCTCTTGAACGTGTCAATGAGCAGCGAGAGGTTGTGTCCGTTTATCGGGCCGAAATAAGTGTATCCCAGCTCCTCGAACACGATGCCTGGGGTGAGCACGGACAGGGCCGCTTCCCTCAGCCTCTTGACGGCTGCGACCAGCTCCTCGCGCTCCTTCGGCACGTTGTCCAGCAGGAGGTGTATGTCTCCACGCACCTGGTGGTAGACAGGCATATCGAACAGCCTGTTGCCGAAGGACAGCCTGTTGTTGTAGGCCTGTATGCCCCCGACCGTCGGCTCGTAGGACATCTTGTTGTCGTTGATGACGATGATCATCTTCTTGCCCGCGTAGCCTCCGTAGTTGAGGCCCTCCAGGGCGAGGCCGCCCGTCAGGGCGCCGTCTCCTATGACCGAGATGATGTTGTAGCCCTCGCCCTTCATGTCGCGGGCGATCGCCATGCCGACAGCCTGCGCTATGGACGGGCTGGCGTGGCCTGTGATGAAATGATCGTGCTGGCTCTCTCGCGGGTCGGTGAATCCGCTGAGTCCGCCCGGCTGCCGCAGGGTGTGGAACTTGTCGTGCCTGCCGGTGAGCAGCTTGTGAGTGTAAGACTGGTGGCCTGTGTCCCAAAGGATCTTGTCCTTCGGGGAGTCGAACACCTTGTGGATCGCGATGGCGAGCTCCACTGTGCCGAGATTGGGCGAGAGATGGCCTCCGTTCTTGGAGATCACCTTGATGAGCAGTTCTCTTATCTCCGCCGCGAGCTTCTCCAGGTCGCCGGTTGACATCTTCTTGATGTCGGCCGGGGACTTGATGCCCGCCAACAGGCCTTGCAGTTCAGCCGCTACCGCTTTCTTCTGGACCTTGTCCTGGTTTCCGCGCAGCGGATTCGTGAAATGTCTATCGTTCATAGTTTCCACCTTCGTTTTTCGTTGTTTTCGTCGATTTCGTTATCATGACTTCTTTCCTTTCCGTCTGTCATGCGACCCGATCGGGCGAAGCCGACGCGTGATGACTATGTCTACGCTCTGTTTGCTGTCGAGCCCGTTGTCGCGAGCGGGCCCCCACGCCCTTGCTTACATCTCTGATAATGTTTAAAAAGAACGTCGTTCGTCTATTGACGTATCGACAGCTGTCGAAGAATGCTCTTTTCCGACGTCATCTTATCCTATGGGTCCAGCGGGATGAAGGCTTGTTGATGATGCCGATCTTCCTCAGAAGGATCCTCATGCATTTTGCTGTTCCGTCGCCGACATCGTTCAGCCAGGTGATGCCTATGCCCCTGAACACGGCGGAATCGAACCTGAGGTACTTGAACTCCTTGTAACGCACCGCAGCCCAATCCACCCGCTTCTTTGCTGACGCGAGGATCTTCCGTACCGCATCCGGGCTGCTCAGGTCTGGGCGCGCGTATCCCGCTTCCCGGAGGATGCGCTCCATGGTCTTCGTGGTGCACCCTACGCATCGGCCAGCATACCTGTGCAGGAGGGACTGGCCTGTGATCGTGCCGCAGTTCCTGCTTGTCGTGATCAGATGGGGGGAATGGAACCTCATCCTGATGAAATCCTTGATGCAGATGAACTTGTTGCCGAAGTCGAAACCGGCCGAATCCAGCACCTCCTTCAGCTGCTCCGGCTCGAGCGTGTGGTCCCTGCGGTCAATCCCTGCGGAGAGGATGAAATAGTAGAACGCCCCGGGTCGGGTCATCCCGAGCGCACGATAGGGCGCTATCGCCTCGTGCAGGAACTTGGATGCCCTTCCGGTGAACAACGGGGTGTCTATCCGCCTGCTGCAGAACGCATCGAACGTGATGGCGCGGAGATTCACTCCGGGTATGGACGCGAGCGTATCGATCGCATTGCCCGGCTCGGAGAAATCCGCCCGGGCGCGGCCGACGGCCTCCTTGATCAGGAGGAGGTTCCTGTCGTTCCTCTTTCCCGTGCCTACATTCCTCAGGATGGTCTGGCCTGTGATCGCGGTCCCGTTCACCCTGAAATGCATCTTCATGAAGGAATCGAAGTTGGTGCTCGGCTTGAGGTCGTGGGACAGCGACGCCTTCAGTCCGGAGAACTCGGGGATCGAATTGATCGCCTTCGGTGTCCCGCCGTGCATCTTCCTGCCGAATGCCTGGGAGAACTTGTCCAGGTTGTATCCGGGCGGCACCTGACCTTTCCTGAGAAGAGCCATAGGAAGCTTGCGCTGAGGGAGTATAAATAATCAGCAGGAACCGCAGGTTGCGCGAGGTCAGTACTTGCTCAGCGTCTCCTTGATCTTGGGCAGCTCCCCTTCAAGCAGCAGGAGGGGCAGCGCGTCCTTCTCCGCGATCTTTATCGCGAGCGGGTCGACGTCTTTCTTCTTCAGGCCGTGTATCGCGACGAGGCTCGGCTTGATCGGCGCGAGCTTGACCGCGATCATGGGGCTGCGGCCGGATGAGACATTCGTGAATATGAACGCCCTCTCGCTGATGGAGCCGTAGAGCTTCTGGAAGTCGTTGTACTGGAAGTCCATGATGATCTTGTGGCTGTCGAGAAGGGTGTAGCCGTACACCTTCTTCTTCTCCAGCATCTCGCCGTTCGCGAGTATGGTTGCGTCCAGCATCTTCTGGAAGTCGATGCCCGTCACGATGGTGGAGAAGTTCCTGACCTCGAACGCGTCGTTCGGCTTCTCCTCGATTGCTAGCTTCTGGAGGACGGGCGATCCGCGTTCCTTGTCGATGCGCATGACGGTCTCTATGAACCTCTTGATGACCTTGATGCCCGGCGATTCCCTCCGGTTGGACTCGTAGTCGCTGATGGTGGACGGGGTGATCTCCATGGAGGCTGCCAGGTCGCTCTGGGTGATGTCGAATATCTCCCTCCACTTCTTCATGGCCGCGCCTGGATCCTCGGCCATCAATATCTCGCCCGCTATCATGCGGGATAATTTCTCCATGCCACACACTCCTCTGCCTTCTTTCATTGCCATCTAATAAAAAGATATCGTCAATGGCCGAACCTGCCCGCGGATAAGTTCGGCAATCGTAGAACAGGCACGACGGGAGCGGAAGCGTTATTAAGTCCG
>CABMEP010000028.1 GCA_902385155.1 uncultured archaeon | reverse complement strand
TGGCGACGCTTGACGGCGACATCGCTGAGGCGTCCGGAGTCGTCACAGGCGGCACATCTGTCAGGAAGTCCGTCCGCGAGGGACTGAAGGCGAACCAGACAGAGAAGGAGCTCGCAGAGATGAAGATGGTGAGGGAAGGCTGCGTCACCGAATTGTACTCATTGAACGAGAGGATGGCCTTGCTCCGCAGGCAGATAGCCAAGGACGAGGTCAAGAAGAAGGAGCTGGAGATCGAACTGGGAATGGCAGCCACAGGGAAGGACCTGTCCGCCGTCAAGAACGACATCATACAGCGCCAGGCGGACATAGAGGACATGGAGCGCGACATACTCAACCTGGAAGGCGAGAAGGCGCGCATCCGCGTCGCCATAGAGCAGGGAGAGGGCGAGAAGGAGCTCTCGCGCATCGATTCGGAGATAATGACGCACTCGACCGAGCTCTCGGCCATCGGGGAGAAGCTCAAGAGCCAGGACTCGATCATCCTGGAGGAACGCTCCACCAAGATGAGGAAGGAGATCGAGCAGAACACGGACGAGAAGAAGGAGCTGGACAAGGCGATCGCCGAGCATCACTCCAAGATGAAGCAGCACTCCAGGCAGCTCGAGGCGAAGGAGGAGAAGATCAAGGACGCCACACGCGAGCTGCAGAAGCTATGGGACGAGAGCAAGGCCTTGTCCGAGGAGATAGAGAATCTCACAAGGGAGAAGGGCAAGCTCATGATGCGCCAGGGGCGCATGAGAGAGGACCAGATCAGGCTCAGCGCATCCAAGGAGATGAACCAGACGAGGCTCACCGACTTGAAGGTCGAAGCCGACCAGTACAAGGACGTGGAGCCGCTGGACATGAAGAGGGAGGCGCTGGAGCAGCGCATGGTGGAAGTGGAGAACGACCTCCTGACCATAGGTTTCGTCAACCAGAAGGCGCCGGAGACGTTCAAGGAGAAGCTGGACGAGTACAACCAGATCAAGGACAAGGTCAACATACTCAACAACGAGAAGGACGCGGTCATCAAGATGATCGACGAGATCGAGCTGAGGAAGAAGGATGTCTTCATGGCGACGTTCACCGCCGTCAACGAGCACTTCAAGAAGATGGCGGAAGCGATCTTCCACAGCGAATCAGCATTGGTGCTCGAGAACGAGGCGAACCCATTCGAGGGCGGGCTCCACATACTCATGAAGATGGGCAAGAAGGAAAGGCACATCGAGAGCATGTCGGGAGGAGAGAAGTCTCTGCTCACGATAGCGTTCGTATTCGCCCTCCACATGTACAGGCCGTCGAGCTTCTACATCCTCGACGAGGTGGAAGCGGCGCTGGACAAGGAGAACAGCAAGAAGTTCGCCAACCTGGTGAAGGAGCTGTCGAGCCAGGCCCAGTTCATCGTGGTCTCCCACAACGACAACGTCATCCCGTTCGCCGATGTCGCGCTCGGAGTCACCAGGACGCCGAGGGGCTCCAAGATACTCAGCGTGAAGCTCACTGACGGGGAAGGCAAGCCGATGCCCATGGGCAAGGGCGCGGGCGCCTGAGCCAGTCACTTCGGAGTCCAAAGTAACATTTAAATATAGGTTTCACATACTTTTCCTATGCAGAAAAGCTTCCGCACAGCTATTGCGCTTTCTTTTGCACTAGCAGTGTCCGTGCCGGTTCCGAATGCGTTCGCCCGCTCCGATACGAAAACAGAGCAGGCCATCACAAGCGTGTACGGCAATGTGTCCAAGGAGGATATCCTGAAGACGGACGGCCTCATGCGTGAACATGCAGCCAGAGTCACTGCCGGCTGCAAGACGCCGATGGAGGTCGCGAAGAGGCTCTTGGAAGACATCGGCAGGTACAAAAACGGAACGCTGACTGTGGGAGACATCACAGCCAATTCACAGCGTGCGTTCTATCTCAAGCGCGGATTTTGCAGCTCCCAGAGCTATCTGTTCATAGCGCTGTTCAACGAATGCATGAAGTCGCTTGGTCTCAAGGCGGAGGCGCGCCTCTGCGAGATATACAGGAACAGCAACTCGTATCTCACGATTCCTCACGTCGCTGTTGCGGTGACAGAGGGAGATCACACCGTCATCTTTGATCCCGCTCTTAACAGGGTCATAGACCGGCGCGTTAAGCCTATAGCCGCACGCGTGCTAGGCGACAACGGCGTCGTCAGCAACCATCTCATCAACCTCGCTGCCGTCGCCGATGGAAAGAGGGATCACGCAAAGGCCGAGGCCTACGCCAGGAAAGCTGTAGCGATCGAACCGAAGTCGGCGTTTGCGCACTGCGTGCTTGCCCAGTATCTCGCAGAGAATGGAAAGCTCGAAGAGGCTAGAACAGAAGCCGAAACAGTAATCAAACTCGCACCGACTTGGCCGAATGGGTACACCGAGCTGTCGCACATACTTGACAAGCTGGGGCTGACTGGAGAGGAATTCGAAGTGCTGCACAGAAAGGTACGGGTAATGCCTAAAGAATCGTTGGATTACAAGGCATATCTGAAAGAGATAGGGTACCGTACGGACTAAGAAAGAATTTTAAGCCCAGTTTCCGAGTCCAAGATATGCCAATGGAGAAGGAAGACATAGCCAGTTATGTCCGAAACAAAATGGTCGAGACTTACTTTCCGAAAGAATATGAGCAGGCGCAAAAAGAAATTCAGCAGATGAACTTCGAACCCCACAGCGTTGTCCTGCTCAAGATGGGTTTGTTCGGCAGCGAAGATAGTATGACTGCACAACAAAAGGCCGTCAGTTCAGTGAGTTCTATCCTAATAGACCAGCTATCAGAAGTGAAGAACATAACGCCCGACGAAGTCAAGTTGGCGACCAAGAGAACGCTGGAATGGGCGGCCAAGAACTGCGGCCAAGTCAACGAGACGATGGAGAAGACGAACGGCATCGTCGACAGGCTCACTAAGGTCCATACGAATGAGATCAGGGCGAGCATCTCTCAGCAGATACAGGACGTCAGGAAGGACTATTTTGCTGAGCGGAAGAAAGAGGCGCACTGATCCAAGGGTCCTGGCGCAAACCTTTTTAACGCCGGGCATGTGCTTCTATCAGATGAAATCCCTCATAGTCGGAGTGGACCCCGGCACTTATGTCGGGATCGCTGTTTTTGACGTCAACATGCGCCTTGTCTCGTCGGCCACCATCACCAACGCGGGGAAGGAAGGGGCGGTGCATGAGATATCCAAGCACGGCACGCCGATAGTGGTGGCCTGCGATGTGGCCCAGCCCCCCGAGTCCGTCATACAGATCGCCTCCTACTACAATGCCCGCCTCGTGCACCCGAAGAATGATATGCACGAGAGGGACAAGACGGAGATGGCCGCCAAGTTCAAGCCCGGCACCGTGCACGAGAGGGACGCGATCGCTGCCGTCGTCAGCTTCTTCAACGAGAGCGGCAACAAGATCCGCTGGATAGAGAAGGCGCTCAGGGACAAGGGGCTCAGCAGCATAGAGGAGGACGTCAAGCGTTTCGCGTTCAGCGGCATGAGGGTTGACGATGCCATCAAGGCGCTCGTCCCTTCCGACAAGGAATACCAGGAGGTTCTCGCCTACGCCGCCACGCTGCCAGAGGCGCCGAAAACGGCGTCAGGCAAGCCGGAACGCAGGGCGGAGGACCGGGACACGATTCTAGGCCTGCTGGAGTCCAACATCCGCATGAGGTCGCGGCTCACCCTGCTGGAAGAGGAAATCACGACACTCCAGCGCAGGATAGGGGAGTTCAAGCAGGGAACCGGGATGGACAGGGAGACACGCTCATTGCTGCAGTCCAAGGACATGCAGATACGCCGTCTGCAGGCCTTGCTGAACAAGTCCAACGAGGATGCCCGGCGGAAGGAGCAGAAGGAGAAGCAACAGGTTGTGGACGCCTCTTCCGGCCGGCACAAGGCTCCCGCCGAGACCCAGGAGAAAGATTTAAAAGGCGGGGACGAGGACTCTGGATTAAGCTCTATAGTTGACGAATACAGGCAATCGCGCGCACGGGAGGGCAAGCGGTTCTGATCCCATCACATTCACGGATCTCACAGATTTCATCGACGTTTCGCTAATCAACGACAAGCAGGGATGAACTATGGAAGAGAACGAGCAGTACAATCCGCAGGAAGAGACCGAGGAGCTGCCGATGGAGCAGAGGACGCCGGCTCCCAGCGCCGCGCCTCATCAGGGATACGTGCATGAGGAGAGGCCGCACGCGCACGCGGTCGGCAACGTCGTCTACGTCAGCAAGAAGGGCGTGATGGCCTACGTGCTCGCGGTTGTGACGCAGTTCAACGCGGGGGCCAACGAAGTAACCGTCAAGGCGAGGGGCAAGGTCATCTCCAGGGCGGTCGACACCGCGGAGATCGTGAGGAACAAGTTCCTGCACGACGTCACCATCAAGAGCATCAGGACATCCACCGAGGACATGATCTCCGCCGGCGGATCGCCGACGAAGGTCTCCACGATAGAGATCGTCATGACCCGCACGCCCGGCGCCGAGAACAAGGAGCTCAGGCTTTAGGGGATTGTCGCTTTTTTATTGCTTTCCAGCCATTATACTACCAGTATTGATGCAGAATTTCCCAGCGGAATCCGCATTCTATAGAGAGTGAGATCATGAGAGTGTATGTTTCTGAAGTCATCCCGGACATCGCAGATTCGACAGTGGACCTTGCAGGGTGGGTGCACGAGACCAGGGACCACGGCAAGATCCGATTCCTCATACTGAGGGACAAGAGCGGCGTAGTCCAGTGCGTCGGCAAGAAAGGCGTCGTCCCGGACGAGCTGTTCGAGAAGATGTCCCAGCCGAAGGAGACGGTCATCTCAGTCAAGGGCACGGTGAAGGCGTCAAAGCAGGCGCCGGGCGGGGTGGAGATCGTCCCGACAGAGATCAGGGTGCTCAACAGCGTCAACCTGCTGCTTCCTGTCGATCCGACTGAGCACCTCACATCAGAGCTCGACGTGAGGCTCGACAACAGGCACATCGACCTGAGGAGGAGGAAGACCCACAGCATATTCCACATCCAGTCAAGGATACTCAGGGCGTTCAGGGAACACATGACCTCGCAGGATTTCGAGGAGATCATACCGCCGTCCATCATCGCAGGGACGAGCGAGGGCGGAGCGGACGTCTTCCCGGTAGTCTATTTCGAGAGGGAGGCGTTCCTCTCGCAGTCTCCGCAGCTCTACAAGCAGCTCGCGGTGATCGGTGGCATGGAGAAGGTGTTCATGACGCCGCAGTACTTCAGGGCGGAGAAGCACAACACCACCGCCCATCTCAACGAGATCACGGGCATGGATGTGGAGATCGGATTCGCCGATCACCATGTCGGCATGAAATTCCTCGGAGACACGTTCCTCCACATACTGTCTAGGGTGAAGAGGGACTGCCCCCAGCAGCTCGATGCGCTCGGAGTGGAGCTCGAGGTGCCGAAGAAGATCAACACCTACACCTACACCGAGGCGGTGGACATGCTCAACAAGAGCGGCATGAAGTTCGAGTGGGGCGGCGATCTCGGCAGGGACGAGGAGAGGAAGCTCTACGAGATCATCAAGGAGGAGGCATACCTCATATCAGAATATCCGACGGCAGTGCGCGCCTTCTATTCCATGCCGAACGCGGAGAACCCGAAGATATCCAACTCGTACGATCTCATGTACAGGGGAGTGGAGATGGCGTCGGGCGCGCAGCGCGTCCACCTGCCGGACCTGCTCGTCACCCAGATGAAGGCCAAGGGAATGAATCCTGACGGGTTCAAGTTCTACATCGACGCCTTCAAGTCGGGCGCTCCGCCGCACGCCGGTTGGGCTCTCGGCCTTCAGAGGCTCACCATGGCGATCACGAAGCAGAACAACATCAGGGAGTGCATCATGTTCCCGAGGGACATGCACAGGCTGACACCGTAAGGGGATAGCGAGAGCGTAGAAGTGAGACCATGACGAATCATTCTAACAAGAACGAGCGAAAGCCTTCCGTACCCAGGAGAATCGTGGTCCATCTTGGCGAGGAGTACGTAGTGACCAGCGAGCACGTAGAGGGCAACATGTCATTTAGGAGCCTGGAGCCGCTGCATGAAAGGCCGCTGAAACGGAGACGCCCTGCGCACGATTAGGCGGTCGGCTTCGTGATGTTCACTCCCTTCACGAGGACGGGCGGAGTGATGACGGAGGAGTCGACTTCCCAGGCATGGATGTTCTCTGATTCCTTCCCTACCGCATCGATGCCTTTCAATATGTCGAGCATGTTGCTCGTTATCCTTATGCCCTTTACAGATGAGGATAGCTTCCCGTTCTTGATGAGGAATATCGCGTCGCGGGGTATGGTGGAGAAGTCTCCGGTCACATAATTCTGGAAGCGGGTGTACCACAGGTTGGTGACGTATATTCCGTCCTTCACCTGGCCGATGAGTTCCTCGCGGCTCTGCCTGCCCGGCTCCAGCACCAGGTTCCAGTGGTGCGGGGAGACGAGTCCCGCGTTGGCCGTGGTTTTCGTCTTGTAGCGCTTCGCAGTCGACGTGTTGTGCAGGTACGTCATGAGCTTGCCGTCCTTGATTATCTCGGTCCTTCTTGTCGGGACCCCTTCGGAGTCGAACGTGGTGGAATCGTACCCGGTGGGCACCAGCGGGTCGTCCGCGAGGGTGACCTTGCCGCTTCCCACCTGTTTGCCCATCTTGCCCTGCAGGAACGAGACTCCGGCGTCCACATCGAACGCGGATGCGGCGCTGCCTGCCCGTTCCAGCAGTATCGCGAGCGGGAACGGCTCGAAGACGATGTCGAACCTGCCTATCGGGCCTGGCTTCGGGTTGATTGCGTCAACAGCGAACCCAGCCGCTGTCCTGGCAAGGTCATCGAACCTGATATCGGCCATGCGCCTGCTCGCGCCCACCTTGTGGCCCGATGCCTCCTTGTCCACGAACGCACGCAGGGAGAAATACACCGTGCTTCCCTGGTCCTCTGCTTCCACTGAATGCGATGTGAGCAGGAATGATTTCCAGTCGTGAGTCTCCAGTATGCCGGAGCATCTCTTCGCCCCTTCCTCAAGCGCAGAATTCACTGCCCCTTCGGTGATATCCGCATGCTTCTCTCCGGACAGCTTAATCGTCCTGTCATACGGCAGCGTCTTGTAACCGAATGGCCCGTCAGCGATGCCTTCGTAGCTGTCGCTCTGCGGCAGGTGGGCCGCGAACTTCGATGCCTTCGCGACGAGCTCGTCCATGTTGGAGTCGGTGAACTCCTTCAGCGATGTCTCCACCACCCTCTTCTTCCATACGGAGAACACGGATATGTGCTGCGATTCGGAGGTCCCGGTCTTCACTATCTTGTTGTTGGCGAACTTGGTCTGCTGGCCGAACACGGTGGCTGCGCTGAGCACCACGTCATCCGCCCCCGCCTCCAGCAGCTTCCTCATCAGGTTCTCCGTGGTGGAGATGATGTTGTCGGACGGGACGGTCCTCTTCTCCTCTTGTTTCTTCGGTTTGGCCATAAATGTCATCTCATCGGCGCCTTGAACCTCATCGTCGGGCCGCCCATGGTCACCGGGATGCCCTGCATGGGCTCTCCCTTGCCGCAGTTGCCCGGGTGCAATTCGACCCTGTCCGCTATGGCGTTGACCGATCCCCATAGCGCGGGCGTGTTGACCTCTATCACTGCGCTCTTGACGGGCTTGGTGAGCTCGCCGTCCTCTATCAGGTATGCCTCGCTCGCGACGTACCTCTGGTTCAGCCTGAGGTCGTCGATGTTCCATTCCATGAAGTTCTTGAAGTACACTCCGCGCTTGGTGTCCTCTATCAGCTCGTCCTCCTTCCACTCTCCCGGCAGGACGAACGTGTTGGACATCCTGAGAATCGCTTCCACTCCGTACGTGGTCGCGCGCGAGGATCCGTTGCTCTTGATCCCGAATTCCGCGGCGGTCTCCCTGTTCTGGAGGAACTCGTTGATCACGCCCTTCTTCATCAGGAACTTCCTGCGCGAAGGAACCCCTTCGTCATCGAACAGGAAATACCCGTAGGCGTTCTCCGTCGTCGGGTCGTCCACCACGGTGACGATCTCGCTGCCTATCCTGGTGCCGATCATGTCCTTGGTGACGAACGACTCTCCCGCCTGGGCGCCTTCCCTTCCGAGTATGCGGTCCGCCTCGTACGGGTGGCCGACGCTCTCGTGCGCCATGATGCCCGTCACTTCCGGCGCGACGACTATGTCCGTCATCCCCGCCGGCGCCTTGACGCCCTCTTTCATGTTCCTCTTGAGCGCCTTGGCCTCGCGGGGTATCTCGCGCTCCAGCTTCCATGACTTGGCGAATTCGAAACCGCCCGCTGCCGCTGCGGAGTGCGTCCTCTGCACGGTCTGGCCGCCTTCCTTCACCGTGAACAGGTAGAACAGGTCCATGCGCGGGATGCGCGCGGTGATCTCGGTGCCTTCCGAGTTGACGAAATACTTCTCCTTCACTCCGTCGTTGTAGCTGAGGTATCTCGTGGTGACGTCCGCCCCGGAATCGAGCAGCGCCTTGTCCAGGCCGATGACGTACTGTATCTTCTCCTCGGCGTCCACATCGGCCAGCTTCCGCTTCTCCTTCACTTCGTACGCCTTCTTCACCGCCTTCTCTTCCGACATCCTCACAGTCTCGCCTATCTTGGATGCCGCCCGGGTCATGGCGAATGACGCGTCCGATGCCCTGATGATGGCGCTCTTCTCCAGTATGTTGGTGTCGAAGAATCCGAGCGTCCCGTCGATTATGTACCTGACGCCCATCCCTACGGCGGTCTCGAATCCCGCCGCGTCCATCACTCCGTTCTTGAGCAGGAATCCGTCTCCGCTGTGGGTCTCCAGCCTGGCCTCGGCGTATGAAGCACCTTTCCTGGTCAGATGGCCCACTATGAAGTCAGCCAATCCGTTATCCGCACCCTGCATATGCCTGATTGGTGGAAAGCGTTAAAAAAGGTTGACAGACGAGGAACATCATGGCAAGGATACCGTCCAAACGGCTGCAGGGCGCCGCCCTCAAATTGCTGAGACAGAACCTCAGATTGAAGAGAGGAGAACGCGTCGCGCTGGTCACCGACCGCAAGGATTGCATGGTGTTCGTCGCTCTTGACGCGGCAGCCAGGCAATTGGGCGCCAGCGTCAGCGAAGCGTACCTCGATCCGGACAGGCAGAACAGCGCCCCGGTGCCTGCGGTGGGGAAGCTGTTCATGGAGAGCGACGTCATCATCGCTCCGACCAGCAAGAGCATCACCCATTCTCCCGAGACGATCGCGGCCCGCAAGAAGGCTGGCGCGAGGGTGGCTTCCATGCCCGGGATCACCGAGAAGATGCTCATCCAAGCGATGTCGGTCGACCCGCGCAGGATACGGACTCTGCATTCCAGGCTGAGAAGGCATCTCCAGGGCGCGAACACCGTATACGTCACCACCCCCTCGGGCACCAGGCTGGTGGTGAGGATGAATGACCACCAGTTCGCCTTCAACGATGGCGGCGACATCATCAGGAAAGGGACGGTGTGCAACGTCCCGTTCGGAGAGGTCTATGCCATGATAGACGACGGCAACGGCGCGATCGCGATAGACTCCTGGAACAGGATGATCTCAACGGCGGACAAGGCGGTACTGCATATCACCGACGGGAAGATCACCCGTTGGAGCAAGGGCGCGTTGCCCTATGTCAGGAACCAGAGGAAGGCAGGGCCGTGCGGATCGATGATAGTCGAGCTCGGGATAGGCACGAACCCGGCGCACAAGAAGCCGATCGGCATCGTGCTCCATGACGAGAAGATATTCGGCAGCGTCCACGTGGCGTTCGGGGGCGGGGGCAATATCCGCAAATGCGCCGTCCACGAGGACGTCATCCTCCTCAGGCCGACCGTGATGGCGGACGGCAAGGTGATCATCAGGGACGGCAAGTTCGTCTGACCCCGCCGAATCGTCTGATTTTTAAGGAGCATGCAGAAGTGGAACCATGAAGTTCATCCTCTTCGCTGATACCGCGTCCAGGCTCGAGGCCACGCCGGGCAGGCTGGACATGGTGGAGATACTCTCCCAGCTGTTCAAGGAGGCGGATTCGAAGAACATAGATTCACTCATTCTCCTCCTGCAGGGGAAGGTCGCCCCCCCGTTCGAAGGTCTCGAAGTGGGGATGGGTGAGAAGTTCGTGGAGAAGGCGATCGCGAACGCGTCCGGCTATACGATAGACCAGGTGCACGCCGCCTACCGCAAGACCGGCGATCTGGGGAAGGCGTGCGAGCAGCTGCTGACCAAGAAGAAGCAGATGTCCCTCTCGAGCGAGGAGCTCACCGTGGAGGACGTGTTCAACTCGTTCCTGAGGATATCCAGGATATCCGGCTCGGGCAGCCAGGACATGAAGATCAAGATGCTGGCTGAGATGCTGAACCGCGCTTCCCCGCTGGAAGGCAGGTATCTCGTCCGCATCCCGCTGGCGAACCTGCAGCTCGGAGTGGGCGATCCGACGATAATGGACGCGCTCTCCAAGGCGAAGAAGGGAGACAATTCCCTCCGCGAGCCGCTGGAGCGCGAGTACAACCTGTGTTCCGATTTAGGCGCGGTCGCCAAGCGCCTCTACGAGGGCAAGAAGGCGAAGACGCTGATCACGGTGTTCAATCCGATACGCCCCGCGCTCGCCGAGAGGGAGAACGATCCCGAGGCGATCCTCGAGAGGCACAAGACGACCGTCGCCGACCTCAAGCTCGACGGGTTCAGGATGCAGCTCCACAAGAAGGGAGACAAGGTCATGATATTCTCCAGGAGACTGGAGAACATGACCGCCGCCTTCCCGGAAGTGGTGGAGGCCATCAGGAACAACGTGAAGGCGAAGGAAGCGATCATAGACAGCGAGGCGCTGGCCTACAACGAGGCCACGGGCGAGCTCTATCCGTTCCAGTACACCATCCAGAGGAAGAGGAAGCACGGCGTCAAGGAGAAGTCCGAGGAGATGCCGCTCCATGTCTTCGCGTTCGACCTCATCTACCTCGACGGCGAGGACATGACGGAGAAGCCGTACCGCGAGCGGAGGAAGACGCTGGAGAGGATCATCAAGCCGGACGGAATCTCATTGGTGGAATCGATCACTACGGACGATCCGAAGGAGCTGAAGAAGTGGTTCAACGGCGCGATAGAGCGCGGCATGGAAGGGATCGTCTGCAAGGACCCGAACTCGCCCTACAAGGCGGGATCGAGAGGCTTCAACTGGATCAAGCTCAAGCGCTCCTACAAGGGCGAGCTGGCGGACACGATCGACATCGTCGTCGTCGGCTACTATCTCGGAAAGGGGGCCCGCGCGGAGTTCAAGTTCGGCGGCCTGCTGGGCGCGGTGTACGACGAGGACAGCGACACGTTCAAGACAGTCACGCGAGTCGGAACGGGATTCAGCGAGGAGATGATGAGGAAGCTGGAGAAGATGCTTGATCCGATCGTGGTCAAGAGCAGGCCGGCCCGCGTGGACGCGGTCATCGAGCCTGATTTCTGGGTCAAGCCCGTGCACGTCATAACCGTCAAGGCCGACGAGATAACGGAATCGCCCATGCACACGGCGGGACGCAGGGGGGAGACCGGCTATGCCCTGCGGTTCCCGAGGATGATCGGAGACGTCAGGGAAGACAAGGCGCCCGAGGACGCCACAAGCGTCGCTGAGCTCATAAGGATGTTCAAGCTGCAGAAGCACATAGCGTTCGGCGGATCGGAAGAGAAGTGACCAGGATGGCAATGGACAAGGGAATGAAGGAGATACACAAGATCGCCGCGGTCGTCATCAAGGACGACGGCTTCCTCATGGTTCGCAAGACGGGCAAGGACATCTGCACGAGTCTCGGCGGCAAGCCGGAAGAGGGCGAGACCGAAGAGCAGGCCCTGGTCCGCGAGATAAGCGAGGAGCTCAGCTGCGGGGCGAACGTCATAAGAAAACTCGGGGACTTCACCGCGAAGGCGGTGTTCGACGATGCGATGGTCAGGCTGTCCGCGTATCTCGTGGAATTGAAGGGCGAGCCGAAGATATCCGATCCCGAGCTGGAGGAGTACGCGTTCATCACTAAAGATTACAAGAAGAAAGGGATAAATCTGCCAGACTCCATCGAGAAGCAGGTGATTCCGTACTGCAAAAAAGAAGGGCTGCTCAACTGGTGAGGTTTCCGTTCACACGTGTGCCTGTCCCAGCCCAGGGCGTTATTTCCGTTTCAGGATACGATCCGCTTCCCTTAATTCCTTGTCGAGCCCTTTGATCAGGTCGTATTTCGGCGCCTCAGCCGGTGTGATCCACGCGCATTCCGTGTGCTCATCGGAGAGGAACACGTCGCCTTCCTTCGCGCGCGCGACGAACCGCAGGCCCACGACATGGTGGCCGTCCCTGCGGGTGAACTCGTACTCGCCCGTGAAGATCGGCTCGCCCTCGATCTCAAGGCCCGTCTCCTCCTTCGCCTCGCGCCTCAGGCTGGCCTTGATACCTTCCCCGTTCTCAAGCTTTCCGCCTACGAATTCCCACTTCCCCGGGAACGCGACTTCGTCGGGCCTGCGCCTGATGATTAGGAATTTACCGTTTCTCTCGATCGTGAGCGTATTGCACACGATGTGGAGCGGTATGTGATCCCTCTCGACCGGCACCGGCATATGATTTCCTCGATTCAATTGCGGTCTGCGCCCCAGACCTCTTTCGGCTTGAACCAGAGCGCTATCTCCAGATTGGCCTCGTCCACAGTTCCGCTGGCGTGGACGAGATTGTGCACGGGCCGTCCCTCCAGGTTCGCCTGCACTATGCTGTCCCTGCCCAGGTCTCCTCGGACGGTGCCTTTCTCGGCCTTCGCGGGATCGGTGTATCCCGTTATCTTCCTGACCTCCGCGACTACGTTCTCCCCTTCGAGCACGAACGCGATGATCGGGACCTTGGTGATGTTCTTGATGGTCCAGTCCAGGATTTTCTTGCCG
>CABMEP010000027.1 GCA_902385155.1 uncultured archaeon | reverse complement strand
GGAAAACGGCAGTGTATCTTAGCGGTTTGCAAGGGATGTCACTCATGTCGGACGAAATCCTCGAGGAGGCCAAGCGGCTTGGCGTTGGTGTGGCCGGGAACCAGGCTGCGCCAGCTGCTGCGCCAACTCCGGCCCCCGTCCAGGCCCCGGTCCAGAAACCGAAGATAGACATCACCACCCTCTCGCCCATAGAGCGATCGATCTACCTGGATGCCGGCGAGAACGGAGTCCTCCTCTTCAGGATGGCCGACGGCAGGATCACCCTGGCGGAAGCGATGCAGAGGCTGGGGCTGAACGATGCGGAGATGGACGGGCTCCTCGCCAAGCTCTCCGGCAAGTACCTCTTCACGGTGGCGGAGCAGGAGGCGAAGAAAGAGGAGATCAAGCTGGAGAAGACCGTCAAGGAGACGATTCCGATAGACGTCCCGAAGCGGACCTCCACGGACGGCATGTCGTCGCTGGCGGTCGGCTCGGAGATCACCATCAGGTTCGGGCCGTCGGGCAAGAAGATACTAGACTCGATCGACGGGAAGCTGGATGTCGTCCAGCTCGCGGCGGATACGATGGTCACCCTCCAATACGTCGACGATCTGATGTGGTTCCTCTCCGAGCGCCATGTGGTGACATTCAACCGGCTCAGGGTGGAGGACATCAAGAAGAAATACGGGGGCGTCGGCATGTCGCTGTACAACGAGAACGGCAGGGACGGCATCTACCTTTACCTGCTGCTCGTCAAGACATCGGACCCGAGGGCCGCGATAAGGACATCCGACATCGATCCGTCGAAGGCGGTGGACATGATGGAGTTAGTGCTGAAGCAGATCAACGCCCCGATCTCGTTCAACAAGAGGGACGCGCTCACGATGCTGAAGCGCTGATACCTACTCTTTATTGCTCATAATAGAATCATCTGTTCATTCGAGCTGCAGCAGCACCATCTTCTCTATCATCCGATTCTCGGCTTTCTTGTCGACGGGGCCCCACTTCATTCTCCTGGCCTTTAGCCTCTTGAGGAGCGAATCCCCCCTCTTGGCGTCCCCCTTGAAACCGATGACAATCCGTTTCGGGTCCTTGATGCCGATGCGCTTCACTGCGTCGGCGACCTGCCTCGCCGCTGCGGCGCGCAGGAGAACCTCCAGCATCCTGTCGCGGACAAGGTTCCTTCTTTCCTCGAATGCCTTGTCCGCGTGGAAGAACGCGAGGCGGATGTGGTCCGGTCCGGCCACCGCATCCGCGTCGAACGCCTGGGCGTCCTTCTCGGATCTCAGGATGTCAAGAATCTCCTTCACAGTGAGATCGCTCGATGCCAATGCGGCGCGCACTTCGCCGGTCTCAGTCTCGATGCCTCTCTTGGACGCCATGCATCTAACGGGTCTCAAAAGTAATTTAAAGAGTAGAGTAGGAATAGAGTCGATACGGGATCAGACCTGTCGCAGCGGCGCGCGAGATTTGCGCAGACCGTCGCGGTCAGGCGAATTTTCGTATTTTCGAGAATACTCAGAGAGTGATTTTATGCCAGAGCAATATCATGGTCGCAAGCAGACACGCAAGGGCACAGGAGCCAAGTTCGCCAGGCACGGAGTCAGGAGACTGTCCCACCTCGGCGGGCACTTCGCGGGCACCAAGGTCGCGGAGAAGAACGAAGTTGAGACGGTGAGGAAGAGGGGCGGCAGCAAGAAGGTCGTCTCGCTCTACATCGGCTTCGCGAACGTCGTCATGCACGACAAGAAGATCAAGAAGGCGAAGATCAAGACCGTGCTCGAGTCCCCGAACAACGCCCACTACAAGAGGATGAACATCATCACGAAGGGCGTGATTATCGAGACCGACGTCGGCAAGGCGCGCGTGACCAACAGGCCGGGCCAGGAGGGCGTCGTGAACGCCGTCCTGATTAAGTCCTGATCGCTGCATCCTTTCATCTTTCTTTTTTTTGTTTTTAGTTTTGTTTATGGTTCGTTCCAGTATATGTGACCAAGTATACGTGGCAGGCGATGGATATGGCGATAGAGGCAGACGAGAAGACGTTCGAGAAGGAAGTGCTGAAGTCAAAGGACCTCGTGCTTGTCGATTTCTGGGCGCCGTGGTGCGGCCCCTGCAGGATGCTCACCCCTAACGTAGAGGAGCTGAGCAAGAGCGGCAAGATCAAGGTCGTCAAGGTCAATGTCGACAACAACCAGGCGCTCGCCGCGAAGTACAACGTGTCCAGCATACCGACGCTCATCATGTTCAGGGGGGGCAAGCCGTTCGAGGGCAAGCTCGGCCTGCTGTCGCTTCCGCAGCTGGTCGCCTGGGCGGATTCGGTCAAGTCCAAGTGAGCCGTCACCGCGCCTACGCGCGCGTTCGCTGACATCGGCGGAAGGAAGCGAGTGCTTTTTAAACAGTTTCTCCAAACGTCTAGCATGGCAAAGAGGAGAGCTAGCCGCGTCGTGAAGAGACCTAAATCAGTCAAGAGACCGAAGCCAGCGCCGAAGGCGGGGGATCACGCGGCCAAGAGACCGAAGAGGGCTGCGAAGACCGCCAAGACCGCGAAGAAGGGATCTCTATCCAGGAAGCTGAAGGAGGCGAGGCGGCGCAAGGAGATCGTGCTCGAGATCCTCGAGCAGATCAAGAGCGTGGACAAGGCCAAGCCGGCGGGCATGGCCGTCGCGAAAGGCGGGAAAGGCAAGAAGCTGGCAGCCGTTCCCGCGCCCGTGGTCTCCGCAGAGCCCCACATCGAATCCGCATTCATATCGAGGCCGGCCACCCCGCCGAAGAGGCTGGCGCCGGCCATCGAGAGCCTCGGCCCGCAGGTCGCGAAGGAAAGGGTCCAGACCGGACACATCCAGAAGATAAAGACCGGCGTGCCGGGACTGGACGAGATGTGCGGCGGCGGGATAGAGGAACGATCGATAGTGCTCGTCAACGGGGACGCTGGCAGCGGAAAGACGATCCTCGGCCTGCAGTTCCTCTACGAAGGGGCGAAGAACGGAGAGGCGGGGCTGTTCATCAGCTTCGGAGAGCCGCGCGAGTCGCTCTATCCGCGCATGCTTGAGTTCGGGATGGACTTCCAGGAGCTCGAGGACAAGCAGAAGTTCTTCTTCGTCGAGTACCAGCCGCACGAGGTCGCCAAGATCATCAGCGAGGAGGGCGGCACGATCTACGACATCATCACCTCGTACGGGATCAAGCGCGTTGCGGTCGACACGATCACCCCGTACATGATGCAGTTCAACGACGCCTACAGCGCGAGGCTCGCGCTCGTCAGGTTCTTCAGCGTCTTCAGGAAGTTCAAGGTCACCACGATCCTGTTGAATGAGTGGTCGTCGCACCTCCCGCTCCACGCTTCAGCCGCGGTCGCCGAGTTCCTCGCGGACGGGATCATATATCTCATACACTCGCGCTCCGCTGACGGGGTGCAGGTGAGGGGCGTGGAGATATGGAAGATGGTCGGGGCGGACCACACCGAGGTCGCGAGGCCGTTCGCATTCACCAAGAAAGGCATAACGATATACCCGAACGAGCGGCTGTTCGTCGGGCATGACTTCAAGCTCCGCAGGTAAGGCAGCAGGGATCGCATGGCGCCGTCAATGGAACGCAAAGGGCAGGGCAGTCTCGAGTATGTAGTGCTGCTCACGTTCTCCATCGCGTTCTTCATCATCGTCGCCACCATCGCGTCCGAGCAGCTCTCCATCATAGGGAGCCAGCAGAGGGCGGAGCAGGCGCGCATAGCGATGAAGCAGATCGCGGACGCCGCGACGGAAGTCTACCAGCAGGGAAGCGGCGCGCAGAAGGTAGTCACAGTCATCCTTCCGGAAGGGGTCGACCCGGGTTCGGGATACATCCTCAACAATTCGATACACCTGTCGTTCCAGGGGTCGGACATCTGGTACTCGCTCGGCTTCCCGATATCCGGCGCGATACCCAGCTCTTCCGGCGGCTCCACCCTGCAGTTCGTCTCCCAGGGCGGATCGGTGTCGGTCGGCACGGTGCCGTTCACCATACTGCCAACCTCGCTCGCGTTCACGCTCTGCGCCGGGGCCTCATCCCAATCCTCGGCCGATTCGCTCGTTTTCACTAATCTCCGGAACGCGTCCACATCTGTGGATATCGCGACAGATTGGACGAACGGGAGCGTCACGATGTCATATTCCCCCTCGTCGTTCTCCATGCTGACCGCGGCGAACCAGAGCGTCGAGATCAACATCACCGTGGCGGGCAACATCACCGGCACGTTCAACGGGGTGCTGCTCTCCAACTCCACGACCTACGCGACCACGACTCCCGTCAGCGTCACGGTGCAGGGCTGCGGCGGCAACGCCACGCCGACCGTCGCCCAGGCGATCGTGGAGACGTATTCCGACGATACGTATTCCATCCAGAAGACGGCGTTCAATCCAGTCGAGAACGTGACGCTCACCGGCACGCAATGGGTCCCGTCATCCGCCGTCACGCTCGACATCAGGAACTCCAGCGGCTCGTCTGTCCCCGGGTATCCCAGGGGGGTGGCGGCGAATCCGTCCGGGACATTCGTCGAAGTCTTCGACCCGTCCGGCCTGCCGTCAGGAACGTACACGTCCGAGGCGAACCAGGCCGGAGTGGTCCGGACATCCATATTCACATTGAGGGGCTGCACCTGACATGGCAAGTGATAGAATGACACCGACTCGCATGAAGAATGAAGGGATCCGGAACTCTGCCGTAGCCATGCTCGTATTATTCCTCTTGCTCACGTTCGTGACGGAGGTGAGCGCGAACAACGCGACCGTCGCCTACAGGTCGAGCACGGGCTCATGCGCCACAAACCTGCTGAACTGCCCCAAGATAAGGGAATGGAACTCGGCGGGTTCGGGCAGCTGGGGCTCGGAAACGGAGCTAGCGACCGCGGGCTCGCCGGTCAGGGAAGCGACCATCATGTATTCACCGGTCTCTCCGAAGCGCGTGCTCGTGACGCAGAGCGACGACGGGCAGCTCGACGCGTACGTATCGTTCGACGGGACCACATGGGAAGTCACCAACGACATCGGCCGCGTCTGGACGACAGCGCCCGGGACGCATTCGAAACGGTTCGATGTCGATTTCGAGACGGCATCCGGAGACGCCATCGTCGTCTATTCTGTCGAGAGCGGCAGCACCACCTGCGATCTCGCCTTCAAGGTCCTTCCGGCCAACGCTTCGAACTTCTCCGGGATCGCGGAGCAGTGCATAGACGACACCACGCGGACGGGCGATGTGCAATACACCTGGCTGAAGGCCGCGAGGAATCCTGCGGCCGGGAGCAGCGAGATGATCGTGATCGGATTCGACGGCACCGACAGCATCGCCAACGCGTGGGTCTGGAACGGCGCGACCTGGGGCAGCCAACGGGCGCTCCTCTCCGCGACGGCCACTGGAGGATTAGGCGCCATAGGTGTTGCGTACACTTATGACGGCAGCAGGGGCATGGTCGCGTCCGGCAGCGGAAGCGGCACTGGGAACGTCGCGACATTCTCCTGGGTATCGGGCGCGTGGACCGACAGCCCCGATTTCACGGGGGCGACAGCGGGCCGAAACGTGCGCTGGCTCAAGCTAGTGCCCGATCCGTCAAGCACCGCCATAACCGCTGTGTTCATAGATAGCGGACCGCGTCTTGGGACAGCGTACTGGAGCGGTTCTGCATGGACTGCCACCGCCAACATAGACACCGGAGTCGACAATGCGGCCACCAGGGAGGCGGACTTCGCATGGAACCCGACGGGCTCCACGGGCAAGCTGGTGTGGGATACAGACACGACAGGCACCACCCTTTCCCAGCGTACCTGCAGCCCGCAGTGCACCGGAACGACATCGACGATATCGACATACGCGGGAAGCGGGCGATGGATCACGATGTACACCGATCCGACCTCGACGGATACCATCCATTTCCTTGGAGTCAGGATGAACGACGCAAACGACATTGGCTCTTTCAGCTGGAGCGGCACGGCATTCGCGAACTACGGCGATACCATGCTCACTTCGAACTCAGCAGCCAACACCTACGAGGGATCCAGCCTCGACTTCCAGCGCGCATTCGACACCCAGGCGCCGGCATACTCGAACCAGGCGCAGAGCGCGAATTCGATCGACGCAGGAGGAACGGTGCATCTCACGGTAGACTGGACAGACAACGTCTGGCTGCACTCCGCTGTGCTGGAGACGAATGAGACGGGCGCATTCCAGAACAAGTCCGGAGTGTATGGCTCACCCGTCTCTCTCAGGGGAAATTTCTCTTCGGTGAATTTCACTTGGAGCAACGCGTCCCTGCCTGCGGGAGCGAATGTCTCCTGGCGGATCTGGGCGGAAGACGTCTACGGCAACTGGAACTCGACGCCTTACATGAATTTCGTGGTGCGTCTCTACAACTTCACTGTCTCTCCGACCGTCGACAACTTCTCGGTGACTAACAGCACATTCATCGACAGGAACTTCACCCTGACAAACACGGGCAACCAGGCGCTGGCCATCACCTGTTCAGCCAATGTCACATGGGCGACAAACATCACCGCCTGCCCGTCCGCGCTGTTGGCCGGGGCGTCTCAGAACGTCACATTCAGGTTCAACGCTACGGGCCAACCTGCCGGCAACTCGCAGGTGCTACTGACATTCGCCAATGCCAACGTATCGAAGACCGCGACAGCGAATGTCACGATCACGCTGGCTCCAGTGTACAACTTCACCGTCTCTCCGTCAGTCGACAACTTCTCCGTAGTCAATAGCACGTTCGCCGACAGGAACTACACGCTCACCAACACAGGCAACCAGGTGCTGAACATCTCCTGCTCGGACAATGTGACGTGGGCGACTAACATCACGGCATGCCCGTCCGGTCTGACTGCAGGATCCGCAGTGAACATCACATTCCGTTTCAACGCCACTGGCCGATCTCCTGCCAATGAGACGGTGCTCTTGAGTTTCAACAGTACCAATGTATCGAAGACCGCGACAGCGAACATCGCTGTCACCGCAACCCCGATCTACAGCTTCACGGTCTCGCCCAGCGTGGATAACTTCTCAGTAGGGAACAACGCTTCGATAGACAGGAACTACACGCTCACCAACACAGGCAACCAGGATCTGAATATCAGCTGCTCCACGAACGACTCCTTGCCCCCGGCCCCGTACCTTAACGCCACTACGAACATCAGCGAGAACACAATCGGAACCGCCTCCTGCTCCAACGGCGGGACCATCAATTCCTATGTTTCATGGTATGGCACGAACTGCCCGGGCAGCGGGGGCATCAGCTGCGCCAGCTGCGCGATCGGCGCGACAAGCGGCAGCGGGGCGTGCCACAACGGCAACGGTACCGAACCTTGCGGCGCGACGCTCCAGTACAGCGACCTGAACATCACGTGCTCCGGCCCGACCTTGGCTTCCAGCATCATCGTCTGTCCTCTCACGCTATC
>CABMEP010000026.1 GCA_902385155.1 uncultured archaeon | reverse complement strand
CCTTGGGGGTGAATCGCACGATCTTGTCGACCTCTCCCTGCGCGATGTCGTTGTGGCTGCTGACCTCAAGGCCTTCGGACTGGAGGAAATCCATGACGACCGCTTTCGTCGCCCTCTTGCCGTTGAGCCAGTAGGCGGTGCCGCCGTTCTTCCTCAGCTTGCGGACGACCTCGGCGTGCTCGGCGGGCTTGCCGTCGCCGTTGAGCGCCTTGATGCCGGAGAGCCTCATCGTGATCGACGCCTTGTCGCCCCCGCCATGGATGAGGTCGTTGACTGACCTGCCTCTGAGGGCGCGGAGGCTGCTCTCCCCGAAAATGAAACGGATGGCGTCGCAGGTGTTCGACTTGCCGGACCCGTTCGGACCGATGATGCAATTGAAGCCCTGCGACAGGGGTATGCGTACCGCTCTGAACGACTTGAAGTTGCGGAGTGTAAGCTCGCCTATGGTCGCCATGTAACTCACTGAGAACTGATTCATGCGCTAACGGTCATATCTGCCTTTTTCGCCTCTTTCCTGCCTCATTCCCTTTATGCTGGACGCTGTTTTTAAAGGTTGCTACCGACGTGAAACGTCACATCTGGCGCTTGAGGGTCACTTGGGCAAATGCCCTGATCCCGATGCCTTTGCCGTATGCGGTGAGGTTCTCCCCGCTGTGGGGCGAGATCCCCACGCAGCCCTCTCCAAGGCCCAGGATGTTTCGGATGTTGCTCCGCATCTCCTCGAGCTTGTCCGCCAGCCTTGGACGGCCAGCCTCGAGTATGATCCTGGCCTCGGCGATCTCGTACTCCTTCTCCTCCATGAATATCCTGACGTTCGTGAGATACAGCTTGCTGTCCGAGAGGCCCTCGTTCGCGAAGTAATCCGCGAAGTGGCCTATGTCCTCCTTGCCCCCGAGAGCGTTGAGTACCGCCCTGCAGAGAGCGTGATACACCACGTCGCCGTCGCTGTTCGCGCTCAGACCGGGCTCGCCAGGGAATGCTACGCCACCTATGACGAGCGATTTGCTTGCCTTCTTCATCTCTTTCTGGGTGAGGAACCGATGGGAATCCTCTCCGACGCCATGGAGGTGGTCCGGGCCCCGCGTCTGTCCTTTCAGGATGGATTCTGCAAGAATGATATCGACGGGGGTGGTGAGCTTGAAGTTGTAAGGGGATGCGGGAACGATCTTGATCTCTGTCTGGGGATGGAACAGCTCCAGCGCCTGGACGTCGTCGGTGCATTCGAGCTTCTGCTTGAGGACGTAGGTGTACGCCTCCTTCGCGAGCTTGAAGTCCATGCCTTGCGGAGTCTGCATTGCCCACAATTCCCCTCTCTTGAGCGTCTTCATCACGAAGCCGTTCCTGCTGATGACCTTGATCGTGTCTTTCACCGGCGATGCGACGACCGCCGCACCGTGCTGGAATATCTCCTTGATGCACGCCGTGATCTCCGTCTCGGTGACGAAAGGATTGGCGCCGTTGTGGATGAGGACGGCCGGGCACTCCGGAGTCACCATCAGGCCGTTGTAGACCGATTCGGATCTGGTGGAGCCGCTGTCGGCCTCTGCTGCGAGCTTGGATATCTTGTACTTGGCCGCGATGTCCCTGAACTCCTTCGCAAGGGCAGGCGACCTGACTAGGACGATCTTCTCGATCAGTGGATGGTTCTGGAACGCCTCCATCGTCCGTGCGATGACCGGCTTCCCTGCGAGCCTCAAGAGCTGCTTGTTCTTGCCCATCCTGGTGCTGTCGCCGCCCGCGGCGATGATCACATTGGTAGAAAGATTAGTGGATTGATGCGTAGACATGGAAATGTTGCTCTTCCGAGCAATATAAACCTCACGCTGCCGGAGAGTGAAGAATAAAAACAAGTTGCTGTTTATGCTGTGCCCAACGCGCTGATCAGTCGGTCTCTATCCTAGGGGCGAGGAAGAACGTGAACGCGCCGTCGCCGAGCTTGTACTCGACCTTCAGCGGCTTCGGCCTCGGGTCGGTCTGCGTCGGAGCGCCCAGGTGCAGCGTGACGTCTCCGTCCTCGTCGCATCCGCGGGTGATGTCGTCGAGGTACTCACGCGAGAATACGGCTGATGTCGTCTTCTTCAGCTGGACATCGACCTCTCCGCCTTGGAATTCCAGATCGACATCGGCGCTGTCGCCTGTCGCCTCTACCTTGAACCTGCCTTGGTCCGCGACGAGCAGCACGTGCGGGCTGACGAGAGCCGCGTCTTTCAGTATCTCCTTCATCACCGAACCCTTCAGCTTGACGGTGGCGGTGTAGTCGATCTGGAGCGCCTTGGACGGGCCAGGGGCGACATCGATGAGCGGGAGCTTGAACTCCCTTGTGTTCTTGTCCGCGATGAACGTGACGTCCAGCTTGCCCTTGCCGTCGTACTTGAGGACCATCTTCTCCTTGACCCTCATCCTGCCCATGACCTTGCCGAAGTTCTCCATGTTGAGGCCGATCTTCGCCTTCTCGCTGACCTCGTACTTGGAGAACGCCGACTTCTGCATCGTGAACGAGAGCATGGATATCTGCGACGGGTCCATGGCCATCAGCCTGATGCCGTCCTTGTCCACCTCGAAAGCGCCCTCCTTCACGAGGTTCACTATCGCATCGATGCACTTTTTCCACACTTTCGCGTCGTCGAGAATTATTTCGAAAATACAATCACCCACACACTTGAACACATTTTCTCCGTCGTTAAATGACGGCAAGATGAACACTTTCCGTGCAAAACAGTCCAAAATCGCGCGGAAAGCTCCGTCCTTGAGACTCAATTCCGAAATCACCTTTTTATATGTTTCCAACATGAAATGAGCACGCTCTGAAAATCCGCGATTTTGTGGGAAAAATCGCCGATGCACCGGCAACCGTGTGGGAACGGTAAGGATTTACGCCGGTGGAATCTGAGCGCAATGCGTTTACAACGCATGCGCATTCGCGTGAGCGAATCGCGGTTCTGCATCGTTTGCGTGGCTGAATTGTGTGTGGCCATGCCGAAACGCGCAGGATTTAATATTGGAAGGCATTCGCTTCGACAATTGCAGAATGCGTGCCGCCAAGAGAGATCAGCAACAACCAGGAAATGAAGAGACATTGGGGTGTAAACTTGAATTTCCGTGACATACTCGCTGAAAAATCGGTCTTCCTGAACAAGGATGCCTTGTCGCCGCACTACCTCCCTGACAGGATCGTGCACAGGGAGAAGGAGATCGAGAAGATCATGCGAGCGGTCACGCCCGTCTTCAAGGCCAAGCGTCCGAACAACGTGTTCTTGTACGGAAAATCAGGGACAGGAAAGACCGCTTCTATAAAACACATAATCAAGCAGTTCAACGAGCTGCCGTCCAGCGGAGTCATCAACTACGTCAACTGCAGGATGTACAACACCAGGTACAAGATACTGCAGAAGATCGCGGCGGACATCACCGGATTCTCCAAGAACGGATTCTCCCCCTCTGTATTCTATGAGAAGACATTGGACTGGGTGGAGAACGGCAACCGATTCCTGATCATCGTCCTCGACGAGGTGGACGTCATCAAGGACCTCAACGAGCTTATCTACACGCTCACACGCGCGAACGACGACCTGAAGCACGGCGGCGTATCGCTCATCGGGATATCGAACAAGATATCGTTCAAGAACCAGCTCGACACCAAGTGCAAGAGCGCATTGCTCCAGACCGAAGTCGTGTTCCCGCCGTACAACTCAGACCAGCTGAGCGAGATCCTCCAGCAGAGGGTCTCCATCGGATTCAACGAGGGGGTGTGCGACCATTCCGCCATCAGCCTCGCTGCCGCGATAGCCGCGCGCGAGACGGGCGACGCGAGATACGCGCTGAAGCTCCTCATGTACGCGGGAGAGATCGCCGACGAGCACAAGAGCGGCGTCGTCTCATACAAACACGTGGAGACCGCAAGGAAGACAGTCGAGCGCGACCTCGTATCGGAGGCGGTCGCGACACTGCCGGAGCACCAGCAGCTCGTATTGTACGCATTGTCGTTGCTGACGCTGAAGGGAAGCAAGTACCAGAGGCTCGGCGAGGACCACAACCACATGTTCATGACCGGAGAGCTCTACGAGACATACCAGAACGTATGCAAGGACAGCGGGAAGGAGAAGCGCTCCTCGCGCTGGTGCAAGGAGTACCTGCGCGAGCTTGAGGCGCTCGGACTTGTTGAGACCATTGAGTCCGGCAAGGGAATACGCGGGCACTCCACGCTGACGAGGCTGCTGTACTCGCCCGACTGGATCAAGAAGACCGTGGAAGGCATGGTCCTCCAGTCCGACTGATTCTGACAAACTGTTTTTCTCTATTTCTTTTCTATTCTCAAGCCCTAAAAGATAATTCTAAAATCCCACAGCACCAATCACTGCTATGGAGAAGCAGTTGCTCTACAAGAACCTGGCGAAGTATTACGACCTGGTATATTCGATGAAGGATTACAAGGACGATTCCCGAAAGCTCATGAAACTGATCAAGAGGTACAAGAAATCCGACGGGAAAGAATTGCTCGAGGTCGCATGCGGCACCGGGAACTACCTGCAATACCTGAAAAACCGTTTCAACTGCATCGGCACCGATATCAATGCAGGAATGCTGAGAGTCGCGAGGCAGAAGGCGAAAGGCGTTCCGCTGAAGAGAGCGGACATGACCAAACTGAATCTGAACAAGAAATTCGATGTCATCGTCTGCCTGTTCTCATCCATCGGATATGTCAAAACCTATCCCAATCTGAAAAAGACGCTGAATGGATTCTACAAGCACCTCAAGCCAGGGGGAATCGCGGTGATCGAACCGTGGTTCACGAAAGCGACATTTCGCGTCGGCAGCCCGCACAGCCTGCTGTATGACGGGGAAGACATCAAGATAGCCAGGTTAGACGTTTCCGCTAAGAGAGGCAACGTCTCCATACTGGACTTGCATTTCCTGGTGGCCGAGAGGAACAAGGGCACGACGCATTTCATAGACAGGCATGAGCTCGGCCTTTTCGAGATAAGCAGGACGTTGAAGATCATGAAAGAAGTCGGATTCAAGCCTTACGCCCTCAAGAAAGGAGCAGCGACCAACAGGGGCACTTACGTGTGCGTAAGGGAACGATAAGCCTGCAGCACAGGTTTAACAACCTTATTCGCTAATCTCCAGTATGCTAGACGCATCATCACCAGCTGGCTTCCGCGAACTGACGAACATCGATGTCGCCATACTTCTACAGGAACTATTGCCTTTAGTGGGAGCGAGATTGGAGAAAGCGTACCAGACTTCGCAGACGGAATTCGTCTTCAGGTTCAAGGGCAAGGCCGTGAAGACCGAAGAGGAACAGACGCGCGCGAGACAGGATGTCACCATCGTCCTGCCTTACGCGGTCATGCTCACGGAGAAGGCGCCGCAGGAAGGGGCGGAGCAGACCAATCTCGTTCTCTTCCTGAGGAAGCATCTCGAGAACAAGGTTCTCACGGGAATAGAGCAGATGAATTTCGACAGGATACTCGCCTTCGATTTCGGAGAGGCGAGAGTCATCGTGGAGCTCTTCAGGAAAGGCAATCTGATACTGACCGACGCGACTGGGAAGATACTCGCCGTCCAGAGAGTGGAAGAGGGGAAGGGCCGCAACATCAAGAACGGAGCGACATATTCCGCGCCGGAGATGAGGAAGGCCGAACCAACGATGGACGCGGTCCGCGATGTGCTCGCGAAGGACTGGAAGGACGAGAAGGCGATCGTGGTGATCACTCGCAACATCAACGTCCCCGCGCTCTACATGAACGAGCTGCTGAGCGCGCGAGGGATCGACCAGAAAACGCCGTTTGACAGGCTGACGGCCAAGGAGAAGGAGACCGTATCCTCCGAAATCCATGATTTTGTTAGAGAGATGACCGAGAAGCTGAAGGTGGTGCTCAGGACCGACGGTACTTACATGCTCAGCGAGCGTGACCCTACCATAGATGACAAGGTTTTCCCATCGCTGTCGGCGCTGCTGGCTGAATTGCACGCCAGCGGCAAGAAAGCAGCGAAGAAAGCCGCTTCAGGCTCTGTCGCGGACAAGGCGCGGAAGAAACTGAAGCACCAGGAGGACAGGGTGGAACAGCTCAACAAGGAAGTCGGAGAGGAGAAGGCGAAGGGCGAATGGATCAAGGCGCACGTCCATGAGGTCGAGGATCTCATCAAGGAGTACAAGCGCATCAAGAAAGGCGGGAACAAGGATGAGCTTGAGTCCTTCCTGAAGAAGCATAATGCCACAGTGGGGAAAGGCGGCATCGAGATAGAGACAAAGGATTGATTCTTGTTTTACTAAAATCAGATTGGAGCTAACTGGAACGGGAGTTATTCACTAGGCTTACTCCTTTCCTTCCTTCTCCATGAACTCCAGCATGTTGTCCACGATGCGCCTCGTCTCCGCCGGCTTGTCGGTGGTGACGCCGTAGATCGCGAATCCGTGGCTCTTGAGGATGAGATGGGCGTCCCTCACTTCGATGTGCGATGAGGTGAGGACCCTCGCGATCTTGGCGAGCTCTCCCGGCTTCTCGGGCAGCTTGATCGTGGTCATGTCGGAAGAGAACGACTTGACTCCCGCCTTCCTGAGGAGATCGTGCACCTTCTTCTCCTCGCCGCAGGTCACCCAGATGACCGGCGAGTCCCCGATCAGTTCCGTCTCCAGTTTCGCGGACGTCAGTCCTGCCTTCTTCAGCAGGTCGCTCAGCTCGCGCTTGGAGTTGTCCTTCGAACGCGGGAGCACCAGGAACCTCTTTGATCGCTGCATGCCTCACTTTACAATAAAAACAATTAAAAAACGACTTATTTCGCCTTCCGTCGTGAGGCCCTTTTCGCTTTCGCTGGAACGACAGTAGGCAATAGGATCTCGAACGCCGCGACAGGATAATCGATCTTGAAGTTCTCCAGCGCCTGCGGGTGTATCTCTCCGCACCACCCGATGGAACCTACGGTTCCGTCGGCCTCCCTCTTCTTCCCTTCAATCTTGCCTGATTCGCGGATGAATCTGACCGACCTGCCCGGGATCAGGAATTCCTTGCCCGCATCCGCCGGTTCGGCAGTCGCGTTCAGCGAGCTCTTCACCACATCGAACACTCCCGCGATGTCGCTGAACGACGCGCGCTCGGCGGTGATGACGCAGCAGAGATGGGTGGAGCAATTGCCCTTGGCGTCAGCGACGCGGCCGATCTCGAACAGCCTCTGCGGCAGGCCCCGCGTCTTGTTGATCGCGAGGGCGGAAAGAAGCGAAGGCAGGAGATCGGTGCGGAACCTCGTGAAGTCGTTGGTCCTCGGGTTCTTGATCTCCACTCCGCTGTCGTTGATGAGCGCCTTGCGGTCCGTCTCCTCGTTGGTGAGCGTCCAGCTGTTGATCTCGTTGAATTGCGACGAGACGAGCATGCCGCGGATATTGTTCTCTGTCTGCGTCTCCGGCTTGAGCGATCCGATCGTCATGAGCTTCGGCAGGTCCGGCTTGAAGTTCTCGTAGCCGTAAGCGACAGCGATGTCCTCCACGAAATCCACTTCGTGGATGATGTCCGCACGGTACGGCGGGACCTCGATCGTGATGGTATCGGATTTAGCGCCCTTCCCTTCCTCCGCGGTGGCGGCGTATCCCATCTTGGCGAGGAGCTCGATCGCCCGCTCCGGCTTGAGCCTCAGGCCCAATGTCTTGTTGGCGAACTTGAGCGAAAGCTTCTCCTTCCTCTCGAATATGAGGCTGTTCTGCTCTCCGCCTTGCATCATCTTGAGCTTGATGTTCTCGATGCTCGCCCCGCGATCGTAGAGTGCAGTGGCAAGAATGTGAGCGGTGCTGCGAACGGCGGATTCGGAAGTGCCGGTGATGTCGACCAGGAGATTCTTGGTCTTGTCGGTGAGGCGGGTGCGCTCGGAGTTGATTATCGGCGGAAACGACAGCACGCCCTTGGTATCCATCACCATCGGATATTCCGTGACCCCGTCGAATATGTGGGCATATTCTTTTCCTTTCGGGTGCTCCTTCAGTATGTCCGCCGGCGACATCTCCTTGTCCGTGTCCAGCGGGACGAACGTGACGTACTTGAACGCGCGGTAGGAGATCGGCGGCGAGACCTTGTCAAGGTCATGGATGCCGATCGCTATCTTCTTCCTCTTCCTTCCGAACGTCTCATGGAGCTTCTCCTGCGCCATGATCAATGAGCGGATCATCTTCTCGTCGAGCTTCACACCCTTCGCGATGAATGCGAGAACAATAGGGCGGGCCGGTACGTTATCAACGTTCATGACGACCTTGGATGCCTCTGCCTTGTACTTCCTCGGCCCGCTGATGCCGAGGAACTGGCCGATGGCGCGTCCTGCGCCTTCGACGGTGAACATGTCGACGCGATCGGTAGTGATGTCGGCGACTATCTCGTCCTCCGTCGCCTTGTCCACGGGCATGCCCAGCATCTCGAAGGAGTCCACTATCTCCTCGAGCGGCCTGCTCTTGCCTATGAACTGCTCCAGTTCCTTCCGGTCGAACGTCATCGTCGCCATAATCATCAGCTTGCGATCTGTTTCAATCCTTGATCTCCGTGTTCCTCAGCCATTCGAGGTCGTTCGTGTAGAGCGACCTCATGTCGTTCACCTTGAGCTTCGCCATGATCGGCCTCTCCAGAGACATGCCCCATGCGAGCACGGGGTACGCGCCCCACAGCGGCATCGAGACCTCCGGCCTCAGTATGCCTGCTCCCGCGAGCTCTATCCACTGGTTGCGCCCCTCGTCCCACCTGTCCACCTCAAGTGATGGCTCGGTGTAGGGGAAGTAGTGCGGCCTGAACCTGACCTTCATGCCGAGCTGGCCGTAGAAGGATGAAAGGACCCCGAGAAGGTGCCTGAAGTTGGCGCGCTTCCATGCCACGATGCCCTCCACCTGGTAGAACTCGGCGAGGTGCTTGAAATCTGTCGCCTCGTTGCGGTAGACGCGGCCGATGGCGAAGAACTTCGCCGGCCTGCTCCTCTTCTTGCCGAGCTCCGCGAGCTTCCTGCCGGATATGCACGTGGTGTGCGTCCGCAGCACCGCCTGCTCGGCGACGCTCGGATTCCATGAGTATTTCCAGTTCTTCTCCTGCACTTCCTTCACGCGCTCCGCGACGTCCTTGGGATATTCCACGTATCCGGGCTGCTTGAGGTAGAACGTGTCGTGCAGCTCGCGGGCGGGATGGTCCTGGGGGGTGAACAAGGCGTCGAAGTTCCAGAAAGACGACTCGACCTCGTTGCCTGTCGCCTCCTCGAATCCCATGTTGAGGAATATCTGCTGTATCCTGGAGACGTAGGCGCTGATCGGGTGCGCGGCCCCATGCGACGCGGTCTCAACCGGCGCTGATGTGTTGTATTTCCTGAACCTCGCTTCCTTCCAGCTTCCCGTGGAGAGCATCTCATGCGTGAGCTCGTTGACTTCCGCTCCCGCGCCGGATGTGCCGGATATTATGAGTTCCTTCGCCCCCTTCGCGGCGGATTCGCCCGCGGGAGTGAGCGTGAATGAGAACGACTTGTCGACCTTGAGCGCCGCGCTGCCCCTCTTGACGAGCTGCTCCGCGGACGCCTTGTCGGGCGCCTTGCCCTGGCCGATCAGTTTGAGCGCGTCGTATATGCCGTACGCCTGCGGCTTGCTCTTGACCTGCAGCTTGCCGTCCGACACCTTCACCCAGCCGAGACGGGACGCCCATGCGACGCCGACCTTCTTCTCCTCCTCGCTGAGCCTGTCCATAGCGAAATGCTTCTCGGCAGCGTCAAGGACGCGCTGCTCCGGGAACCGGTTCTCCAGGAAGCGCTTGCCCTCATCTGTGAGAACGAGGCGTTCCGATTTCGATTCGTTGATGAGCAGAAGATTGGAAGCGCTAAGAGTGAATGCGGATCTCATGACCGAGTCAGGGTTAAGGGAAGCGGCCCGGGCGGCGTCCTGCAACGAAATGCCCTTCTTGCCGATGAGTGCGGTAAGGAGCGACCTGTCGTTCTGGTGGAGGGTGGAGATGTCCACCGAACCAGCGGTCTTGCTGCCTTTCGTCGAGGTCATCATGACACCTTGCGTCTCTGGAGCATGAAGTATGCGATGATCATGAGCGCCGCCGCCCCGCCTAGCGCCATCCCTTCGGTGGATGTCAGCCACGCCATGGACGTCTTGGTCACGTCATTGAAGAAATTGGCCACTTCGGACGCGAGCGACTCCTTCCTCTCGAACGAGAGCTCCGCGCCGGCGAGCGACATGCGCCCCTGCCAGGTGAACTTGTCCGCCCCCTTGGATATCTTGTCGCTGTACTCCACCGATCTCGGGCTGATGGAGACGCTGACCGCGTCCGCGGGGATCGTGATCTCCACGGAGGTGCGGTCGGGTATGAACTGCTCCCCGAGCGAGGAGACGTCGAACGCGAGCGCGTCCGGATCCAGCACGTAGCTGATGACCCGCGGCCTGACGTACTTGGTCACGTTGACGAGGCCGGAATTGTTCGTCGGAGGCTTGACGTGGTAGGTGTAGGTGAACGTGCCGTAGCACGCGGTCATGTCGGAATTGCAAGTGTCGGGCTGGGACGCGTCCACCCTGATGTTCTCCACGGGCGCTCGCGACGTGTCCGTATAGAAGCGGATGTCGTTGAGGCCGAGCCGCTCCTTCCAGCCGGAAAGGTCGTTGGTGGTCTTGATCGACAGCTTGTAGAGGTCGATGGAATCCGTCGTCGTCATGTAGAACCTGAGCTCGTTCCTCACGTCCGCGCCGCCGTCCTCGTTGACCTGTATCTGCATTGTCATGAACGAGCGCGTGAACGCCGCGTGGGATACGCCGAGCACGGCTAGCAGAACGATCGCGACAGCCAGCAGCCGGGCCCCGGTCCCAGAACGCGTAGAATCCATGCATTATCTTCATCCGGGTAGGCTTTTAAATTTGGCTGAGATAGTGTTAGATAAGACACAATAGGCTTACGGCGCGGTTTAGCAGGTTTTGACATGGGGGACTACATACACTATCTGGGCCATTCCGGCTTCGAGATAAGCCTGAAGGGCAATGTCATACTCATAGACCCGTTCTTCGGTGCAGGGATACGCGACTCGCTCAAGATACCCGTGCTGAAGCCGTCGCTCATCCGCAAGGCCGACCTCATACTGCTGACCCACGAGCACAAGGACCACTGCGATCCGGACACCGTGAAGGAGATCGCGGAGAGGACGGGCGCGACCGTCGTCGCCCCGAAGGAGACGCTCGCCATCATAGACCTGAACCCCAGGCAGAAGGTGGATGTCAAGATAGGCGACCGCTTCCAGCTGAAGGGCGTCGATGTCTCAGTCGTGAAGGCGGCGCATCCCCAGTCCCAGTATCCAGTGGGATACATCATCAACGACTACGTGACAATCTACCATGCTGGAGACACATACCAGTTCAACGACATGCTCAGCATGAACGTCGACTACGCCATGCTGCCGATAGGCGGCGGGTACACCATGGACCCGATCGACGCCGCGAACGCGACGAAGCTGCTCCGGGCAAACTTTATAATCCCGATTCACTACAACACATTCGACAGGATATCGCAGGACGTCAGGGACTTCTCCAGGCGCGTGACGCGCGGAAAGGTCATAGAGATGAGGCCTGACGAGTCCATAGACATCAGGAGATAACCGAACAGTCAATTCACGTTCCACACTGTATGATCGCGTCCTTGACCGCGGGCCTTTGACGTCCGCGGCCATAATGACATCGGTGGTAGGGAGGGAGACAATGGCCGAGGAATTTTATTGCATGAAGTGCAGGAAGAAAGTGCAGTCAGACAAGTTCGAGAAGAAGACTCTGAAGACGAAGACCGGAGAGCGCGCGCAGCTCGTGGGCATCTGCCCGGTGTGCGGCGGCAAGGTCTACAAGTTCGTGAAGGCTGATTTCAAGGGCTGATAGCCCGTAGATGACAAGTGGTCTTGATGATAACCGAACACACGATCGACCGTTTCGAGATAAAGAGGAAGAAGGAGAAGCTGGCCGAAGGCGGGAAGATAGACATCTCCATAGACGGCATGACGTCCAAGAAGGACGGAGTGGAGATCAGGTACACCTTCACGATAGCCTACGCCAACGACTCCGGAAAGCTCGAGATCTCGGGTCTCGTCAAGGCCAAGGAGAAGGACGGCGCGAAGATCGTCGAGGAGTGGAAGAAGACCAAGAAGCTCCCGGACGCCCTCGCGGCAGACCTCTTCAATCATACCGCCAACCTCAACAGGATGAGGGCGGCGGCCATCCTGCGGGCGCTAGACGCGAAGATGGAGATGACCGAGGAGAGGCCGGCCAAGCCGGCAGCCTGAGCATTTTCCGTTCTGTTTTCCCTTTCTTTTGTTTGACGGCCCCCAGCGGCAGCGCCGCCAAAGCAACGAATAAATACCTCCGAAGAGCATGATACCCATGCAGAAGACATTCGCACGCAGCAAGGGCGCGGTGATGGACAGGAGAGTGAGACGCCTCCTGAAGACGGGCATGGTGGAGAGCCTCGCGCGCATGGAAACGGGCGCCAAGGCGTTCCTGTTGAAGGCGCTCGGCGACAAGGACGAGAGGATCAGGTACAACGCGGCCAGCGCGCTCTACACCATCGGGGCGAGAGCGAAAAAGGACGGCAAGAAGAACCCGTTCGACGAAGAGACATGGACGAGGATCAACCACGAGCTGACGGGGGTCGGGCACGAAGGGATCGGGCTCCTCGGCGGACTGCCGGAGACCCGTCTGGATCAGGATTAGCCTGTCGCAGTGTGATCAACTGATTTTCTTGTTCAGCTTTCCTCTCTTCTCCAGAGCCTTGAGCGAATCGCAATAGGCCTTGTCGTCGCGCATGAGCCATCTCAGCCTGCGGAGCTCCCTGGACGACTTCTTCACCATGCTCTCCATGCACCTGCGGCGGATGGAGTTGCTGTGGAGCTTGAACATCGGGCTCATGGACGCGAGCCTGCTCTGGATGTCGCCATTGGACTCGAGCAAGAGCGTCTGTATCCCCCTGTGCGCGCAGAATCCGAGATCCTCCTGCACCGAACGGCTCACTGGAGCGCGGTGCAGGCCTCCATACGCCCAATCCGCGAGGACCCAGCACGCCTGCATCGCCTTCATCCTCTCGATCTCGTTCAGTCCCTCCAGCTTCTTGGCCATCGCGCCGTAGAATTTCGATATCGCCCATCTCGATCCCTGGCGCCTGGAGACGCGGGACTCGTAGGCGATCGCGGAGTTGCGTATCGGATTGCAGAGCTCGAACGCGTCCGCGCCGTGCACGAACCTCCCGAGCTGGCTCAGGGGATCCTCGATCGCGTTCGTCGTCAGCCGGATGCCCGCATGGCTCATCTGGTCCGACATCCTGTCGTGAAGGACCTTGATCGACCTGTTCGTGGATTCCGCGATGTGATAATCGTCCTTGCCCACTATGTGCCGGACCATGCTGTCGTTCTTGCGGTATATGCGGCCCGCATCATGGAACAGTCCCGCGATTGCGATAATGGACAGGTGCTCGGGCTCGGTCTTGCAGTCGACCGCCCTGCAGACGGCGTAGAACGAGACGTCCATCGCATGCGCGAAATTGTGGGAGGGGAGCGCTCCGCCGATGCTGTCCCAGTAGCCGAGGAGGCGGATCACCGCCGTCTTGACCTCTGGGCGCCTGAAGACGTCCCTCGCGGATTCCCTCGTCTGCTCGGGAAACACGAGCTTCATCAGCGCGGGGGTGCCCCTCTCTATCCTCTCTATGCGGCTGAATTCGATAAGCGGATCCGGATGCGATTCTTTCTCTGGATGCTGTTCCTTGCTGCTGGTCATGGATATTGGGCTCTGATGAAATATATATTCCTTCTCACGCCGACGTGGTGCTGGGGTGGATCGCAAAAGGCACCGGCCGGTCAGACCAGTATCTCCATCCTGTCCCGGGCGGCCTCCAGGTCCCTGAATATCCCTTTCCCCTCGGCCTCGAACGCCGCCATGTCCTTGTACCTGTTGCCGATGTGATAGAGGATGAGCTTCTTCACTTTCGCCTCCTTCGCGGCCTTGGCCGCGTCCTTCACCGTGGAGTGCTTGTCCTCGCCCGCCTTCGCGCGCATGTCCTCCATGAATGTCGCCTCGTGGAACAGCACGTCGGCGCCCGCGGCGGCCTTCACGAGAGACTTGGAGTATTCGGTGTCGCCGCTGAAGACTATCTTCTTGCCCTCCTTCATGTAGGTGACGTCCGCGATCTTGACCGTCCTGCCCTTGATGGTCACTTCCCCCTTCTCCTGGATGGTCTTGAAGACGCGGCCCTTCATGCCGAGGGATTCGCACTTCTCCTTGTCGAACCGCAGGCCCTTCTCCTCCTCGAAGACGTAGCCCAGCGACCCCGGCTTGTGGCTCGTCTCGAAAGCGCCGATCTCCGCGCCGCCGATGTCGTGAGCCCATCCCGCGGAGATGTCCTCCACTTTCAGGAAGTCGACATCCGCGCCCACGAGCTCCGCCACCCTCTTCTTCGTCCCGGGCGGGCCGAATATGAGCAGGGGATCGACGCGCTCGGATATGCGCAATGTATAAACAAGACCGGGGATGCCGAAGATGTGGTCGCCGTGCAGGTGGCTGAGGAATATCGCCTTGACCTTCGCGTAGCTGATGCCGCACTTCATCATCTGCCGCTGGGCCCCCTCGCCGCAGTCGAAGAGGTAGACGTCGCCCTCGTAGCGCATCGCCACCGATGTGAGGCTGCGCTCGGGAGACGGCACCGCGGCGCCTGAGCCGAGTACGACAAGCCTGAGAGTCATAGATGGATATCCTCTGTTGCGCTTTAAATAGGCTAAGATAAACCAAACGGGCGCTGTGAAGTGGCGCGTGGCCCGAGCTTGCGTTTTACTGGCCAGTCAGGAGCTTGATCAATTCGGTTAGGTTCTCGATTGATTCCGGCTTTGTGGTTTCTGCCAGCCTCTTCAGCTCGGCTGCCGCGTCCGGCGCAATCTTCTCGGCGAGCTGCAGCTTGGCCTGAACCGTGCTCAGTTCGGCATCCTTTGCCTCAACTAGCACCCCGAAACGATTCGACGGCAGGCTGTCGACGCCGACGCCACGCCCCCTGCAGTAGCCGTCGTAGTCGCCGCGGGCGACAGGGCCGACTCTCTTATTGATTCTCCAGAGGTATCTGGCGCTGTCCGATCTTTCTATGGGAGAGCCGTATGGAATGCCAAATGTCTGGTCTGCCTTGTACCATTGTTCTGTCTCATTGGGAAAGTTATTGATTAGACAAACATCAGCTTCATTGGCCTGAATGATCACTCTCTTTCCTTTTCGCTCAAGCCCGAAGTTCTCAACGACAAGAATCCCGTTCTTTGTCTTCCTGAATTCTGCCGGAACAGGAAATGTCCAGATCAGCCCTGATTCTGAATCGGTGTATTCCAGCGCAGAGCCGAATCTCCTGCCTGGCTCTGTATAGCCGGTCATCGTTCTCGACCAGGCAGGTAAATATTCCATTACTGACTTCCAGATGTCGGTCTCGACAAGAACATGATCGAACTGCTTGTTGGTCAGGACGTTCGCTGTCTTCATCAGCGTCGGCAGCTCATCTGCCGTGACTCCCTCAGAACAAGGGACAAGCACCCTGACACCCCTCTTCTCCATAGTCTGCATTAACATCACCTGCAATTATCGTATGCTTTTCCAGTATAAATACATTCGCTTCGACATCGGCGATGGCGTAGCGCCTCGCGTCTCAAAATCAGACGGTATCCGACAAAAATCAGCAGCTGAACACGAACGACAGCTCGCCGTTCGGCCCGGACTTCTCCTTCCTCACGAAGCCGTAGCGCACGAACTGGACGATGTCGCCTTCCTTCAGCTCCTTGCAGCCGGCCTCGCAGAAACCCGCGTCGACCTGCATGCTGTCCTTCCGCGGGACGTCGCCGTCCATGAGCTCGAGCGGCCTGAGTATCCTGACCTTCGCGGCGGAGTCGGCGGGCACCCACTGTATCTTCTTCGCGGGCATCTCCTTCGTCTCAATGAGCCTTCCGTTGGCCGAGTTGCCGACGATCTCGGTGATGCCGACATTGCACAGGTCCCTCAATCGGAGTATCTCCCCTTCCTTGATGTCGTCCCTGTTGACGAGGACTTTCTCGTTGACGGAAAGATTGCGGGAGCCGAGCTCCTGCTCGGAATGGAACGGCAGGTCGACTTCGGACCTGAATCCCTTGATGATGAGCACGATCGGGTCCTTGACGAAATGCATCCTCTTGCTGACGGGATCGAGTATCTTCCTGTTGGCGTGGAGGAGCGGGTCGATGGTGGCCTCCTTCGATTCGGACGTGCTGATGCCTCCGAACGACAGCGCGAACTCCCTGAGGGCGGCGGGCTGTATGCCCCTGCGCCTCATCCCTATCATGGTGAGCAGCCGGGGGTCGTCCCAGCCGTCTATGACGTTCTCCTGCACCAGCTTCCTGATGACCCTCTTCTGCGTGGAGTTGTTCTTCACCACCAGCCTGGAGATGGAGAGCATGATCGGCTTCCTGATCTCCAGGTCGTCTATGATCGCGTAGTAGAGCTCGTCCCTGAGCTCGTACTCCTTGGATCTGATCGCATGGGTGACGCCCTGCGTGGCGTCCAGTATAGGGGTGACGAAATCGTACGAGGGCCAGGCGGAGTACCTGTCCTCCTGCCTGAAATGCTTCTCCTCCACTATCCTGACGAGCGTCGGGTCGCGCATGACGGAATTGAGGGCGCGCATGTCACCCTTGTACCTGAGGATGGCCTTGCCTTCCTTGAATCCGCCCGTGGTCATCCGCTCGAAGTCCTTGACGTTCTGCATCTCCACCTTGTTGCGGCAGGCGCACGGCTTCCTTCCCTCGCGGTTGAGCTTGATGAGCTCGGCTGTGCATTCGCAGACATACGCTTTTCCGCGCTTGATGAGCTCGAGCGCGTACGCGTAGAACATGTCCATGCTGTCGGACGTGAACGACTCCGCGTCCCAATCGACGCCGAGCCAGGCCAGTATGTCCTTCCATGAATCCACGAACTCCTGCTTCGCGAGAACGGGATTGGTATCGTCGATCCTGAGTATGAACCTGCCGTCGTTCTCCCTCGCGGCTTCCCAGCTGAGGAGGACCGCTTTCGCATGGCCTATATGGGCGTAACCCGACGGTTCCGGGGCGAAGCGCGTCACGACATTGCCCTCGGGATGCGGCGGGAGTCGTATCCTCCTTTCCTCCTCCTTCGGCTTCTCCTGGAACTCGAACTCCTTCAGCGCCTTCTCGATCGCCGGCTTCTTCATGCCGTTGACCTCCTCCACCATGTCATTGATGCGCTTCATCGCGGACTTCATGTCCTTCTTGGCTTCCGGCATCTCGGCGATGACCTTGCCGACTACCGATCCCATGTCGGCCTTGCCGTAGTCGTGCGCGTTCTTCAGCGCCCACTTCCTGATGATCTGATTGAGTTCCATGTTCGCTACCTTTTGCCTGAGATACCCTATCATCCTAGATTAAAATCATCTTCGCGTCCACTTGCCGCGCTCCTGCATGGCCCGGAGGTTCTCCCTCGTCCTGCCTGTGATGAGGACATTGTTCTTCGCGAGCTCCTTCAGGTTCCTGGAGCCGGTGAGGAACGCGACCGCCTGGAGCTCCTCCTTCCATGTAGCGATCACGTTGCCGGCTGTGCCCGCGTCCCATGCCGCGAGGAACGGGAACGCCGCCGCCGCGTAGGACGCGCCGAGCATGATGCTCTTCGCCGCGTCCACTCCGCTGCGCACGCCGCCTGACGCTATGATCGGGAGCTTCACCGAGCCTGAGACATCGATGAGGGAGACCGCGGTCGGGATGCCGACATCGCTGAGGCCATGGCCTTCGCGCTTGTGGCGCAATGATTCTATGCGCCCCCACGAGGTGCCGCCAGCTCCGGAGACGTTGATCATCCTCGCGCCCGCCTTCTCCAGCCTGCGCGCGATCTCGCCCGTGATGCCGCTGCCGACCTCCTTGATGACTATGGGGACGTCGATCAGGTCGCGCGCCCGCTCTATCGCGGCCAGGCAGCCCTCGAAGTTCCTGTCGCCCTCCGGCTGGATGATCTCCTGCAGCGGATTGAGATGTATCTGGAGGGCGTCGGCGTCTATCGCCTTGAGGGCGCCTTCCACCCTGAACGCCATCCCCCTCTCCTTGAGGTTGACGGCGCCGATGTTGCCTAGTATGGGGATGTTCGGCGCGACATCCCTCACCTTGTAGGTGTCAGCCAGTATCGGCTCCTCTATCATGGCGCGCTGCGAGCCGACGGCGAAAGCGATGCCCGTCTCCTCCGCCGCCTCAGCGAGGTCGCGGTTGATCCGCTTCGCCTTCGGATAGCCGCCGGTCATCGCGTCGATCATAAGAGGGGCGGAGAGATCCTTGCCGAACATCCTGGTCTTGATGTCCACGCGGTAGAAGTCTATCTCCGGCAATGCGGAGTAGCCGAATTGGATGTCCTCGAACCCCGGAGAGAGAGACCGGTTCTGGACCTCCTTCTTCAGGACGAAACCGACGTGCTCCTCCTTCCTCCTCTGTATCTCTTCCTTGATGTCCGACATCGCCATGATACCACCGAATGAATGCGATATGACGCGCAACCCTGATGCTCATTTCCCGAAGGCGATGGAGACGAAGCTCTTCACGCCCTCCTTCTTGCCTGTCGCTATCGTCCGCCTTCCGAGCACGGTCGGGCGGAGACCTATCCTGTCGGCATAGAGCATCGTCGCCCCGAGGACCGCGGGGCCGCAGATGCTGCTGCCTACGCCCTCTATCGTGCTCATCGTCTCCTTCGCGTCCATCTTCCTCACGAGGTCGAGGATCGCGCTGTCCTCGCTGTCCGCGCTGGACGGGGTCTCGCCCTCGGAGAAGTCCGTGCTCCCGATGAGTATGATGTCCCTTCCCGTCGACTCCGCCGCCTTGCTTATCGCGTTCGCCATGTCGGCGGCGACATCGTAGGTGTGCGACGAGATGGATATCTCCACGCAGCTCACATCGCCGACGGCCGCCTGGATGAACGGCAGCTGCACCTCGCAGGCCGGCTCGAAATTGTGCGCCTTCTCGTCGAACTCGGCGAAGATGGATTCCTGCTTGATCGCGTTGCCCAGCTCCCGGTCGTTCCTCACCACCCCGAACGGGGTGCGCCAGTCCTCCCTTGACATCGCGACCGGTGTGCCTTTCCCGAAATGGTCGGTGCCCAGTATCACGAATGTCGTGAACAGCTGCGCCCCCTTCATCGGGGCGTACGCCGCGGCCATCACGTCGCCGCATTCGCTCAGCTGCCCGTGCGGGGTGACGGCTGCGCCGACCGACTTCACGGACTTGACCGCCTCGTCCGCCTCCGCTCCTGCGAGCAGCCTGTCCAGCTCGGCCTTCAGCTCCGTCTTGTCGCTGGGATAGTATGTTCCGCTCACGGCAGAATAGCGCATGGCTGTATTTGGGGGTAGGTTATAAAAATGGTGGACTGGGCGCGGCCCGGCCCGGGGGCGATCAGCCGGACAGCCTGACGTTGACCACGCCGGCCGTCCTGTGGGTCGTCGCGGGCGCGACGTCGTTGTTCATGAACGTCGCGGAGAACCTGATCCTGTAGAGCGTGCCGGGCGAGGCGACCGCGCCGGCGGGGAATGCGGCAACCGCGGTGAAGCTGTCGCCGTCGCCT